>JAAWAN010000010.1 GCA_022792175.1 Provencibacterium sp.
AAGCATTTCTTTCAGCACACATTCCTATAGAGCCATCTGTGTCAATGCATATACCCTTGTAAATATTACCTTTTTTTGTGAGTACGGCAGATGCCACACTTCCTACCCACATTTTATTTGAAACATCATGGGGGTTCAAAGCACTCATTGCTTCTTCATATAATCTTTCCCATTCTTTATCCATCGTTTTACCTTCCTTAAATAAATTCCGATTCGTTTATCTGATTATACCGCACCCACACTCCGTATACAACAAAATGTAGGGCATGGCCGCTGCCATGCCCTACATTTTACTATGCAAGCCCTCTCTCGATCTGCTGCTTCTGTTCTCGCAAATCGTTCTGTCTTTCATGCAACTCATTCCGTTCTTTGCAGGGTGCTTTCATGCGGTCTAACCGTTCCCGGATACCCTCCCAGCACTCCGGATCTGTCTGCTTATATTCCCCGGTCAGGTTGTGTATCTCGTTATTATTTGTCTTGATCTGCTCCGATACAAAACCCAGTCAATAAGGTTGTGTATCTCCTTATCTGTTTCATAAAGGTTGGTTTCTGTCAGAATCTTTGTACATAACCGTACCATGACTTTCTTTTCCATATCCGTCATTCTATCAATCCCCTTTCTTATCGGTTTACATTTAAAGCCCGTTTTGCTGTTTTAATGCCTTTTCAGTCCGTTCCAGTTCCTTTGCCTGTTCTACTGCCGTCTAAAGGCTTTATCCTCCTGCACGGCCGTGCAGGGGGATAAAGCCTTTTTGTTTTTCAGCTGCCGGATTCAGGCCAGAACCTGATCGATAGCCTCCAGTTCTTTGGCGGTAAACTCCAGCTTCCCGGTGGCGGCCGCACAGTCGTCTATCTGTGAAAGCCTGCTTGCGCCGATAATGACCGATGTGGTGCGGCGCAGCACCCAGGCCAGAGCCATCTGCGCGAGCGTCTGTCCGCGCTCACCGGCAATCTGGTTCAGGCGGCATACCTTTCCCATTACCTCCTGCGTTACCTGGTCGCGGCCGAGAAACACGCTCGCGCCCGCTGCACGGGAATCCTCCGGAATTCCGTTTAAATATCGCCCGGTCAGCAGCCCCTGCGCCAGCGGGGAATAGGCGATGGAACCGACCCCTGCCTTCTCCAGAACCGGGAGCACCGCCTCGTTGGAGCGGCGCAGCATTGAATACTGCATCTGATGGAGCAGGCAGGGAACCCCCATTTTCTGCAGCAGCGCAAGCATCTCGGCCGTCTGCTCGGGATTGTAGTTGGAAATGCCAATATAGAGCGCTTTGCCCGAACGCACAATCTGCTGCAGCGCCCCGGCCGTTTCGGCAAGGGGGGTATTGGGATCGGGACGGTGGTGATAGAAAATATCTACATAGTCGAGCTGCATACGCTTCAGGCTCTGATCCAACGAAGAAATCAGGTGCTTTCTGGATCCCCATTCCCCATAGGGTCCTTCCCACATATGATAGCCTGCTTTCGTCGAGATCACCAGTTCATCCCGGTAGGGGCGAAGCTCCTTCGAAATCACCTTCCCAAAGGTTTCCTCGGCCGATCCCGCTGAGGGGCCATAGTTGTTCGCCAGATCGAAGTGGGTAATGCCCTTGTCAAATGCGCCTAAGAGCATGGCGCGCGCGTTGGAAAACAGCGCCTCATCACCGAAATTGTGCCACAGTCCAAGTGAAACGGCGGGCAGCAGAAGCCCGCTGTTCCCGCAGCGGCGGTACGGCATCTCACTATAACGCTGTTCCTTTGCCTGATACACCATATTCATAACCTGCCTTTCCTGTAATGGAACATCCTTTTACCAGTTTAACCGAGATTCTTCTTTCATGCAAGCGGCGCCTGCAGATATATCTCCGGCGACCGTGGCATTAAAGGAGATGAGCGCCGCTGTCGGGCGAACAGGTCAACCGGCATCACCCTTATCCAAAAAGCAGCTTTACCGCCGCCACGCTGGCTATAAAGCCAACAGCATCGGCCGTCAGGCCTGCTATGGCTGTGTGGCGCGTATCTTTTACGGCGGTAGCGCCGTAGTAAACGGCAATTGTATAAAAGGTTGTTTCTGTATAATTTGAAATTAACCAAAAATAGGGGACAATCCCCTTCGGTACTTTTGCCGGGATAAGGCATTCTCTGCATGGATAGGGTCTGCTCCTGTATTCCCGGCATCCTTTTCGCTCAGTCTGTCAAGGACAGGGGCGGAAATTTTGAAAAAATTCTGTTTGACCTGGGGGATATGGAGACGAAACAGGGCCAATTACCTGCCCTTGCTGCTGCCTGGTGGCGCGGCTCACCAGGGGCAGCAACTTTGGGGTTATAAATCGCCTTTTGCCAACAAATTGTCTTTACCCATACCGCAGACATATTGATTTGAATCATATTCATAGCAAACATCTAAAAAATCTGATCGTTGATTTGAATCGTTCATTATTTTTACAAGTAATTCATGCGGAACTGTTCTTACATATGCTCCGGGACCTGCCATCTCAATATTTTTCACACCAAAGCGGCGGAGCAAACCTTCTAATTCGTTTGGCATAAAAGTATATTTATTCACTTAAAATTCCTCTGTCTGCACTCATGTATCGTGCGCTCTGCGGGGCGTGGCTCTGATTTGCGAAGGTCAGGGCCGTTTGCGCCGCTTCCCGGCTATCCCCTGTAAATAAATGGAGGTGCTTCTACGATAAAGGTAATGACGATAGATAATTATGAAGAACTTTTTGCAATGTGGCAAAATACACCTGAGATAAAATAATTGCAGTAGCGTATTTCTTTAACTCCTCATCTGCATTTTGAACAGCATAGCTTTCATCGGCCAGTTTAAACATATCTATATCATTTTTTGTACTGCAATGAAACCTATCCTTATATTTATCATATATCGGCTTCAATTTTTCCGATATACAGGTAATATAAAATATATCACCTGTTTTCAAATCATTCGCTGTCTTTACTGTATTTGTTCGAATATCGCCATTTCTGCTGCTGAGAAATTTTTTCATACCATCTGTACATAATTCTGGCACAAATGAAAACTTCTCTTTCCCTTTTATATGTCCATAAATAATAGGATATATCTTGTTTACAAACAGTTCGTCCAATATCTCATCAACTGAATCATCAAAATAATTTTCAATCATGATATCTTCTGTAACACTGTCAATAACAAAGGCGCCGCTTTCTGTTAGACGGTTAATGACATTGTTCGTGTATCTTGAAGTTGCTTCATCGCTTCTCAATAAACTTCCATCTAAATCGGAGACATATAAAGTCTTCAATTTATGCACCCCCACAAACGGAAATTTGTTTGGCTGTGTCCATGGGAAGTATAGAACAACATTTCGGCCAAATCAATCAACAGAAACAGAAACTTTCTTAGCCTCCCCGGCGGCCCGCTGTGTCTTCCGCATCCGGCGCATATGCAGCTTGGTTGCTCCCGTTTCCGGTTTCTCACTGCCAAACTCCTCTGTTTTTCCCCAATGGTCAAAATAACCTCCTGCTTCAATGCGCTTTGTTCGGTGTCGTACTCTACCAGCAGACAGCTGAAATGCTTGTCCGGCTATCCTCCCCGCGGATCTCTGCCTGCAGATGATCATCAGTATCAGTTTGTCCTCCGGGGCCGCGGCAGCAGCCATAAGGGCTGCTCCCCCGAACACCGAGTTTCTCTGCCTCCTGATAGAGAAAGCTTTCCTGTTTGGCGGCAGCATCGTGCAGTATCTGGTATTCCGGGCAGAGCGCTTCGGCATTGTATCCATCACAAAGATACCCGGCGCCCTCCTGATACAGAAGGCCGGCTGGACTTGGAATGCTAAAAAAGCTTATAATACTGATATTTCTCACTTTAAATATACAAAATTCTGACCTTCAGAATTTTTGACGTTGTATAGATAAGGATGTGTGTAATAATAGATTGTTACCGGTGTTCCGGTAACAGACAAAAGAGGGCGGCAATATGTCCTATCGTTGACAGAATGATTGCGCTTTTTTCATGTGCTTTTTATTTTATATGCTTTCGGTTTTGTTCAAAATATCTTCTACATTTTTCGACTTTTTTCGAAATTGAAACATACCATTCGTCGACTTTGGTTAGCGATTGGCATATTCTTCCTCTAAGCAAAGGGAGGATAATATGAGAATCAAGCCAAAATACCGGCGGGCATTGGGGACTGCTATCCGTAAGACGCGCAAAAGCCACGATCTGACGCAGGAAGAGCTTTCAGAGTTGGTCGGTCTTTCTCCGCGATGGATACAGAAGATAGAAAGCGGACAGTCTAATCCGAACTGGTTTAATTTGCTGCAGATGATGGCCATTTTAGAACTGGATGCAGACAGGTTGGCCATGGAGGTGAGGATGGATGTTTCTGTATCTGCCCGTTAAGGGAGAGCTGCCTTCCTCTGAATCAGGCTGCGGCCGCTTCTTTCAATCCCCTGGGCTTGTCTCTGTTTCAGCAGCTCCCCATACGGGGAGCGGTCTTTGGTATGCCTGTCAGGCTTTATCGGGTTTCAGCGCCCATCCACTGATATCTGCATCAAGCATGCCGATATCATGCAGGTGCAACATGGCTGATAACCCGGCCCGGATAACCACGCGGGCGAACTGCTCCTTGGTGAGTTCCTCCCGCTCATAGTCGCACTCTTTCGTGCTGACAGCGAACTTTATGCAGTCTTTATAAGGGTTTGGCTGGTCTTTAATACGCTTTGGCATATTGATCACCTCGGTGCAGGCTATGCTGCTTCCGGCTTGTCCTATTACTTTTGCCAAAGCGCCAGGAGCCATCACATGTGCCGGTTTGTCAGATAACCCGGCGGTCCGGGCCACGAACGGCAGATATCGATATCCCCCCCGGCGCTGCCGGCGGCATTTTGACATGTTTAGGGGATAACGGCGAATATCTTAATAGCGGGAGGCGAGGGCAATGAAAAATGTGATGATTTACTCCCGCAAATCCAAATTTACCGGCAAGGGAGAATCCATCGAAAACCAGGTTGAGATGTGCAGGGAATATGCGCGCCGCCAGTTTACGGAGGAAGTAAAATTTTCTGTTTATGAGGATGAGGGATTTTCAGGGAAGAACACCGTTCGGCCTGAGTTTCAGCGGATGATGGCGGATATGCGCATGGGCGGGTATCATATCCTGATGTGCTACCGGCTCGACCGGATCAGCCGCAGCGTTTCAGATTTCTCGGTCATTCTGGAGGAGCTGCAGGCCCGCGGGGTAGACTTTATTTCCATCAAAGAGCAGTTTGACACAACAACGCCGATGGGCCGCGCCATGATTCACATTGCCTCAGTGTTTGCCGAGCTGGAGCGGGAAACGATTGCGGAACGCATCCGGGATAACAAGTATAAGCAGTACCGCAACGGGCATTGGCAGGGCGGCATCCCGCCGCTGGGCTATGAATCGGAAAAGGTGCGCTTTGTGGATGAGCAGGGCAACAGGCGCAGCTACCAGAGGCTGCGGCTGGTTCCCGAGCACGCTGAGCTGGCCTGGATGATTTTTGATAAATATATCGCTTTGGGTAGCTATTCAAAGCTGGAATCCTACCTTATGGTTCAGGGAATCCGCGCTCCCGGCGGCTCCTGTTTTCTAAAAGCCGGTTTGCGACTGATGCTGGCGAATCCGGTCTATGCCAAAAACGATTTATGCGTCTATGATTATCTGCAGTCCAGGGGAGCCGATATGGCAAACAGCCGCGATGAGTATGACGGCACGAAGGGGGTTATCGCCTACGGCAAGACGGTAACGACCAATCCCAAAATGGGCAGTCGAAAGCCGGTAGGGCCAGAGGAATGGGTGGTAGCGATTGCCGACCATGAGGGGATTATTGATGGGGAGAAGTGGGTATATGTTCAAACCCGGTTGGATGAAAAGCGTTTTTGCTACCCTCGGCAGAACACCAGCGGCATTGCGCTCCTTTCGGCGCTGATCCGCTGCCAAAAGTGCGGCGGGCCGATGGAACCGGGCGGCCAGCGGGTTTATGCGGACGGAACACCGGGCTTTTATTATATATGCTCCAAAAAGAAGGTGAGCCGGGGCGAGCTCTGCGACTGCAAAAATATCAAGGGCGTTTCGTTTGATAATTCCATTATTGAGGCGATTCAGAGATTGCTGGAAGATGGCAAAAGCCTGCTGCCTGATTTTGAAAATGAGCTCATGCGGATTAAAACAGAACAGAAAGACTTTGCGGCTGCTGTCAAAAGGCTAAAAACAAAGGCGAAAAAAAACCAAAAGGCAATAAACCGGTTGGCTGCTAAACTGGCCGACAGCGATTCTCCTGAAAATGATGCGCTGATTTTTGAAGCGATGCGCTCGCTGCGGGAGGAGGAGCAGCTGCTGCAGAAGCAGCTCGGCATCTCCCGCCAGATGGCCGCAGCATCGCGCTCCAAAGAGCTGGGGTTTGAAATCGTCCGGGAAGCGTTTGGCAGCTTCGTAAAAACGGTTGACCAGATGGGGCCGGATGAAAAAAAAGAGGCTCTTCGCAAGCTCATCCGAAAAATCGAATGGAACGGCAAAGAGGCCACGATATACCTGAAAGCCATGGAAAGCGGCATTTCCTTTACCCTGAAAGGTTAATTTCAGATGATACGGATGTTTCTGCTGATCCCATCATAACGCTGGCGATGCGCCCGCCCATGGAATCAGGGCCGAGCGTTTCCAGAAGATTCTGAAAGAGGGCGGTAGCGCCGCTTGCGGAAATGGGACGCAGAAGGGCCAGCGGAATGAGCTCCCCGGGTAGTTGCAGAAAATCGGTCAGCGGTGAAAACGCATGGCTTAAAATATCGAGTGCGCCCGAAGCGGAGAACATGCCGATAGCGGTCATGAGCCCGACCAGCGTGGGCAGCAGCCGAAGGGAAACGCCCAGTCCCTCCTTTGCACCCGCGATAAAGGTGTCAAAAACCGGTACGCCCTTATAGAGCCCGTGTGCCAGAATGACACAGAGCACCACCGGGATAACCAGATTGGAAATCAGCGTAAGCAGCTGCATGTTCCTTCCTCCTCTGCCCTTTTTCGATAGTCTCTGCGCCAGTATATGGCGGTGCGGGCGGCAATTATGAATCCCGCTCCGGCGAGGAAAGGGCCGCAGCGAATGATTGACAAAAGCGGGCGGCGATGCTATGATTGCAAAAATATCTGATTGCTGTACGAAGGAGAGGGATACAGGATGAAGGAGAAATATGGCCTGCAGTTTTATGAGAGACAGGAGAATATCATCGACCGGATGCTGCTGGAGCAGGATGCCATCCCTTTTGCTGTTCTGCGGGCGATTGTCAACAGTGGCAGCGAAAGGGTATTCACCGACCACCGTCAGGTGATTATCTGTCACTCGGCCTCCCCCTGGCCGGTCTGGATCTGGTTTTCCCAAAAGGCGGGGGAGGAGGTCTTTCAAATGGCCGCCAACTGCCTGAAAAATGAGTTTCCCGTCGGAGAGGGCTACCTCTATAATCTCACCTATGAGGCGCTCGAGCGCCTGAAGGCCAGAGATTTAAAAGGGCTGGCAGTAATAATCAACATGCTCTGCTACCGGTGCGACCGGCTGCTAAAGATACCGGAGGCCTCAGAAGGAAGGGGGCGGCTGGCCCAGAAGGAGGATATTCCTCTTATCGCCCAATGGAAGCAGCAGATTACTCTGGAGGCGGAAAAAAGGGAGACGGATATCGAACAGTGCCTGCAGAGTGTTCGCGCTCAGGTGGAGCAGAAGACCCTTTTTCTGTGGGAAAATGCCCGGCAGCAGCCGGCCGCCATGGCCTCGCGAAATGATGATGGAGCGCTCAGCAAGGTGATGGGGGTCTATACCATCCCGCAGGAGCGCAGAAAGGGCTTTGCCCTGCATCTCGTACACCAGATAACCGGGGATATCCTCCGGGAAGGGAAAACGCCGGTTCTCTATACTGATGCGGACTATGGGGCCTCCAACGCCTGCTACCGGAAGATCGGCTACCGGCAGGTGGCGAGGCTGTGTACGGCCGGCAAAGCGCAGGGCTAGAAAAAGGGGACAAGGATAAAGAGGAGAGCGGAGAAGATGGGATTTACTACCGTTTTACTGGATGCCGACGGGACGCTGTTTGATTTTCATACCGCCCAGCGGCAGGCGCTGGAAAATACCCTTCGCGCCTATTCGCTGCCCTTTTCGGAGCAGACGCTAAAAATTTATGAGAGCATCAACGAAGGGCTGTGGCGCCGACTGGAGCGGGGGGAGATTACGAAGAAGCAGCTGCTTTCCAGCCGCTTTCGGCTCTTTTTTGAGCGCCTGGGCGTTTCGGCGGATGGCGGGCGCTTCAATGAGGATTATCTTTCGGCTCTGGCAGAGGGTGTTTTTCTGCTGCCGGGCGCTTTGGAGCTCTGCCGGAGGCTGCATGAACACCGCCGGCTGTATCTGGCGACCAACGGGGTGGAATATGTGCAGAAAAAGAGGCTGCGCCTGAGCGCGCTTGCCCCCTATATCGATGGGATTTTTATCTCGGAGCAGCTGGGCTACGCCAAGCCGGATGCCCGCTTTTTCGATGAGGCGTTTGCCCGGCTGGGCAATCCTGACCGAAAGGGCGCCATCCTGCTCGGGGATTCGCTGAGTTCGGATATGCTGGGCGCGTTTCAGGCGGGAATTGCCGGCTGCTGGTATTGTCCCGATGAGAACAGGCAGCCGCAGGGGGTGATGCCGGACTACCGTATCCGGCATCTGGAGGAATTTTTGCCAATTGTTTTGGGCGAATAAGAGGAGAAGGGGCTGTGAAAAAACGCAGGCGTTTTTTCACAGCCCCTTCAAACTGCGGGCAAAATTTTGCAGGGCGCGCTGCAAACTATTTTTCCGGTTTGCAGAAACCGGGAAAAGGGCGGTTTCGCCCGCGATAGGCGGGCGAAATTTGACTTCAGTGAAGTCAAAAGCCGTTTTTCAGAAGGAGCTGCCTCAAAATACAAGCATTTTGAAGTAGCTCCTTCTTACTCCTGCCCGTCGAGCGGAAGCCAGTCCAGCGTTTTGCGGATGCTGAGATCCCAGAAGTCCCAGTCGTGTCCGCCCGGTCCTTCATACCAGGTGAGGTCGAAACCGTTTTCCGTAAGAAAATCCCGATAGGTGCGGTTGACGGCAATCAGCTGGTCCTGTGTACCGCAGGTCATCAGGATTTTGGGGAAGCGGATATCCGGGTTTTCCTTTATCTGCTGCAAAAGCCGGCGGACGAGCACGCGGGGGTTTTTATCGCTTTTTACCGCCTCCTGCAGGTCACCGAAGCAGTAGAGCTCGTTCTTTAAAGGAACCCGCTGGGGGCTGCCGATATCCTCCAGTATATGCAGCGCCCCGGAGAAGCTGGCAATGTATCCGAAGGTTTCATAATATTTCAGCCCGTTTCGGATGGCGCCGTATCCCCCCATCGAGAGCCCGGCGATAAAGGTATCCTCCCGGCTGCGGGAGAGGGGAAACATCCGGCGGGTGATATCCACCAGCTCCTTGCCGATAAACTCTCCATACAGGTTGTTGGCCTGCGGCAGGTCCACATAAAAGGCATTATCCCCCGAGGGCATGACGACGGCGAGGTTTTTTTCCTGCGCCCAGCGCTTAATTCGGGTGCCGGTTACCCAGTCGGTGCAGCTGCCGAAGAGCCCATGCAGCAGGTAGAGCGTTTTGAAAGGCTTCTCCTCCCGGGGAGGGCCTTCCATCAGAGAAAACTTGTCAACCGGAAGAAGAACCTGCAGGGGAACGCTCCGCTGCAGGGTTCGGGATGTAAAGCTTACCTGGATGAGTGCCATTAGACATACCTCCTGTTTTTGCTTTATCCGGCGTGCGCTGCCCGGTAGGGCGGCATGCCGCCGGGAAATAGCGGTAAAGGGGCAGAAAGCCGCCGCTGAAGCAGGCATTTTCAAACTGCCTTTCATGCCGCTGCAGGATTTTTAAAAGGCTTTTTTGCGTTTATCCGAGTTTTGTAAACCATCTTGTCCGCTGCTTCATTATAGCAGACTGCAAACAGGAAAAGCCAGTATCAATTTTTCTGAAAAACACGGCGGTTTTATGGTACGCTTTTATTGCTGCGCAAAAATAAGCGCAGCGGCTGGTTCTCTGCTTTTTATCAGGCAATCAAAGCGAAGGCGGGTGAGCTTATGGGACTGCATCCGTTTTTTCTCCCGGAGGGCACCCAAAAAAGCTCCGGCCGGATCCCTTTTTAAGGAAGGGATCCGGCCGGAAAAACGCTTTTCATATCCTATGAAGCCAAAAGGCCGCAAGGCGGATGCTTTTATCCATTAAAGCTGATGAAGTACCGAGATGAGCGCTGCCGGGTCCTGGGAATTCGTCTCGCCGATAAAGCGGATGGTATCCCCCTTATGGACGCCCAGGCGAAGCAGCCCTAAAAGGCTGGAGCCGTCGCAGGTGCGGTTTTCCTGGGGCTTTTCAATCGTCCAGCGTCCTCCGATGCCGGAAATGGCGGTATGCAGCTGGCGGGCGCTTTGCCCATAAAGGTCACAGGGGGACTGAACGGTCATGTGGACAGAATGGTTATTCGTCATATTCAAGCACCTCGTTTTTTTAAAAATGGGCGAAGGCATTTTTAAGGCCTTCGGGTTGGGGTTAGCATACAACAGCCGGATTGCTTTTGTCAATCGTTCCCGGTTATTTTTGGCGGTTTGGATAAACGTTAATCAACGGCTGCAATTGTTTCTGTTATAAAAACGGATGGCTGCGCAGCATGCACAGGCAGCAGAGCGCAGGGAAGAAGGAAAGCGCTGCGGCGCTTGCCGCCGGGGTGGATAACAGGTATAATAAAAGAATAAAGGGCCACAGAAGGAAGGAGAAAATATGCTTTCGGTCTGTCTGCCGGGAACAGGGGGAATGATTCCGCTGCCCGGGCGTTATTTAACCTGCTGTTTTCTGGAATATCAGGGAAAAGGGATACTGATTGACTGCGGGGAGGGCACGCAGGTTGCCCTGAAGGCGGCGGGCTGCCGCCTGAGCCGGATTGAGATAATCCTTTTCACCCACTTTCATGCCGACCATATCGCCGGGCTGCCGGGACTGCTTCTTTCCATCGGCAACACCGGCCGCACCCGGCCGCTGCTTCTGGCAGGGCCGCCCGGGCTTTCTCAGGTGGCCTCGGCGCTGCTCATCATCGCCCCGCTTCCCTATCCGGTAAAGGTCTGTGAGCTTTCGCCGCATGCGGGGCTGAGCGGCTGGGAGGGGCTGTCTGTCAGCAGCCTGCCCCTCTCGCACTGGGTTCCCTGCTATGGCTACCGGTGCGAGGTGAAGCGCAGGCCGGTTTTTAACCCCCAAAAGGCGCAGGCGCTCGGCGTTCCGCAGGCCTTTTACCGCGTTCTGCATAAAGGGGAGCCCGTCTGTTTGCCGGACGGCCGAAAGGTGACCCCCGAAGAGGTGACCGATGGCGCGCGCAGCCCCCTCTCTGTCTGCTACTGCACCGACACGCTGCCCATTCCGGAAATGGTGCGTTTTATACAGGAGGCCGATCTGCTGATTGCGGAAGGGATGTATGGCGGGGAGGATCCGGCAGAAGAGGAGAAGCTGCACGAAAAAAGGCACAGCAGTTTTCGGGACAGCGCCCGCCTGGCAGCGCGGGCGGGTGTCCGGCAGCTTTGGCTGACCCATTTCAGTCCCGCCTTAACCGATCCTTTGCAGGCGCTCCCGCAGGCGAGCGCTATTTTTTCCCATACTGCCGCCGCCTATGATGGCATCCGCCTGACGCTGGGCTCCCGCCGGCCGCCGGAGGACAGCCGGGCATGACCACCCGGAAAAGCATTTTACAGCCGGTATCAAATTTTTTTCCAGCGGAAAAATGGATAATTATGCAAAGTTTTTAACAAAATGAAAACACCCTGTGAATAGCAGGAATTTCCACACTTTCAACCGGGTTTTCCACAAGAGGGAGGGGCTTTTTCCCTCTGCCTTTGTGGAAAACCCTTTTTACTTTCTGTATACCTGCTTTCTTTCCGGCAGGGCTTCTCACAGAATTTGGCGGATCAAAGGGCCGAAAGGAGGGGGAAATCTGCCATATCTGGAGAAAAAAGCGCTGTCAACCCCATATATGGGAGAAAGCGGCGGAAAGGGGAGAGGGCTGCATAGTCCTGAATATCGCCTGCCGGCGATGGCAACAATAGCAATAAAAGCCATTTCCGCCGCAGGCGGAACAGAGGGGTGCAGGTAATGATCAGAGGGACGAACAAGCGGATTATTGAAATCAGCGGGGAGGAGGGCAGCTGCTTTGAGCGCATTGTTCTGTTCCTGCGTCCGGAGCAGGAGAGCGAAAAGGACGAGGGGCGCATGCTGAAAATGGCGGAGGACTATGCAGATGGCCTCTTCCATTCGCAGGCCGGCGTTTCGCTTCTCCGGCGGCGCAGGAGAATAAAATGGAAACATCTGTCTTCCAAAAGGGCGCTGATGGGGGCGGTTCTGGCGCTCGCTGCGGCCGGTGTGGTGGTTCTCTGCCTTATGCTGCTGTAAGCTCCGCTTCCTTTTCTGCGGGCGGGTTTTGAAATATGGGCAAGCGATTGTAAAATCCTGTCGGTGTGTGCTATAATAGGGGCAAACGAAGCCCGTTATTTCTTCAAAAAGGCAGAAGCCTGCCCTTTTGAAGAAATTCAGAGAGGATTATCATGTGTATTTCGGAGAAGGAACTTGTCCGATACGCATCATAATAGTAACAAACGCTGCGGCAGGGAAAGAGAGGAAAGGCGCTTGAAGGAGCAGTTTGCAGAAGAGCAGGCCGCGCAGGTAATCGTCGGCCGCAATCCGGTGCTGGAGGCGCTCAGAGGGGAGCGGGAGATAAACGCCCTTTATCTCGAGCAGGCAGGCGCTGCAGGGGCGGCCGGACAGGCGAGAGCGCTGGCGAAAGCGCGCGGCATTCCGGTGAAGGATGTTTCAAGGGAAAAGCTCGCGCAGCTCTCCGGCGGCGCGGCCCATCAGGGAATGGCGGTTACGCTGGCCGTGCAGGCCTATGCGGCGCTGGAGGATATTTATGAACGCGCGAAGGATGAGCCTCTTTTCGTAATCCTGCTGGATGAGCTGGAGGACCCGCATAACCTGGGTGCCATTGTGCGTACGGCGGAGGCGGCGGGCGCGCATGGCGTTATCATTCCCCGGCGGCGCTCGGCTTTGCTCACGCCCGCCGCAGCCAAGGCGGCGGCGGGCGCGCTTGAGCACCTGCCGGTGGCGCGGGTGAATAATCTTTCCGCGGTGATTGATGAGCTTAAAGGGCGGGGCGTCTGGGTCTATGCCGCCGATATGGACGGGGAGACCTACTGCAAAACCTCCTTTGAAGGGCCGGTGGCGCTGGTCATAGGCTCGGAGGGGCGCGGCGTCGGCCGGCTGGTGAAGGAGCACTGCGATGCTGTCGTTTCCCTGCCCATGTATGGACAGGGAAACTCGCTGAATGCCTCGGTGGCCGCCGGCATTCTGATTTATGAGATTGCCCGGCAGAGAAAGGGGATAGCGGCCGTTTCCCCCAAAAAGAAGCTTTAAAAGCGGTGCCTGTCCCGTTCGGCATGCGGCCGGTATTATTCCAGGAAAGGTATGGTCAACTGGATGAACAGAACTACCTATAATGTAGATGATATTCTCGAGGAGGTAAAGCGCAAGCGCGCGCGGGAGGCCTCGATGGGCGGCGCGTCCGGATATTCCTCCCAGCCGCCCGCTCCGGCGCAGACTCCCTATTCGGAGTATGGCGGCAGCTATTCCCAGCAGGCCTATCCGCAGCAGGCGGCTTCCCCGCCCTCTGCCGGCCGGCAGAACGAATGGGCAGCGCCCGCCGGGCACGGCTACCCGCAGCCGGAGTATCCCGCGCAGTATGAGCAGCCCCGCCGGGAGCAGGAGCACTACAGCTCCTTTCCCGCCCGGCAGGATCCCTATGCCGCTCCCATGCCGCCCGCTTCCTCATCCGGCTATGGCAGCCCCGGCTATATGCAGCCGGCGCCTGCCCGGCACTCCGGCTTTGGGTTTGCGCCGGAAAACCAGGCCCATCCGGCACAGGGGCAGGGATATGAGCAGCTGGGCTATGCAAGGAACCGTCCGCAGGAGCCGGCCGGCCGTTATCCGGCGCAGGAGGAGCCCTATCCCGCCTTTTATGGGCAGGAAGAACCGGCGCTGCAGGAATATGGCGCGCCCGCCGTGCCGCAGGCGCCCGCTCCTCCGATTACGGTAAACCGCCGCACGCCCAAGCCCTCGATGGATGAGCTGCTGCAGAATTTCGGAGAGGGGGTTGGGCTCGGAAAGGGGCTGGATGCCTCCCGGGCCTCTATCGCGCCGCGGCGCAGCGCCCCCATCGTCGGGAATACGCAGAATGAGCCGACGCAGGCGGCTGCGCGCGGATATTCCGCTGCGCCCGCCCCCAGAAGGTTTGATTATGCGCCGGCACCGCAGCCTGTCCGGCAGCCCTCCGCCTTTGGCGGCCGCTCCTCTGCCGGGGCCTATCCCGGTTTTCAGCAGCCCGCCGTGCGTGGGCAGCAGGCCGGCTTCTCCGCGCCCTCCTATTCCCCGCCTCCTGCGGCAGGGAAGTTTCAGATGGACCCGCCCCAGGGGCAGGGCCGCTTTGCGCCGGGCGGCTACCAGCAGTCGGAATATGCCGCGCCGGAAACCGGCTATCCGGCAGATAAGCCGGCCGGCGGCCGGTTTGATGCGGGGCAGTTTGCTTCTCCCGAGCCGGAGCCTTCCCCGGCGCCCGAGCCCTCCTTCCCGGCGGCGGAGGCTTCCGCTCTTTCCGGCGCCTGGCAGGCAAAGCCCGCCGGGGAAATGGGCTTTTCAGAGCCGCCGGTCCCGGCGCCTGCACCGGAGCCCGCCTTTTCCGAACCGGCCTTTCCGGAGCCGGCCCCCTTCTCCCTGCCAGAGGAGCCGGAGGAGCCGGCAAGGGGCGTGCTGCACGAAGCGGAGTATACCCCGCCGCCCTTTGAGCAGGAGGCCACCCGCCAGACAGAGATCAACGATTCCCTGCGCAGCGCCTCGGTCAGCCACATCTCGCTCGCCCCGGAGGATACGCAGGATGATGTGGATATCGACGAAAACGGCCGGACGGTGGATGCTTCATCGGGCGAAAGCGAGCGCCAGGAGATTCTTGAGGAGGTGCGCCACACCCGCGTGAACCTGCTGGTGCGCCTGGGGGTGACGGCGGCCGTCTTCGCGGTGCTCTGCTTTCTCGCTTTCGCCTATATGTTCCCGGAGGTGCCGACTCCGCCCTTCATGTGGGCGGAGGGGGATACCATGCGCACCTTTTTAATTGTCAACCTGCTGCTGGTGGTAACGGCCATGCTGGTAAACTATCCGGTTATCGGCGGGGGGCTGGTGAGCCTGTTCACCTTTAAGGCGGATAACGACTCGCTGCTCTCGCTGGCTATGGTGGCGGCGGTCTCGCAGGCGGTGGCGCTGATTGTGACCCCCGATGCCGCTGATCTGACGGCCGGCGTGCATCTTTATTACTGTGTCCCGGTTCTGGGACTCTGCTTTAACCTTCTCGGACGGCTGATGACCACCCAGCGCATCGCGCTCGGCAGCCGCATTGTTTGCGGCGAGGGGGACAAGTATGTCATGCGCACTATTAAAAGCGAGGACTTTTCCCGCCAGCTCTCCCGCGGGCTGCCCATCGATCTGCCGGAGATCACCTATTCAGTGAAAACTCGCTATGTGTCCGGCTTTCTGCAGGCCGCCTATGCGCAGGACTATGCCGAGAGCATCAACCGGGTATTGGCGCTTATCTGCCTGGGGGCCTCGGCCGCTGTGGCGGCGGCCAGCTATTTTATCAGCGAAACGCGCAGCCTCTATCTGGCGCTGACGGTGTTTTCCGCTCTGCTGTGCGTCTGTGCGCCATTTACGGCGACCATCATCGGCAATGCGCCGATGATGCGCGCCGCGCGGCGGCTGCAGAAGAGCGGGGCGGTGATTGCCGGCTACCCGGTGGTGGAGGAATACACCGAGGTCAAGGCGGCCACCTTTAAGGCGAAGGAGCTCTTCCCGGAGGACAGCATTACCTTAAACTCGATGAAGGTGTTTCAGGAGAGCCTGATTGAGCAGGCCATTCTCGATGCGGCCAGCGTCATCTGCGCGACCGATTCGCCCCTCTCCCCCATCTTCAGAGGGATGATTAATGCCAACGAGAAAATTTTAAAGCCGGTGGACAACATCGTTTATGAGGATGCGATGGGTCTCTCCGCCTGGGTGGACGGCAAGCGGGTGCTGATCGGCAACGCCCAGCTGATGGCCAACCACGGCATTGCCACCCCTTCGAGGGACTATGAGCGCCGCTATGTCGGAGAGGGAAAGCAGATTCTCTATCTCTCCAACTCCGGGGAGCTCATCGCCATGTTTGCCCTTTGCTATGAGGCGGACGGGCGGGTAGCCGCGCAGATGAAGGAGCTGGCGGATGGCGGGGTTTCGCTGATCATCCATTCGACCGACCCGAACATTACCCCGCTGCGCATTGCCGAGCTTTACCACTATCCGCAGCAGTATGTGAAGATTGTGCCGGCCAACCTGCATGCCGACTATAACCGGGTGATTGCGCCAAGAGGCCGCGCGCGTGCTTCGATCATCTACAGCGGAACGATTATGTCGATGTTCCGCGCACTGGGGATTATCCCGCGCATCAAAAGTGCCGTTACGGCGGGAACCGCCTGCCAGCTGCTGGCAACGCTGATTGGTTATGCGGTGATTACCTTCTTCGCCTTCTTTGCGGGCATGGCGCATATCCCCTTTACCGTTTTGCTCGTTTACCAGCTAGTGTGGGCGGCCGCGGTTGCGGTCGTGATAGGGACGCGGCGCATCTAGCGCCGGGCCGGGTTTTACAAAAAAAGCATAAAGAAAGATTCCCATTTAAAGGGCGCGTTGCAAAATAAAAATTTTGCAACGCGCCCTTCTGAAAAACGGCTTTTGACTCCACCGGAGTCAAATTTTGCCCGCCTGTCGCGGGCGAAACCGCCCTTTTTCCGGTTTCTGCAGGCCGGAATAAAAATTTTGCAACGCGCCCTTCTTGGGGGCAGGCCCGCCGGGAAGGGAAAAGGAAAGGAGAGAGACAGGCATGGATATCGCTTCGCTTCGCGCCGCCATGCAGGAAAAGGAGTTTTATGAAAAAATCTGCTCGGTGGAGGAGTGCGAGAGCACCAATCTTCTGGTCCGCACGCTGGCGCTGCAGGGCGCGCCGGAGGGGACAGTCGTCTTTGCCGGCAGGCAGACGGCCGGCCGCGGGCGGATGGGCCGGCGCTTTCAGTCCCCCGGCGGCGGGGGGCTTTATATGAGCATTCTGCTGCGCCCTGCCGTGGCGGCGGCGGAGATTGCAGTCATTACCGCCTCGGCAGGCGTCGCCGTAGCCGAGGCAGTAGAGGCGCTTTGCGGGGTGCCGGTTCAAATTAAGTGGGTCAACGACCTTCTGCTGGGGGGAAAGAAATTCTGCGGCATTTTGACCGAGTCGGTCCTTTCCGGCAGCGAGAGCTATTTTCTGGTGCTGGGCGTCGGCATCAACGTCTATACCGATTTTTCCTCCTTTCCTCCGGAGGTGAAAAAAACGGCCACCTCCATCTGTGAGGCTACCGGCAGGAAGCTTTCACTGGAGCAGGTGGCAGCGGCCGTTCTCGACCGGTTTGCCGCCTTCTACCGGGGATTTCCGGAAAACCTGCCGGAGCAGCATGAGGCCTACTGCAGGAGGCTGGTGACCCTGGGGCAGACGGTGGAGATTGTCGGGGAGCAGGGACTGTATACCGCTTTGGAGGTGGATAGCCGTTTTGGCCTGGTGGTGGAGCAGGAGGGACGCCGCCGCACCCTTTCTTCAGGAGAGGTGAGCGTGCGGGCGAAGGGATGAAAAGGTGTCTGTTTCCGTCTTCTGCCGGTTGAAAAAAGAGGGATTTTGGAGTATAATGAAGGACAGTGGCGCTTGGCTTCATCGTTTGGCCGGCGCTCCTGAACAGGTGCATATGGCACTTTTTCATCCAAACGGGCCGCCGGAGCCTCGAAAATGCAAAGCGCGCACATGCCGGTTCTGTCAGCAAAAGCGGGGCCGCTCCGGCGCTTTGGCCGGTCTGTATTGGAGGCAGGCCATAAAGGGAATCATTCGGTTGTTTGAAATCCTTTGAATTTTTTTGCAGTATGCGGACCTTAAAGCTGCCGGCTTCGAAAAGGGCGCGCAGCAAAATGGGGGATGATTGATTGACCGATTATCAGCAAATCAACTCCATATTGATTTTTGACCGCCTGGAGCAGGACCCCCCCGGCCAGCCGGATGAACGTCCGGCGCTGCTTCGGATTCTGCTGGGCGCTTTTTATATTCTGCAGGAGCTTCTCTATTCGCTCTGCGATAAAGTCGGTATTTTTACGCTTGAGCAGCTGGCGGATGCTTCCCGCGCCATGCGGGCTGCCGAGTGGCGCGCGCACCAGAAGATGGCGCTCTGGCGCCGGGCCAGAGCGGCTACATGGCGCCACTGGGTACATGATTTGCTCGACCCCCTGCGGCAGTTTGCCGTTATCGCGGGCTATGTCTTTCATGCGCGCAGGCGCAGGGAACGCCGCCTTCCGCTGCGCACGCTGTTTCTGGAACTCTGTTATCGGATTTTCCGCTTTTTCGGACAGATACTGATCACCCTTTTCAACATTGCCGCCCCGCTGGCAGCCTGCTGGCTGCTGATGACGGTTATCCGCCATTCTACCGGCCAGAACTATGGCCTTTCGGTGCGTTATGACGGAACACTGATCGGCAGCGTTTCGAGTGAGGCGCAGTTTGAGGAGGTCCGCCGCCGCGTAGCGGAGCGCCTGGGGGATGGACGGGATATCCGCCCGGATGAGGTGGTCATGACCCTGCAGCCGATGGCCCAGACCCGCTACACCGATACGGAGGAGATGGTCAACCGCCTGATTGAGCTTGCCGGCTTTGACCTGTTTGAGGGAGTCGGGCTGTATATTGATGAGCAGTTTATCGGCTCGCTTGAATCGGGCGACTGGCTGCTCGATTATCTGGATGAGCGTCTCGGCGATAGCGAGTCGGGGAGCGGAGGGGAGGCGGCGCGCTTTAACCACAGCTTCTCCATCCGCAAGGGGCTTTATCCGGTGACCTCCAAAACCAGCCGCGAGGTGGTGGAGGAGCTGTTCACCCGCAATCTCACGGAGGAGAAGACCTATACCGTTCGCGAAGGGGATACGCCTATCGGCATCGCCAACCGCAACGGCATTTTACTGGAGGAGCTCATCCGCCTCAATCCTGATGTGACCAGCTCCCTTTTAATCGGCGACCAACTGATGATTGCGCACAGCATTCCCTACCTGCGGGTGCTGGTTACCCGTACCGAGCGGGAGGTGGAGGGCATCGCCTTTTCCACCGTTCGTGAGGTGGATGACAGCGAATATATCGGCTACCAGCGCATTGAGGAGGAAGGAGAGCTCGGACAGATGGAGGTTATCTCCGCCGTGACCTATGCGGATGAGGAGGAGCTTGAACGCACCGAGCTTTCCCGCCGGCTACTGCGGGATCCGACTCCCCGCCTGATTATTGTGGGCGGAAAACAGCCGGAAAGCAGCTCGGCCGCCTCGAGCGCTGTAGATACGACGGGCGACATCATCGATTCCCGGGGCGGCGAGATGTTCATCTGGCCGGTGGATGGCGGAAAAATCACCATGCCTATTTGGGGCTATGGCGGCCACACCGGAAACGATATCACCGGCATACCGGCAGGCACCACCATCCGCGCGGCGGCCTCAGGCGTTGTTACCAAGGTGGCTTATACGGCGGGCGGTTATGGGCGGCATATTATCATCACCCATCCGAACGGTATGCAGACACTCTATGCCCACAATAGCGCCAACTTGGTTCAGGTGGGTGCCGAGGTGGTGCAGGGCCAGAAGATTGCCGAGGTCGGCCAGACGGGCAACGCTTTCGGCAACCACTGCCACTTTGAAATCCGTTATAACGGATCCTATCTGGATGCTCGCCAGTATATCGGTAGCGTCTGTCCGAGATAAAAAATGGCTTTGACTTTCGCGGAAGTCAAAGCCATTTTTTGAGCGTTCTGAAAAGGAGAGCTGCCGGAAGGGTCAGAGGAAAAGAGAAAGGGCAATCAGCAGCACATGCATCGAGATAAACAGGGCGATGCCGGTGCTGCAGAAAAACAGCTGATATTTGACTCTTTCGGGTAGGCCATCCTCACTGCGGGGGAGATGAAAATCCCGGCAGCGGCCTGCAAGAATCACGATCGCACCCGCTATGGTGATAAACATGAACAGCGAAAGAAACAGAGAGAACAGAAGCGGGAGGAGATTTTCCGGTGAGGAGAGAGAGCCGGCAGGGGAGGCGGCCATCTGCTCGAAGGCGGATAAATCGATGAAGCTTAAAACCAGTGCACCGGGAAGATTCAGGCAGACATGAAGCGCGATGCTGTAGCGCAGCGAATACCGGCTGGCAGCATAGCCCAGCACCAGCCCGACTGCGAAGGAATAGAAAAACTGGGAGAGGTTCCCATGGTAGAGCGCGAAGAGCAGCGCGGTGCAGACAATACCGAACAGCTCGCCCCACTGCCGCAGACGGGGAAGGACCATACCGCGGAAAGTAAGCTCCTCCAGCACCGGCGCGGCGCCCACCGTTAAAAAAAGCAGCAGGGGTGCCGGCAGGCCTGTTTCCAGCCCCAGCAGGGGATTTTGCGGCATATAGCCGGTCTGGCGGGAAAACCAGCCGGCAAACAGCTGGGTCAGAATATTCATCAGGTAGCTGAGGCCGAAGGCGGTAACCAGCGCGGACAAAAATTCTTTAGGCGGCATCCGGCGTCTGTGCGGGAAAGCGGGAGCGGGGATGCGGCGAATGAGAAGGAAAAAGAGCGGATAGCCCAGCAGCATCGGCAGCAGAATCGAGCTGAGCGGCAGATACCAGGGGGCCTGCGCCAAAGTGGGAAAGAGCCTGCTTATGAGCCAGAGCAGCAGCGGGCCCACTAGCTGCACGCAAAGCGCCATGATAAAAAGAATCCAGCCGAGCAGGGAGATATCCTGCTGGCCAAAGGAGCGGCCGGCAGCCGGCTCCGGGGGCCGGCGGGAAATAAAGGTCATGGCGAAAATCTCCTTTTCAGTTTAAAGTGAAGAACACGGACCCTTTATCCGTTTCTTCGGCAAAGCCGTTCGCGGTGGATTTCCCGGCAGGGAGCTGGCACGCCGGATGCTTCCTTTTGTGGCCCGCTTTCGCAGCGATCCATCCCGCCTGCGGCTTTTCAGCCGCTCGAAGAGGAGATGGAAAGCCCTTTTCAGCGGCTTTTTTTATCATATCACGGCGGAGACGTTTCAACAAGCGGTCAGTCGTTAAAAATAGCGAAGCCGGTTATTCGCAGGGAAAATCCGACGATGAACAATTTGGAAAATAACGGTCTTTCCCGTTGCAATTGCGTTTTAGTTGGATTATACTGAACAAAGCGGGCTGCTTTAAGACCGCAGGGTGTTCTATGTCCTGCCGGCAGATGTATGCATACGTTTTCTGTGAAGTTTGAGTCGTGCGGCTGTATCTGCGGCTTTCATGGATGCTTCTAGACCAGGCGGATGATTAAAAGGGGAGAATAGGTATGTTCCATAAAGAATTTTTTTCACAGATGAGCGCGGCTAAAAAAGCGCTGACGGCTGCTCTTGCCGCCGCCGCTCTGCTCGTTAGCGTTCTTTCGCTGCTCTGCATGTCGGTGGCGCGGCTTCGCCTGAAGCTTCTGCGCGCGCTGGATGAGGTCTATCAGACCCTTCCTGAGATCCGTTTTGCTGCGCAGCTCTATATCCGCCAGAATGCCTCCGAAGAGGAGAAGGCGGTCTTCAATCAGACGAAGAGCAGAAAACGGATACGCAGGAGATAGCCTGCGCCATCACCTGAAAACAGAAGAGGAGGCGGAAAATGGCGAGCGATAAGCGGTTTGCAGTTTTGATTGATGCGGACAACGTTTCTTCCAAATATATCCGGTTTATCCTCAACGAAATTGCTAACGACGGACTGGCGACCTATAAGCGCATTTATGGCGACTGGACCTGCGGGACGCTTGCGCCCTGGAAGGCGGTGCTGCTGGAAAACTCCATTACGCCCATTCAGCAGTATGCCTATACCAGCGGCAAGAATGCGACCGATTCGGCGATGATTATCGACGCGATGGATATTCTTTATTCCGGCAGCGTGGAGGGCTTCTGCATCGTTTCCTCCGACAGCGATTTTACCCGCCTGGCCGCCCGGCTGCGAGAGAGCGGAATGTGCGTTGTCGGCATGGGGGAGAAGAAAACGCCGCAGCCTTTCGTCAAGGCCTGCGACCGGTTTCGTTATCTCGAAGTACTCGCCAGCGAGGAGCGGGAGGCGGAGGCTGCCGAGGAAAAGGAGCAGCCGGAGAGCCGCGAGCAGAAGCCGCAGGAGATGACCAGCCTGAAAACGATTAAAAAGGCGATTGCCACTGTCATCTCCGAGAATTCAGATGAAGATGGCTGGGTACTCACCGCACAGGTGGGGAATGTTTTGACCAAGCGTTTCCCGGATTTTGATGTGCGCAATTTCGGATTTAAGAAATTCACTCCCTTCATCAAATCGCTCAATATGTTCGATATCCGCTCGGAGCGCCGCAAGGATGGCACCACCCAGTATTGGATACGGATGAAGGAGAGGTAGAAAAGGGCCTGTTACAAAGTGCAGGCATTTTGCAGCAGCCCCTTCTGAAAAACGGCTTTTAACTTTACCGGAGTCAAATTTCGCCGCATATCGCGGGCAAGGCTGCCGTTTTTTCCGGTTTCTGCAGGCCGGGATAAAAATTTTGCAGCGCGCCCAGTGCTTTCCGGAGAAGGCCGCAGGCCGGAAAAGGAGATATCCCGGCTCTTTACCGTCTGCAGAGCAGAGGGCTTGGCCTGTTTTGTTTTCGGAGCGGGGAGGGCACAGAAAAATCAGGAAGGAAGCAGCGCCATGAAAACCAGAAGCGCAGAAATCCTCTGCATCGGTACCGAATTGCTGATGGGGGATATCGTCAATACCAATGCCGCATATATCGCGCGCAGGCTGGCCGAGCTCGGCATCAACCTCTATCACCAGTCGGTGGTGGGGGATAATCCACAGCGGCTGCGCGACAGCCTCGCCATCGCCTTTTCCCGGGCGGATACCGTCATCACCACCGGCGGGCTGGGCCCGACCTATGATGACCTCACTAAAGAAACGATAGCCGCCTGTTTCGGCAGAAAGCTGACGATGCACCAGCCCTCTCTTGAGGCGCTGGAAAGCCGATTTGCCAAAAGCGGACGGCCGATGACGGAGAATAACCGCAAACAGGCGATGATGCCTGAGGGCTGCACCGTTCTTAAAAACCCGAACGGCACCGCGCCCGGCTGCGCCATCGAGCAGGATGGGCGCATTGCCATTATGCTCCCCGGCCCCCCGCGCGAGATGGAGCCGATGATGGATCACGAGGTCATGCCCTTTCTGCAGAAGTTTCAGGAATACCGGCTTGTTTCCCGCAATCTGCATTTCTTCGGGATCGGCGAATCCGCGCTCGAGGAGAAGCTGCATGCGCTGATGGTCTCCTCGGTAAACCCCACCGTTGCCCCCTATGCCAAGACGGGAGAGGTTATGCTGCGGGTGACCGCACGGGTGAAGGAGCTTTCCGAGGCGGATGCGCTTATCGCCCCGGCGCTGGAAAAGATTAAAGAGGCGGCCGGAGAGTTTCTTTATGGTATAGACGTCGGAGATTTGCAGACGGCGCTGGTGCGCGCCCTCTCCGAGCGAGGGCTGCAGGTGGCGCTCGCGGAGAGCTGCACCGGCGGGATGACCGCCGAGCGGCTGACCGGCGTTCCCGGGGCTTCAAAGGTCTTTTCCTGCGGGCTGTGCTGCTATTCGAACGAGATGAAGGAGCAGCTGGCAGGCGTGCAGCAGGATACGCTGCTGCGCCATGGCGCCATCAGCGAGCAGACGGCGAAGGAGCTTGCTGCCGGCGTGCGCCGGATAAGCGGCGCCGATATCGGCATCGGCATCACCGGCAATGCCGGCCCCGAGCCCTCGGAGGGCAAGGAGGTCGGGCTGGTTTATATCGCCGCAGACAGCCCCTGGTATCAGCAGACGTTTACCCTGCATGCCGCACGCCGGGATGATGACGCCCGCAACTACATCCGCACCGTTGCCTCCTCCCATGCGCTGAATCTCGCGCTGCGCGCCTGCCGGGCTTATCCGGGGAAGGAGGCATAGAGGGTGGAGGAAAAGCTTGCCTGCCTGCAGCGCATGGTGGATGAGAGCTACCGGATTGTCTTTTTCGGCGGCGCGGGCATGTCCACTGAGAGCGGGATACCGGATTTCCGCAGCGCGGACGGGCTGTATCACCAGCAGTTTCGCTATCCGCCGGAGACGATGCTGTCATTGGATTTCTACCGCGCCCACACCGCGGAATTTTATGATTTTTACCGTAAAAAGATGCTTTGTTTAGAGGCGCAGCCCAATGCCGGACACCGAAAGCTCGCCGAGCTGGAGAGGGAGGGCAGGCTCTCGGCCATCGTCACCCAGAATATTGATGGGCTGCATCAGCAGGCGGGCAGCAGGCGGGTCTATGAGCTGCATGGCTCGGTGCACCGCAACCGCTGCGAGCGCTGCAGTAAGCTCTATCCGGCGCAGTTTATCCTAAAGAGCGAGGGCATCCCTCACTGCGCGTGCGGCGGGGAGCTCAAGCCGGATGTCGTCCTCTATGGCGAGGCGCTCGACGAGCGGACGGTGCAGGGCAGCATAGCGGCCATTCGGGAGGCGGATATGCTCATTATCGGCGGGACCTCGCTGGCGGTCTGGCCGGCGGCCGGGCTGATTGATTACTACCGCGGCGAGCGGCTGGTACTGATTAACCGCACCGAAACGCCGGCGGATGGGCGGGCAAACCTGGTGCTGCGCACCGACATCGGCAAAACGCTGGCCGCGCTTCGTTCGGAAGTCCTGGTAAAGGAGGAGAAGGACGGATGAAACTGCTGCTGCTCTTTTTGGCGGTCATGAACCTCCTCTCCTTCACCTTCTGCGGGATGGACAAATACGCGGCTATCCACCGCCGGTGGCGGGTTCCGGAGAGACGGCTGCTGCTTTTGGGCTTTTTTGGCGGGGCGCTGGGGCTTTGGTGCGCCATGCTCCTCTTCCGCCACAAGACCCGCCACTGGTATTTTGCCTATGGTGCGCCGGTCATGCTCATTTTGCAGCTGGCTGGACTCCTCTTTCTGGCCGGCAGGCTGGGATAAATGCCGGTTTAAAGGGTCAAAAGGGGGAAAAGGGCTTTGAAACAGGTAGCCCGGGAGGGGCCGCTCGTTATCCGGGAGATGCAGGAGAGCGAAGCGGACCTGCGGCTGTTTTTAAAATGGATGACCGACCCGCAGACGATGAAATACTGGGATGGAATGAGCGAGCACTACACCTATGAGCGGGTGCTCGGCAAATACCGGGCGCATATCGGGGAAGGGGTCTGCCCCTGTATCATCGAGTATGAGGGAACGCCCATCGGCTATTTTCAGTTTTACCCGGTAGATGCCCGGGAGTATGAGCTTCCGGAGGATTTATATGCCCGCTTTACCGGCGGGGTGCAGCCGGTTTATGGGATTGACATGTTCCTGGGTGAGACGCAGTACAGAGACCGCGGGATTGGCACACAGAGCCTGCGGCTTTTGATGAAGGCACTGTTTTCCGATTACCAGGCGCAGCTGCTGCTGATAGACCCGAAGGTGCACAATGCGCGGGCGATTCGCTGTTACCGCAAATGCGGCTTTGCCGATTATTTTATTCTGCCGCACAGGGAGCTGCAGGATGGGGTTTATCACGACAGCCTGATTATGGGGGCGAAAAGGGATGCCGCTCCCCCTGGCCTTCTGGCCCCGCCTGCACTGACTGAAAAGGGCATTTCCTTTTTTGCGGTGGAGGAGGCGGATTTTCCCGCCTACCTGCGCATTAAAAGGGAATGCTTTCTGGGCTATGTGGAGCGGTATTATGGCGGCTGGGAGGAGCAGATGCAGCACCGCATGAACCGGGAGATCTTTGAGAAATGCAGACGGCAGAGCTGCTTTGAGAAGGTGCTGCTTTATGGGGAAACGGCCGGCTTTCTCAGCTTTGATGAGCAGCAGGAAAAGATTGACGGCATCACCCTTCAGCTTTCAGAAAAAATCAGAAACGGGGGAATCGGCTCCTTTTTCCTGCAGGAGCTGACCGTCCTTGCGGACAAAACGGGAAAGCCGGCCTTTTTGCGGGTCTTTCGTTCCAATCCGGCCCGCAGGCTCTATCAGCGGTTCGGCTTTCAGGAGAGCGGAGGGGACGATATCCACTGCCGGATGGCCTATACTCCGGCAAGACAGTAAAAATGCGACAACAGGGAGGAGACTTATCATGCGCTTTCGTTTTGAGCACAACAACTATAACGTTCTGGACCTTGACCGGAGCCTGCGCTTTTATGCCGAGGCGCTCGGCCTCACCGAGCAGCGCCGCAAGACGGCGGAGGACGGCAGCTTTATCATCGTTTTTCTGGGGGATGGGCAAACGCCTCACAAGGTAGAGCTGACCTGGCTGCAGGACCGCAGCGAGCCCTATCAGCTGGGAGATAATGAGATTCACCTTGCCCTTTCGGCGGATGATTATGATGCGGCGCATGCGCTGCATGAAAAGATGGGCTGCATCTGCTATGAAAACCCGGCGATGGGCATCTATTTTATTTCCGATCCGGATGGGTACTGGATTGAGATTGTTCCGCAGAAGAGATAACGAAAAGATATCCCCGGTTTTTGTTTAAAGGCAGGGGAGCTTTTTCGAAATTTTTTCTGCGGACTGCTTTATAGTAGGCGGAAATCAACTTAAGGGTACATTTTTGAAATTGGTTGAAAAAACTATAGGTTTTTTCAACCGATTTTTTCTTTTTATAGTCCTTAATGTGAAGACATTATATTGAAAACTGTATTTTGTAAAAGGATTTTCATCTGCATACAGCATCATTTTTCTTTATCGCTAATCGTATAGTTTTTTCAACCAATTTCAAAAATGTACCCTTAAGTTGATTTCCGCCTACTATAAAGCAGTCCGCAGAA
>JAAWAN010000011.1 GCA_022792175.1 Provencibacterium sp.
ATGGTATAATCCGGCCATGCCCGTAGGGCGGCCGAATAAATCGGCGTATAATAGCTGCTTGCGGCTATTATACCATAGCCGTTCAGATAAAGGGGCCGTTTTTTGCGGAAATATTTTTAAAAGCGCTCCCTCTCTATTCCAGAATCCCGCTCTCCTCAATCAGGGCGCAGGCCCTTTCAAAAAGCGCCTGAGGCGAAAGCTGGTCGGCCATCAGCCACCGGCAGCGGGAGTCCCTTTTAAGCCAGGTGAGCTGGCGCTTGGCATATTGATAGGTGCGTATTTTCAGCCGGGCAACCGACTCTTCGAGCGGCTCCTCCCCGCGCAGATAGGGGAGCAGCTCCTTGTAGCCGATGGCAGCGGCCGCCGTGCGCCCGGGATAGGCCTGATAAAACCGGCGCGCCTCCTCGATGAGCCCATTTTCCACCATGCGCTCGATACGCTGGTCAATGCGCCGGCGCATCTGCTCCCTGTCCGCATAGCCCAGCGCCAGCAGGCAGATGCGGTAGCATGCGCCCCTCTCCCGCGCGCGCTGCTGGTGAACGCTCATCGCCTCGCCGGTCGCCTCATAGACCTCCAGCGCGCGGATGACCCGCCCCAGGTTATGGGGGTGCAGCTTTTTGGCAAGGGCAGGGTCCACCCGGCAAAGCTCCCCGTAAAGCGCCTCGCCGCCCTCCTGCTGCGCGCGGCGCTCCAGCCGTTCCCGCAGGGCGGGGTCTCCCGAAAAGCCCTCAAAATCCAGATTATCCATCAGCGCGCTGAGATAGAGTCCGGTGCCGCCGACCACCACCGGCAGCTTCCCCTCCTTTTGCAGCCGCGCAATCAGCGGCCGCGCCAGAGCCGTCCAGTCAGCTACCGAAAAGGGCTCGCTCGGGGAAAGAAAGCCCACCAGGTGGTGAGTAGCCGCCGCGCGCTCCTCCCCGGTGGGGGCAGCGGTGGCAATCTCCATCCCCTGGTAAATCTGCATGCTGTCGGCCGAAATCACCTCGCCTAAGAAGCGTCCGCACAGCCGGATGCCGAGCGCTGTCTTCCCTGAAGCGGTCACCCCGCCGACAACGACAAGCGGCCCGCCTTTTTTTTCGCTCACAGCTCTTCCCCCAAATAGCGCCGCAGTGGGCTGAGGGCAGGGTCGATGACCCGCTCTATCGCCGCCAGCACCTCGCCGCGCCGGCGAAGCGCCTCCTCCCGCGGCAGGTCGAGCGCCACATCCAAAAGCTCATAGGGGCCGTTGTGAAAATGCCCGAGCACGGCCCCCTGAAACTCCCCGTCTATCAGCAGATACCAGAGCACCTCCAGGCCCTCCCGTCTGTAGCGCTCGAAGAGGCGGTGCTCGAAGGATTTCACAAGAAAGTCGTTGCGGTGCAGCGCAAAAATACCCCTCTGAGCGGTCCGGTCCTCTTCGACCAGCTCCCGGTCCTTTGGAGATATCCAGCCATTCAAAAGCGGCAGCAGCTTTTTCTCCTTCTCCAAAAGGGCCAAAGCCGCCCGCACATCGCGCAGGGAAAAGCGGTAGAAGGAGACGGCCATCTCTTCATCTATCAAAATATTCATCCGGGCAAAGCGCAGCAGCAGCTTCGCTATCGCCTGCCCCTTCGGGAGCAGATCCCTTTCCGCCTCCGGGAAGGTTTGAGAGAAAAGCTGCCAGCTGCGGTCCCATTCGTTATCCGCCTGGTCCTCAAAGACCAAAAATTTCGTCTGCAGCCGGTGCAGCGACGGAGTAATATCCTTCGCGCGCAGACCGGTTAGCTCTCTCATCAGCCCGATGCTGAGCGGCCCCTCGTGTTCAAGAAGCTCCAAAAGTTCCTGCTCGCGGGCCGAAAGCCGCAGCGGGCTTTTGCGATAGACTGAAATAAAGAGCGGCCACTCCTCTGCGAGTATATAGCCGATCCCTCCATCCTGAAAGCGCCCCTTTACAATCTCCTGCCGGGCGCGCAGCGAAAAGCAGAGCTGCGCATCGTCAAAGGCGGTGCGGGGCCCCAGCTCGGGCGGCCTGCCGGGCGCGCTCCAGTAAACGCAGCGCACCGGCGACAAGTGCGAAAACAGCTGCCGGTAGTCTTTTTCCTTCGCCGGCAGGTAAAAATGCTGGCGGTACAGACGCAGCGCCGCAATGTTTCGGTCGAGCCGCTCCTGCATGCTGATTTCTCCTCCTTTGCCCGGCCCCTCCGAATCCAGAAGGGACAGGCGGCATTTCTAGGTTCTTCTCCCGAACAGCTTTTCAATCTGCGCGGCGGAGATAACCGCCGCAATCGGCCGCCCATGCGGGCAAAAGCGCACCCCCTCGTGCTCGTTTAAAAGCGCTAAAAGCGCCTGCAGCTCAAGCGGGCCATTCCGATCGTGCGCCTTGATGGCCGCCTTGCAGGCCATCGAGTGGTAGAGCGCATCCAGCTGCTGAACATGCGGAGTATCTGCCCCATCCTCCAGCTGCTGCGCAATCTGCATAACGCTCGCGGCGGCCTCCTCTGCCGGCAGCATGGTCGGAATCTCCCGGATGAGCAGGCTGCCATCTCCGAAGTCCTCCGCCGAAAAGCCCAGCGCATGGAGCGTTCGCTGCTGCTCAAGCAGCAGCGCTGCCTGCCTGCGGGGAAGGGTCACGGCGGCGGGGGTAAGCAGCAGCTGGCTTTCCAGCTTCTCTTCGCTTTTCAGCTTCTCATAAATCAGCCGCTCATGGGCGGCATGCTTATCAATTAGAATCAGCTGCTCATCGCACTCGAGCAGCAGGTAGGTATAAAACAGCTCACCGATGAGCCGCGCGCCGGCAAAGCGCCCCGCGCCCTTCTGCCTGTTCTCCGCCTTTGCGGGCGCCGCTTCCTTTTTCTCCGCTTCTCTGTCCGCTGCCTCCCGGGCAGCGGCCGCCCTTTCTTCGCCGGTTCCCCCAAAATCTTTTTTCGCCGCGGCCAGCAGATCCTGCAGCGGGGTTTTTCCGGGGATTCCCCGGTAGGAGGCGGCATCCACCTCCAGAGTGCCGCCGTTTCTGGCTATCTCCTGCCGCAGCACCGGCTCCAAAGGCGGCGCCGCCTTTGGAAGGGCGCTCTCGGGCCCCGCAGGCGCCGCCGAAAAAGCGGATGCCTGCAGCGGCAGCTGCTGCACGGCCGGCCCCTCCGGCAAAACAGCGGATACAGCGGGCGCGGCCGCTGCGGGGAGAATCGCCTCTATCCCCTGCGGCTCGAGCGGCAGCAGCGCCGACTTGACCCCATAGTAGAGCGCATCGAACACCCGCTTTTCATCGGCAAAGCGCACCTCCAGCTTGGCGGGGTGTACGTTAATATCATAAACGCCCGGCGGCAGCAGGATATCCACCACGCAGGCGGGGAATTTCCCCTTCATCATGCTCTCCCGGTAGCCCTGCTCGAGCGCCGCCGTCAGAAGGCGCGAGCGGATGGGGCGCCCGTTTACGAAAAAGTGCTGCATGCCTCGGTTGCCGCGCCCGAGTGCGGGCCTGCTGACAAAGCCCTGCGCCCGCACGCCGCCGGCATCATAAGAGAGCGGCACCAGCGAATGGAAAAAGTCGCGTCCCCAAACGGCATAAACCGCATCCTGTGCCCGGCTGTTTCCCGGCGTCTGCAAAACGGTTTTCCCGTCCCGTATGAGCGTAAAGGCGATATCCGGGCGGGAGACGGCGGCATGCTCCAAAATACCGGCGACCGCCCCGGCCTCGGCCGTATCCCGCTTTAAAAATTTCATGCGGGCCGGGGTGTTATAAAACAGGTCCCGAATGGTGAGGGTCGTTCCGGGCGGACAGCCGGCCGGGCCGCTCTGCGTTTGCTCCCCGCCCTCGATGCAGTAGCGCATGCCCGTCTCCGAGCCGGCCGGACGGGTGAGCAGCTCAACGCGCGCCACCGCCGCAATCGAGGCCAGCGCCTCCCCGCGAAACCCCATCGTCCGGATACGATAGAGCTCCTCCGCCTGCTGCAGCTTGCTGGTCGCGTGCCGCAGAAAGGCCAGCGGCACATCCTCCGGGTCCATGCCGCTGCCATCATCCCGGACCCGCAGAAGCCGGATGCCCCCGCCCTGTATCTCGACGGTTATCTTGTGCGCGCCGGCATCCATCGCGTTTTCCACCAGTTCCTTGCAGGCCGAAGCCGGGCGGTCGATAACCTCTCCCGCCGCAATCAGCTCGGCTACCTCTTTTTCCAGCAGATGGATTTTTCCCAGAATGCAGCCCTCCATTTTCCCGGCCGCGCATAGCCCCGCCAAACGCCGCCCTACCTGAAATTAAAAATTATGTTAGCATGTCCCTTTTCGCTTGTCAAGCGGCTCTGCCGCAGGCTCAAGGGCAGTTGCCCAGGACGTGCCGCATACGAAAAGGCCGTCGACTATAATTCGCATCCTCGCATTTCTGAGAAGCCAAGCGTCCTTTGTACCCTTTCGCTCATACCGGGCAAAGAAAAAACCGGCTCCTGCCGTTTTTTAAAGAGGCAGAAGCCGGTTTTTTCTTTTTCGCCGCCCTATCCGGCGGGACGCAGCAGGGCAAACGGCGGCAGGTTGCGCAGAACGCCAAACAGCAGCAGCACAGCCACTATTCCCCAGACGGCAGCTGACTGCGCGCGGGTCAGCCTGCGGCTGCCGGTGCGCCAGTAGCTGAGCTCTATCCAGCCCGCCAGCACCGCAAACACCGGCAGCAGAAAGAAAAGGCATGGATTGCTGCGCATGGCCGCCGACCATTCCCCATGCAGAAGATGAATGCACATGCGCGACAGGCCGCAGGAGGGACAGTAAAGCCCAGTCAAAAGGTGAACCAGGCAGGGAATACGCACGCCTGCCGCCTGATAAAGAAACGCATAGAAAAGCCCTGCCAGCAAAAACAGCGCGCCGGTATAAACGCTTTTTTGGATTCTATGCCGCACTCTCGGGAATCATGCTGTTGAGCTCGTTTTGCATCAGCGCCCAGGCAACAATGCCCAGCCCGAAAATCGAAAGCAGCAGATAGAGGATGCTGCTGTTCGAATCAGTCGGCATGCCGCGCAGCGCCTTGGCCGCATTCAGCTTTTCTCCCATTTTGTAAGCCCAGTAGATGCCATAGATGCCGCAGGTCACAAGATTCAGCAAAAAAGCGACGCCGCCGGAAGTATCCGCCGTCCGTTCGGAAAGAAGGTTGGCATCATCCGTCAGGCAAACGAACCAGTAAATCCCGTAAATCCCACAGGTTACAAGGCTCAAAAGAATCGCCACCGCTATGCTTCTCTGCTTCATATGTAGTACTCCTCCTCGCATTTATATGCCCTTATCTTATACTATAAAAATCTGCTTGTCAATTCCCCAAAAAGCGGCAGGCAAAGACCTTTTAAGAGCGAGGCACCCCTTTTTCCCTTTTACCTTTCCTGTATCTGGCTCTTTTGCCCCTCCTGCTCCCGCTCTCCTGCAGAGCTCCGGCGGTATTCCCGGCAGTCGGGCGTACGCTGCATAAAGCCATATTCAATCAGATACCGCCGGATGGTCGCATAGTCCGGATAAATCCGGCTCAGTATGGCGTTTACCTCCGGCTCCGAATAGACCCGCCCCCGCTGAAATTCCTCCGCGATCCGCGCGAGGATGGCCACCTTTTTCTTTTCCTTGCGGGGGAAAAGCTTCAGCTGAAGCGGCTGCAGGCTTTCAAAGGCATCCCGCAGGAACTTCTCCCGCTCCGCTTCGGTGATTTCATAGCGCTCGTCCACCATTTTCGCACAATCGTGCACCGGCATCAGCTCCTCCTGTTCGTTTTTCTGCTGCATGGCCAGCGTATAAAGCGCCAGAAACATCCGGGCCTGTTTGGCCTTTTCGCGCAGCATGAACCGCTGGTGGCGCACCGTTGCCGGGGAAACGCCGCAGCGGCGGGCAATCTCCCGGTCGTTTTCCCCGCGGCGCAGGCTATAAAGCAGCTCCTGCTGGTTTTCTGTCAGCGAAAGATAGCGGCTGCCGCTTCGCAGCAGCGCCTGCAGCCGGTCGCCATGCTCCTTCAGAATGTGCTGCTGCGCCGCCCTCTGCGCCTCAAAATATCGCCCATCCATCTCATAAACCTCCCCCTGCAGAAAGCGGGCCGGGCAGTGAATGCAGCAGTAGCAGCCGCTCTCCTCTTCAAAGCTGATTCCGGAAACCAGCGTTTCAATGGGCAGCTGTTCAAAGTCTGTTTTCATTTTATCCTCCCCTTTTAAACATTATTATATTTTAGTTTATCTAATATGTCAACATATATTTTTTAAGTTATCAAATCAAGTAAACTATTTCTTGAATTTGCACTTTGATCCCGGCTTTTTCTCTCCGAACAGGCGGCCCTCTTTTGTGAAAACAGACGGTTTTGTGCTCCTCCCGCTGCGAATGGCGGTATTGGGATTGTAAACTAATGTTCTTGTGATATAATGGAAACGTTAGACAAGAGGAAGCAGGTCTCGATAAAAAAGAGAAAAAAACACCGGTCTGTTTCCTTTTCTGCGTGGGTATAATCATAATATCGAAGAATATAATAACCGTATGCCGGAGAAAAATTTGTCACCGGTCATAAGTAGTGATTTTATTCTGGCGGGGCCTGTTTAGTGAAGAGTGTGCAGTGCGTTCCCGCCTTTTATTTTGCCGAATGCTTCTGCCCGGCAGCTTCTGCCGGTGCCTGACCGATAAAAGGAGAGTTATCGCTTTGGAGAAATATGTAATTTCCGGCGGAAAGCCGCTGATTGGCGATGTCACCATCAGCGGCGCGAAAAACGCAGCCGTCGCCATTCTTCCGGCGACCATTCTGGCTCCCGGGAACTATGTGATTGAAAACATTCCCAACATCCGCGATATTACCATTTCGCTGAAAATCCTGCGCGAACTGGGAGCGGGGGTGCGTATGCTCGACCGTTCCACCGTCGCCATCGACTCCACCCATATTCAGGATGCCTTTGTTCCCTATGAGCTCGCCCGCCAGATGCGGGGCAGCTATTATTTCATCGGCGCGCTGCTCGGCCGCTTTAACCGCGCAAGCGTCTCGATGCCCGGGGGATGCGATCTCGGCGCACGCCCGATTGACCAGCACATAAAGGGTTTCGAAGCGCTGGGCGCCGCCGTCTCGATTGACCATGGCATTGTAAACGCCGGCTGCGAGCGTCTGGTTGGCTCCCACCTTTATTTTGACGGCGTATCGGTCGGCGCCACCATCAACCTGATGCTGGCGGCCGTGCGCGCAAAGGGACTGACTATTCTGGAAAATGTGGCGAAGGAGCCGCATGTTGTCGATCTGGCAAACTTTTTAAACTCAATGGGGGCCGATATCCGGGGGGCCGGCACCGATGTTATCAAAATCCATGGGGTGGATCTGCTGCACGGAACCTCTTATTCGATTATCCCCGACCAGATTGAGGCGGGCACCTATATGATTGCGGCGGCCGCCACCCGCGGCGATGTCACTATCCATAATGTTATCCCCAAGCATCTCGAGTCTATTACCCAAAAGCTCATCAAAGCGGGTGCGCAGGTGGATGAATATGACGATTCCATCCATGTGACCCGCACCGGGCCGGTCAACAAGGTCAATATCAAAACCCTTCCGCACCCCGGCTTCCCTACCGATATGCAGCCGCAGATGACGGCGCTGCTCACCCTTGCGGAGGGGACAAGCATTATCACCGAAGGAATTTGGGATAACCGTTTCCGCTATGCGGATGAGCTCTGCCGCATGGGCGCAAACATTCAGGTAGACGGCACGGTCGCCGTCGTAGAAGGGGTGGAGCGCTTGAAGGCCGCGCCCATCCGCGCGACCGACCTGCGGGCGGGGGCTGCGCTGCTGATAGCCGCTCTCGTTGCGGAGGGAATCAGCGAAATTGAAGAAATCTACCATCTCGAGCGCGGCTATGAGGATATCTGCGGCAAAATGCGAAAGCTCGGTGCAGATATCCGGCGGGTCGTGGCCGATGACAACGAGCTTGCAAAGGCGCTTTGATAAAACGGTTATTCCCTCGCGGGCAACGCGGGGGAATCTGTTATTTTGCCCGGCAAAGCCGGCCGGCAGCCGAAAAGAGGAGAAAGGAAAGACCCGTGGAGCTGAAAAAGGTGGATTTTAAAAATTTGTGGGAGGTCGTTCGCCTCTCGGTCAAGCAGTCGCAGAAAAGCTTTGTCGCCAGCAATACCGTCAGCCTGCTCGAGGCCTATGCCGCTCTCTCGAGCGGCGCCACAGCGCTCCCCTTCGGGCTGTATGAAGACGGGCAGCTGGTTGGCTTTATCATGTTCGGATATGGAAAAATCGAGGATGGGGAGGAGCCCGAAGTCGCTGAGGGCAACTACTGCCTCTGGCGGCTGATGATTGACGAGCGCTTTCAAGGAAGAGGCCTTGGAAGAAAGGCGATGGAGGCGGCCCTCCACTATTTAAAAACCTTCCCCTGCGGGAGAGCAGACTGCTGCTGGCTTTCCTATGAACCGGAGAACACGGCCGCCCGCTCGCTCTACCGCTCGATGGGCTTTGTCGAAAACGGAGAGGTCTGCGGAGAGGAGATTGTCGCCGTTTTGCCGCTGTAGAAAGCTTTTCCGCTTTTTGCCCGGCAGGGGCAGATTCTTTTAATATGTTTTATTCTGATACATAGAGGTGTCCGCATGACCGAAATTTTCACCCTTTTTTCCTCGAGCGCCGGAAACTGCACCGCTATCAAAAGCGGGGAAACGGTGCTGCTCGTAGATGCCGGAGGCAGCTGCCGGCGCATCACCTGCTGCTTAAAGGAGCACGGGATAGACCCGCATGCCCTTGCGGGGATTGTACTCACTCATGAGCATTCCGACCATGTCTCCGCGCTGCGGGTGCTGTTAAAAAGTCTGCCCATCCCCGTTTTCGGCACCTTTTCCACCATCAACTTTCTGGCAGACAATGACCTGGTCCCCCCCGGGGCGCAGCTGTGCCCGGTCGCTGCCGGGGGAATGGTCGGCGACATCGCTTTCGATCTCTTCCCCACTCAGCACGACGCGGGAGACACCTGCGGCTACACCTTCTGCACGCCGGACGGCAAAAAAATCGGCTTTGCCACCGATCTTGGAAGGTTTACCGGCATCGTTGCAGAAAGCTTATCGGGCAGTGACGCGGTCGTTCTCGAATCCAACTATGACCCGCACATGCTGGAGGTATCCGGCTACCCCTATCCGCTTATCCGGCGGATTAAGGGAGAATATGGCCATCTCTCGAATGAGGACTGCGCGGCGGGCTGCGTGCAGCTGCTGCAGTCGGGTGTCCGGCATTTTCTGCTGGCGCACACCAGCAAGCAGAATAACCTCGAGCAGCTTGCCTATCAGACCACCCTCGCCGCCCTGGAAGGCTGCGGCGGAGCGGGACAGGCGCAGCTGGAGGTGGCTCCCAAATTTGGCTGTTCGCCGGTAATCGTCCTCTGAGCCCTGCCGGATGAGCTGTAAAGGCCATTTTTTCAGTGAGGAAAAAAGATGAACTGTACCATTCTCTGTGTGGGAAAGCTGAAGGAGCGCTATTGGAGCGAAGCCTGCAGCGAATATCTGAAGCGGCTTTCGGCCTACTGCAAGCCGCAGGTCATCGAAATCCCGGAGGTCCGGCTGCCGGATTCCCCCTCTCCGGCGCAGATTGAAAAGGCGCTGCTGCAGGAGGGGGCGGCACTGCTGCAGAGGCTGCCGGCCGGCAGCCTGCTTATCAGCCTTTGTGTCGAAGGGGAGCCTTTTTCCAGCGAGGCGCTCTCCCAAACGCTCGCCCGCTATGCGGTAAACGGTGCAGGGAGCTTCTCCTTCGCCATCGGCGGCTCGTTCGGTCTTTCTAAAGAGGTCAAGCACCGAAGCGCGCTGCGCCTTTCGATGTCCGGCATGACCTTCCCGCATACCCTCGCCCGCGTCATGCTGCTCGAGCAGCTCTATCGCGCCTTCTCCATTCAGGCGCATACGAAATATCATAAATAGAGGGATGCCGGGAGGGAGGAACCGCATGAAAAAAGTCATGATTATTGAAGATGCCCCCACCATTCGGGAGGAGCTGACGCTGCTGCTCACAAACGAAGGCTATCAGACCGCTGCTGTCACTGATTTTACCGATGTGGAAAGACAGGTGCAGGCGGCCTCCCCCGACCTCATTCTGCTGGATCTGGGACTCCCCGGCCGAGATGGCCTCTCTCTGTGCGCCGGCATCCGAAAATTCAGCCGTATCCCCATCATCCTGGTCACCGGCCGGGACACCGCCAATGATGAGTTATTGGCCCTGAGCCTGGGCGGAGATGACTATATCACCAAGCCCTATAACATTCCCGTGCTGCTGGCCCGCATCAGGGCAGTCCTGCGGCGCTCGGGCGAGCCTGCCGGGCCGGATACGCTGCAGGCCGCCGGGCTTACCCTTCACCTTTCCAGAGGAACGGCCTCGGCCAACGGGCAGACGGCCGATCTCAGCCGCAATGAGCTCAAAATACTGGCCTGCCTGATGTCCCATACCGGACAGATTGTCTCCCGGGAGGACTTAATTGAAGCTTTATGGGACAATAAGATTTATATTGATGACAACACCCTCAGTGTCAATATGACCCGGCTGAGGGGGAAGCTCAGCGAAATCGGCCTGCCCGGGCTTATCAAAACCCGGCGGGGAATGGGGTATCAGCTATGAACTTCGGGAAATTTTTATCCGACCGGCTGGGCCGGATTTTTGCCTTTTTCCTCTGCGCCGCCCTGGCGGCGCTTTTTCTTTCGGCTACCGGCACGCAGCCGGGCATTCTCCTTCTTCTGCTGCCGGCTCTGCTGATGGTTTTCATCCTCATCCAGCTTTCCGATTTTTTCCGCCAGCGCTCCCGCCTTTCAGAGCTGGAAAACATTCTGAACGGGCTGGATCAAAAATATCTCTTCGCCGAGTGCGCTCCGCCCGCAGGGGAAATCTATGAACGCCGCCTCTTCGAACTGTTTCGCCGGGCAGGCCGGGCGATGACCGGCGCAGTATCCGATGCGCAGGCCTCCCAGCGGGAATACCGGGAGTATGTCGAGCGTTGGGTTCATGAAGTCAAAACGCCGCTCACCGCTGCACGCCTCATCGGCCAAAGCTTAAACGGGGAGACCCGCCGCCGGCTCATCGGCGAGCTGGACCAGCTGCAGGCCCATGTGGAGAGGGCGCTGTTCTATGCCCGGGCGGAAAGCCCGGAGCGCGACTGCCTTCTGCGCCAGACGAAGCTGGATGCAATCGTCTTCGAGGCCATCGAAAACCATCGCACCCTTCTGCTTCAAAGCGGCATCCGGATAGAAACAAAGGGGCTGGAAATCCCCGTTTATACCGATGAAAAGTGGGCCGTCTTCCTTCTGGGCCAGCTGCTGCAGAACGCCGTCCGCTACCGCGGGGAATCGCCGGTCATCGTCCTCTCTGCCCGTTCGCTGGGTAACGAGGCGCAGCTGCTCGTGCAGGACAATGGCATCGGCATTCCCTCCCATGAGCTGCCCCGCATCTTTGACCGGGGCTTCACCGGCAGCAATGGGCGCGCCCGGGGCGGCTCCACCGGAATGGGGCTGTATCTCTGCAAAAAGCTGGCCGGTTTTCTGGAGCTGGGGCTGTCTCTTTGTTCGGAGGAGGGAAAGGGAACAGCGGTGACGCTGACTTTCCCAGCCAGGGAAACGACAAGCTGCCAGCAGGCAGAACCATCCCGGGCCGGGCAGGAGCTGTAAAAAAACGGGTTTTTTACAGCTCCTTTTGAAAAAGTGCTGCCAGGTCAGGATAAGCTCCATATTTCGCGTCAAAGGGCGCAAATCCGTGCCTTTTCCGGTTTTCGCAAACCGGAGATACCTTTTATCCCATCTCCTTACAAAACTGTAAGCCGGCATCCTGTCTCTTCGATACCACCCGTCCCGCTTCCGGTGTAAAATGAAGCCACAGGCAAAGGAGGAGAGCCGCTATGCTTAAGGTTCAGAATATTGAAAAATACTATGGAAGCAAAAACAACATCACCAAGGCGCTCGACCGGGTAAGCTTTGATGTGGGAGAAGGGGAATTTCTGGCTATTATGGGGGCTTCAGGCTCCGGCAAGACCACCCTTCTTAACTGCATCGCTACCATCGACACCATCAGCGCGGGAAAAATCCTGATGGATGGGGTCAATGTCGCCGACCTCTCCGAAGCGGAGCTGGCGAGATTTCGCCGGGAGCGGCTGGGCTTTGTCTTTCAGGATTTTAATCTGCTGGATACCCTGACGGTCGAAGAAAACATCGGCCTTGCCCTTTCGCTGACCCATGCCGATGCCCGGGAGGTGCAAATCCGGGTAGAAGAGGTGGCGGCAAAGCTGGGGATTGCCGAAATCCTGGGAAAATTTCCCTATCAGGTCTCCGGCGGCCAGAAGCAGCGAACCGCCTGCGCCCGGGCGATAGTGGCGGGACAGTCGCTGCTGCTGGCCGATGAGCCCACCGGAGCGCTGGACTCCAGAGCCTCGAAAAACCTGCTGGAAATTCTGTCGGCCATGAACCGGGAGATGAAGGCCACTATCCTGATGGTCACTCACGACGCCTACAGCGCCAGCTATGCCGGACGGGTGCTTTTTTTAAAGGATGGCCGGGTTTTTAACGAGCTGATGCGGGGAAACCGGGGAAGGCCGGTATTCTACCATGAAATTCTGGATGTGCTGGCCGCGCTGGGGGGTGACGTCAGTGACGTACTTTAAGCTCTCACTGCGCAATGCCCGGCGTCAGGCGCGGGACTATCTCGTCTACTTTATCACCATTGTGCTGGCCGCCGCGCTGCTCTATGCCTTTAACGGGCTGGTATTCTCGCAGGAAATCCGAACGCTGGCCAGGGGGATGGAATTTCTTCCGCTGATGATTGTTATGGCCAGCATGGTGGTGGTGGGCGTTTTCGGCTGGCTGGTGGCCTATGCCACCGCCTTTATGCTCACCCGCCGCAGCCGGGAGCTCGGCACCTATCTGCTCATCGGCCTCGAGAACCGGCAGGTTGCCCGGCTGTTTTTTCAGGAAAATCTGGCAGTGGGCAGCTGCGCGCTGGTTCTCGGAATCCTGCTGGGGAGCCTGCTCTATCAGGCGTTTCGGGCGGTTGTTTTAGCGCTGTTCGGGCTGCCCTATCCCTTTGCCCTCGGCCTCTCTCTGCCCGCACTGGGACTGACGGTTGCTTACTTCGCACTCATCTATCTGTGCGCGCTCTGCAAAAGCCGCGGTCAGATTCGCAAAATGGAAATCCATGAGCTCATCTATTTCGAACGAATGAATGAAGACGCAGTGATAAAAGTCAGCAAAAGCCGCCGGTGGATTTTTGCCGCCTCCATCCTTTTGGGCATTCTCGGTACCCTTTTGCTGCTGAGCGGCTATATTCCTCTCGGCCTTATCGGAGCGGGGTGCATTATCCTTTTTCTTTTCGGCTTTTTTCTCAGCTTCGCCTCCGGGGTGCCCGCCTTCTTCGAGCGGCGGCCCGCCCGCAAATACAAAGGGCAAAATCTGCTGATCTTCCGGACGCTGTGCGCTAAGCTGGCCACCATAGGGGTGCTGATGGCCGTTATCTCGATGGTTTTCACCGCCACGCTGATTTCCGAGGGCACGGGCCTCGTCTTCCAGGGCCTTTTTACTGGCCGGGCAGCGGAGGTTGCCTGCTTTGACCTGTATATCGGGATTGAGGACGAACAGCAGACCCATGAGCCCTATCTGCACTATATCGAAGAGAATATCCCGGTCAAGCGCTCGCTGCTGTATCCGGTCTATCTGAGCAAAAATGCGGATATCCAGCATTATCTGGAAGGCTCGGTCAGCTATTACCCCTATGCCTATGACTGCGACCCCGTTTTGCGCTGCAGCGATTATGGTGCCCTGCGGGCGATTGCGGGCTATCCACCGGTGAAGCTGCAGCCGGGGCAGTATCTTTTTCACTGCATGAGCTATCTGGAAGAGCCGCTGAAAAACTACCGTCAGCCGATCTCTTTAGGAGATATCCCGCTGACTCTGGGCGGTGTTTATACCGAGCATCTCTCCCAGAGCGGCGGAATAACCAACGGCCGCGGCTATATTCTGGTGGTCCCGGATGAGGCTGCGACCGGCTTAGATATCCACCACCGCGCCTATGCGGCTGAAACCCTTTATCCAGTGAGCGGGGAGCAGTATGACGCACTGCAGGACATCAATGAAAGCGAAAGTCGGATAAACCAGAGGAAGTATGACAGTATCTCCACAAAGGCTAACGAACAGGCACAGACAGCCGCTCAGACCGTTCTTATCGTTCTTCCGCTTTTCTATCTGGCCCTGGCGCTCACCATGACCGCCGCCACCATTCTCAGTATCCAGCAGCTCAGCGAGTCACAGAGCTATCAGCGTCAGTTCCAGCTGCTGCAAAAGCTGGGCATGGACCGGCGGGAGATGGCTGGGGCCCTGCGCACACAGCTTGCCATCTACTATGCCATGCCCGCCCTGCCGCCGGTGCTCATCGGCGTCCCCTTTCTTTTGAACCTCTGCCGACTTCCGGAGCCGGGTATTATGATAGGGGCCAGCAGCCCCATCGCCATCATCGCTGCTGCCCTGGGCATTTTCTTTTTGATTTATGCCGTCTATATTTGCATGGCCTATGTGAGCCTCACACGAAACGTACTGCCAAGAGCATAAAAAAAGGGTTGCTGCAAAAATGAAAATGCAGTGGCAGTCTGCACAAATCATAATAAAAGTCGGCCTCCCAAGAAGCTTAAAAAATGGCTTCTTGGGAGGCCGATTTGGGTATATGATTTTCCGAAAAGGCTATTTTTCAATAATCCCTTTTGAAAAACCGCTTTCAGGCCAGTACTTCCGGCCCGAATTTCACGCCGGAAGGCGCGAAACCGCATCTTCTCCGGTTTCTGCAAAAAGGTCCTCCCTCCCCCGCGGCCCTTCAGGGGGCTGCCCAGAAGTCGGCGGCAGAGGTTGTGACCCTCTCCGGGCGCTGCGCCCAGTAGGGCAACGAAAAGCCCTCGGGAATCAGCATCCACCGCTCCACCCCTTCCCCGTTTTCCTGCGAAAGAGCGGAAAAGCGCACGGCGCTCGAAAAGCGGAAGGTGTTTTTGGTCATATAGGCGCGATACCAGTCGATGGTAAAGGGCATGCCGTTATGGCCCGCATCCGCATTGGCAAAGAGCTCCTCGCCGTTTATCAGCGCCCGGCGCAGCTCGGGCAGGCCGATATACTGCCCGGAGCCATCCTGCAGCATCAGCCGGTAGGAGGGATCGAGCAGCACCCACCTGCCCAGCTCGGAGGAATAGGCATGCACCAGCACATGGCACTCCTCGCAGGGATCATTTTCCGGCAGGCAGGTCACCGGCTTTGCCGGAATCCCGCACAGGCGCAGCATCTCGGAGAGCAGCAGCGAAAGGCCGCGGCATTCGAGGCCAATGCGGCCGGTAGCATCATAATAGTTTAATACGGCCGGAATATCGGTGCTCTCCGGCATGCCGGAAGCCCCGTCATGCATGAAATGGTTGCAGACTACATCCATAACGGCCTTCATCGTCTGCAGGCTGTTTTCCCCTACCGCCTGGGCAAGCTCCGGATAACGGGAAATCAGTTGGCTGGAACGGTCCCAGCGCCAGAGCTCATAGGTGAAAGGGATGGGTTCGACACTCGCCTCTGAAAAGGAAGGAAAGGCGCTCAGCCGCTCCTGCCAGACGGAAGCCTCCTCGTTTTCAAAAACAAAGCGGGGAGAGGAAGTTAAATCCTCCGCTGTATCCGACTGCTTATATAGAGAGAATGTCATCTCCTCCCCATATTGCCGAACAATGCCAGTGAGCTCTGTTTCGCTTGTCGCCTGCAGCTGCACCTGCATCTGCCAGGCAGAATCATAAAGGGTAAAGCAAAGCGTTCCCTTAGAAACCGACCAGTCACCCGGCAAAAGATAGCTGCCGCTGTAGGAACCTGCCCTCAGCGCCGGACGCCGGTTTTCCCCTTCGCCCGGGATACTCAGCGTTATCGGATCCTCTACATATTTTTCTGATGAAACAAAGGTCGGCAGCAGGCCTGTCCAGGTTCCGCACAAAACAGAGGGAAAGCGCTCCTCTGAAACGGCAGAAACCTTTTCCACCGGTGCACGGGAAACATTCATCAGCCAGGGAGAGGCGGGGCCGGACGCAACCGGAAACAAAGAGTTCCCCGCTATTAAAGCCGCAGACAACAGGCCGGCCAAAGAGATGCGAACGCTTGATTTCATAATCATTCTCCTGCTTTAAAGGATAATAAAGCCGCTCTCTCCCTCTTACGGAGAGGAGCGCCTAATACCTATAGCATAGCACAAAACATCCGCTAAAAAAGCGGTAAAAAGAAAATTTACAAAAAAGCCCCATATCTGCCACAAAGATTTTCCGGAAGGATGTGTCCGGGTCCGCTAGGAGTCACACAGCCGGTATTGCTCAATTACATCCTGCAGGGTGAGCGACTGGAGGCTTTCCTGCATATCTGCACGTATCTTTTCATAGGTGGCCTCCAAAACGCCATGAATATTCCGTCCGATCGGACAGTAGACCGAAGGCAGAGGATGCAGGCCGATCAGCTTTCTGAGGGCACTAGGTTCCAGTGCCATGCAGATGCGGTAAAGGGTGATTTCCTCCGGGGCGCAAGCCAGCTTCGTGCCGCCGGTTCCCGGCTGAACACTCAGAATGCCCTCCTTTTTTAAGGCGCTGATGATACTGCGGATGGCTGCTGGATTGCAGCCGGTAGACAGTGCCAGCAGCTCGCTGGTTATCTTCCTGATCTCCCCATATTCATATATAAACAGCAGGCAGTGTATGGCAATCGAGCATTTGGTCGTAATGCGCACAGGCAACCCTCCCCCCCAATTCAATGTACCACAAAAAAGCGCCGCTGTAAATATTGACATTACAGCCTGTTTATCGTATACTGATTTTAATGTAAATCTAATTTTTACAACATGGAGGGACTAAGGATGCGCTATGCACAGCTGATTTTCAGCCCTACCGGCGGCACACAGAAGGTGGCGAAGGCTATCACCGAAAAATGGGGAGCCGATGTGGAAACGGTAGATTTGACCGATGCGGCCGCCGATTTTTCCGGCCTGCAGTATCAAAAGGGGGATCTGGTACTGATTGCCGTTCCTTCCTTTGGAGGGCGCGTACCGGCCACTGCAGTGCAGAGGCTGGAGCAGATTCAGGGAAACGGAGCGGATAGTGTGCTCGTCTGTGTATATGGAAACCGAGCCTATGAGGATACCCTGATCGAATTAAAGGATACGGCAGAAAAATGCGGCTTTCAGACGCTTGCAGCCATTGCGGCCATTGCAGAACACTCGATTATGCACCAATATGCCGCCAACCGGCCGGATGCACAGGATATCGCGGATCTGCAGGAGGCCTCTGGAAAAATTCTGGAAAAATTCCAGGCCGCTTCTGATGGAAAAAGTGTCGTTCAGGTACCCGGCGAACGGCCCTATAAAAAGACCAAGGGGGGCGGCATGGTGCCAAAAGCAGGAAAAGAATGCACCGGCTGCGGTTTATGTGCCGCGCAGTGTCCTACGCAGGCCATTGACCGGGAAAAGCTGCGGGAGGCAGATGCCAAGAGGTGCATCTCCTGCATGCGCTGCGTGGTAAAGTGCCCGCATTCGGCAAGAGGAGTCAACAGGGAGATGGTTGCCGCCGCCGCACTGATGCTCAAAAAGGCCTGCTCTGTACCGAAAAAGTGCGAGCTGTTTATTTAAGGACGTAGAACGCTCGAAGCATCTCCCGCCCAGAAAAATGGCTGAAATCGCTATTTTCCAAGGAGGGTGCTGCAAACACTCTGTGTTTTGCAGCACCCTCCTAAATTTTTTCAATATATCCGGATATCCAGCAAGCCGTTCCCCAGATAGAGACCATAACCAGGAAGGCCAAGCAGGATTTTCAAGAAACATACAGGAAAATTCCGATAAAAAAAGCGGCTGATTATCTTTCAATAATCAGCCGCTACTGGCTCCCCAAGTTGGACTCGAACCAACGACCCTGCGGTTAACAGCCGCATGCTCTACCAACTGAGCTATTGAGGAAAATGGAGATGTCAGCTGTCCTCACGGACAGCTGACAAGAGAGCCGGCATCTTCCTATCTTAC
>JAAWAN010000012.1 GCA_022792175.1 Provencibacterium sp.
GTAAGATAGGAAGATGCCGGCTCTCTTGTCAGCTGTCCGTGAGGACAGCTGACATCTCCATTTTCCTCAATAGCTCAGTTGGTAGAGCATGCGGCTGTTAACCGCAGGGTCGTTGGTTCGAGTCCAACTTGGGGAGCCAGTTTTATGCAGGCGGTGCTGCGATAAATCAGTATCCGCCTGCATAAACTTTATTAACTCTGTTCGGGCCATTAGCTCAGTTGGTCAGAGCTACCGGCTCATAACCGGTTGGTCCGGGGTTCGAGTCCCTGATGGCCCACTATATCTGAAAACTCCGAATCTGGTTTTGTATAAACTGAATTCGGAGTTTTTATTTTTGTGGCTCCGCTTTTTATAGCCTGCAAGAACCTTCTGATCTGGACAACAGGAGAGAACTGAAACGGGAGTGTCTGAGGATGACCTGGACGCTCCGTTCTCTTTATCTGCCCTCTGTTAAGAGCGCACCTATTCACCACCTGCAAATCGTGCGGAGCTGTATCGATGCATGCGGGCTTTCGGGAATCGGCCACTAACCACCTGCCTCAGGTACATACCGGCGCATTTCTTGCCGTTACTATCAGCACCTGTAAATGAGGGGTGAATGTTCCTTGTGGTCGGTATATTTTGCCCATAACAATTCGACAAATAGGAGTTGCTTCTCATGAAGAAGTTGCTTGTGCCAGCAGCGGCAGGAATCATTGTGGGAGTGATAACTTTAATAGGTCAAAGATATTTGCCAATCAATCTGAACTTTCTGGCAAATTCAGGGGCTGTTTGGTTAGTTCCGGCATTTCTTCTTAGCTTTTTCTTTCGGGAAGATGCTAAAATTTCAATTACAACTGCGATTATTTGCCTTCTCGGCTGTGTAAGTGGATACTATGTATCCGAGGCTATATTCAACCAGCATCCACTTACTTTCAGCAAGGGAATTCTGATTTGGTCAATTATAGCATTGGCTGCCGGGGCTGTTTTTGGCATAGGAGCAAATTGGGCAAACACGAAAAGCAATCCGCTCAAATATTGCGGCATGAATCTTCTTCCAGCAGTTTTTGTGGCAGAGGGAGTGGATGAGATACTTCATATTTCTGACTATTCACATATGATTCCGGCAGTTGTTTTAAAAATTGCTATTGGAATTGCCTTATACATTATCATCAATAGGAGGCTTTCACTTAAAGGAATATCCCTTGCATGTTTTATAGGATTCTCAGTATTAGGAGTAGTTGTTTATATGGTCTTAGGTTCCAGGGTGCTCGTTTGAATAAACTGGAATTTATTGAGGGGATTTCATCTTTTTGATGAAATCCCCTCTTTACAACTGTTCTTTTGATTGAGGATTTTACCTGTTTTTATTCTCATGAGCGCATCGGGTTAAAAACCGGAGTGGCGCTGCTTTTGCTGCGCCACTCCTCCTGGAACTTCGTTTTTCCTTCTCTACGCCCTTTTTTATAGAGCAGCAGCCCGGCTGCTCTGCCGGCGCATTTTTGCAGAGCCGGTATTATTTTTCCTTCCGGGCTCAGTCGCGGACGGGGAACTTGCCCTCTTCGGCAATCTTTTTGTTGAGCTCCTTCGCATACAGCTCGGGATCCACCGGGTTTTCTACCTCTTTCTGCAGCCAGCTCGAAAGCTGGGCGGCGTTCGCGAGATTAACGCCGTTGATGCCGTCCGAACCGGGAGCCAGCAGCGGGGTGCCGTTCAGGATATGGCTGGCAAAATTCTCCATAACCGTCAGGTGCTGCATCCCCCACCCATCGGTATTTTCAAATTCCTCGGTGGTATACAGCCCGCCGCCCGAGGCGTTGGAACGGGTAAGCATAGCGACCTCGCGCATGCTCATGCTGCCGTTCATCTCATCCTCCGTTTTGTTCATGCGGTATATGGTCGCCTTTTTCGAATCGTTGACCACGATTTTGCCGCCATCCAGATCGATTTCCAGCCGGTCGGTGCCGATAGCGTCATGCGTGCAGGTGATAAAGCAGCCGGTGGCGCCGTTTTCATATTCGGTCATGATGGTCACGTCGTTCTCAACGACGATATCCCGGTGGCTGCCGCACAGGCATTTGGCATACACCTTGGTAGGAATGCCGCAGATCCACTGCCACAGGTCGAGCTGATGGGGGGCCTGGTTGACCAGAACGCCGCCGCCTTCGCCGCCCCAGGTGGCGCGCCATTCGCTCTGGCGGTAGTAGCTGTCCGGACGCCACCAGCTGTTGATAATCCAGTTGGAGCGGCGGATCTGGCCGAGCTCGCCGGAGGCAACCAGCTCCTTCACCCGCTGATAAAGCTTGTTGGTACGCTGATTAAACATGATGCCGAAAGCGGTCTCCGGATGCTCCGCCGCACAGCGGTTCATCTCCTGCACATCCTTGGCGCGCACGCCCGCAGGTTTCTCTACCAGCACATGGACGCCGTGCTCCAGACAGTAGATGGCAATCTCATGATGCAGATAGTGCGGAACGGTGGTAATGACAGCATCTACCGTTCCTGAATCCACCAGCTGCTTCCAGTTCTTAAAGAAGGGAGTATTGGGGTATTTTTCCCTGCACATTTTTTCCTTTTCCGGATCAATGTCGCACAGTGCCCCCAGCGCGCAGTTAGGCGGGCACTGCGGAGCCGGCATGCCGGGGAAGGGGGATTCCTTCATCCCATCCAAAAATGCCGCATAGCTGCCGCCCTGCGCACCGATACCGATAAGACCGAATCTGACCTTTTCCATTTTTCAGCACTCCTTTTTAACTTGTAAATTAAATAACAACCCGTTTTGAAAAGCACCCGAAGGGGTTAAAGGGCAGGGAAAGGCCGAACCGAGGCCGTTTTGCAGTGCGGGCCGGTCATGCCCCTTTTATCCCCGCTGATCGTCTGCCTGCAGTCTCAGACACAGAGTCCATGCGGATTATCGACTTTCAGCGACTGCCGCTTATCCTCCAGTGCTGGGTGCGGCTTTCGGATAAGAGTATCATCTCACACATGAAAGCTCAGGCAGCCGGGATGCTCAAGATGCAGCTTTCCGCCGGAATAAAGGTACGGCTCCCTTATTGGGAAATCGACGGGGCCAGCGTTTTCCCGCTCTTTCCGGCTTTACCGACGGATATCCGCATGACATAATCCTATAAATCTTTTTATCTATTGTGAAACATTTTACATGAAATGTCAAGTAAAAAGGAATTATCTCCCAGATATAACATACCCGGAAGATAATTCTCTCTCTGTCAGCCTTCCTCTATTTCCAAAAAGGTATAGCTTACCGGCTCCCCATCCAGCGTGAGCGACAGCAGCTGCTGCCCTGCCGGAAGGGAGAGCAGCAGATAGCCAGCCTCCTTCTTTTTTGTCCGAAGGATATCCACCTGCCAGCCATCCTCCTGCCAGGTAGGATGGTAGGCAAATTCCCAGGCAAAGCCGTTATACCAGATATACTGCCGTCCGCCGCAGCGAAGCACATACCAGCTGCGGATGGCACAGTTTTCCATCGCCCGCTGCAGCGGCTCCGGCCGCTCCTCCTCCGAGAGCCGCACAACCCCCTCTCCTCCAAAGTCCTCTTTCTTCTCCTTTGACGTCAGCCGGATGCTGCCCTTTACCTCCGTCAGCTCCCCCTCCGGCGCGCGCAGGAACAGCCGGTAGCGGCCGGGCGGCACGGGGGAGGAGAGGGTAAAGTCCGAGGCGCAGCGCAGCTGCCCATCCTGCCGGTGTTTTTTTACCGACATATAGACCTTGTTCTGCGGGTCTTCCTCCGGCGCGGCGAAGGCTATCTGCAGGCAGCTGCCTGTCTTTGCCGAAACATCATACGAAATGCGCTCACCCTCAAAAAGCAGATACTCCCCCAGCCAGAGGGTTTCCCCCTTCTCCATGTGGGCGGCCTCCACCGGTATGGTGAGGGTATTCCCGCCGAACGTCCCCGTTTCCTGCCTATCCGTCCGAGCCTGCCTGGGGTAGACAAAATTATCCTCGCAGCGCGCTCCGCCCAGGTTGAGCGCCATTACCGGCGCAACGGTCCTGTTGTCGGCCTCCCGGCCGGCGCTTTCGATATCATAGTCGCGCAGGGTAACGTTATAGATATGCGCGTTCTTCGCCGCCCCGAACAGGCCGATAAGCTCTGCTTCCGGGGCGGTCATGGTTAAAAAGCGGATCTCAAACCCGTTACCGTTAAAGCTGCCGGTAAAGGGCTGCGCCTTCGTCCCGATGGGCCTCCATTCCTCCTGTGAAAGCTGGATATCCGCCTGCTGCATATAGTCCTTATCCAGCCCGTAGGCCCCCGAAGCGAGGGCGCGCAGCTGCGCTTCGTTCTCTATCAGATAATAGGTTTTCCCTTTGAACTTCAGGGTGTCGATAAGGGGGACAGAATCTCCCGCAGCCCGGGCCGGTTTGGCAAAATCCTCGTCCCCATTTTCCCAGTCCCCATCGGTTAAAAGCTCCTGTGCCTCCTGCTTCGTCATATAATCCACACGCAAAATTCCGCCGTCTTCCCCGCGGATGACCTTGATATCCACCGTCCCCTGCGGGTTTATCTCCAGCGTTTGAAAGGAGCTGTTTTCCCGCATATCCAGAAAAATGCGAACCGGCTGGTTTTGATAGGTGTAACCGCTGCCGTCCTTGACAATGCCATAGGCTGCATATTCCTGAGTCAGCTGCGCTTGCATTTCCGTCTTCCAGCCGGTAAGCTCCTGCTCTTTATCCAGCAGCTCCAGCAGCATGGCCCTGAAACTGGTTTTGCCCTCCTGCCGGGCCCTGTCCAGCCAGCCTTCCAGCTGCTGCCGGGCCATATAGCCGCTTAAAACGGAAAAGAAGGAAATATTTCCCTGCGCATAGGCCTTTTCCGCGAGACGTTCAATGAGCGGGCTGCCCGCTTTCAGCCGGGAAAGGCTCGCCGCAAAGAAGGCGATGCTCTTATCCTCATAAATCCTGTCCAGCCAGCTTTCCTGCGCCGTCTCCTCCAGCTGAGCGAATATTGCGCCAAACTGTGAAAGGCTTCCGCCTTCATAGCAGCGCTCCGCCAAAAGGCCAGTATCCGTATCGCCCACATTCTGTATGCTGACAATCAGAAAGCGCACGGCGGGGAAGGATGTTTCCCGGGTCTCAAAATAGAGGCGGCTCAGCTGGGCAGAAAGGGCCTGCATGGCGGCTGTATCATTTTCCAGCTGTGCGCATTCCGGGGTAAAACAGGCGGTCAGCGTTTCATTTTTCTGCTTCTCCTTATCCCAGACGGTGAACAGGTGGCTTGTGTAGCTATCGGCCATCTTCTCCTGCAGGTTCCAGCCGATTTCAAAGAGATAGGGGGACTGATAGTAGCCCTGCTGGGTATAGCGAAATTCCTGGGAAGCTTTATCCGCAGCCGGCAGGAAATTCTTTTCCTGCCTGGCCGGTCCGGTATAGGCGCCCGCCGCTGCTGCCCCTACCGCCAGCGCTGCCGCAAGCAGCAGGGAAAAAGCACCCGCAAAAAAAGAACGCTTTTTGAATTTCATAATGGCATCCAACCTTTCCTTTATCAGCTGTGCGTTTTCGCTGAGCGTAACCGAGGCGAGCGAATTTTTCGCAGGGCCACCGGCTTCCAGCGCACGCATCAGCGTATCGCCATAGGCGCGCCGCTCCTGCCCATCCAGCAGGCGGATGAGCGCCTCATCGCAGGAGAGCTCGCAGGCGCCGTTTATCTCCCGGCCCATCCGCCAGACCAGCGGATTAAACCAGTGCAGGCAGATGCACAGCTGCACCAGCCACTTATAGAGCATATCCCGCTGCCGGCAGTGGATGAGCTCATGCAGCACCGTATAGCGAAAATCACTTTCCGGCAGACCAGCCGAAGGAAGAACGATGCAGGGACGAAAAAAGCCGAGGAGCAGCGGGGAGGATGCCATCGGGTTCTCATACAGTTCCAGCGGCTTTCTGATCTTCAGCTGTTCCTCCAGCTGCGCCAGCCGCTCGAGCAGGGAAAGCTCGGAAATTTCCCTGCACCCGGCCTTCATATAGCTTTTAAAGCTCTGGTAAACGGTGATCTTTCGCACCAGCAAAATAAGCGCTACTCCCAGCCATATCAGCCAGAGGTTTTCCCAAAGAATGCCGCCCAGCTTCTGCAGCGGCATCAAAGTGCCTGCCGGTGGCTCCGGCTCCTGCACAGGGGAACTGTCTAACGCAGGCGCAGTATCCGGCAATAGAAAAGCAGGAGCCTCACTGCCGGCCTCCTCGCCGGATAAAAAGCCCGGCTCCTCCTGAAAATCTGTCTGCACCGAAGGCTGACGGAATAATTCGCCGACCGGACTTGCCGGCGGCGCAAAGGGTATTAACAGGCGAAAAATGACGATCAGCCAGATATAATATTGCCACCGCCTGCTGAAAAATTTTTTAAACAGCGGTTTGCAGAGCAGAAGCGGCAGAATAAACAGCGAAGCGGAAAGAGACAGAGAAAAAAACATCTTTAAAAGCTCGTTCATTTCTCCCGCCTCTTTTCCTCCCAAAAGCGCCTGAGCTCCTCATAATCCTCTGCCGACAGAAGCTGCTTTTGCATGAGCGCTAAAACCAGCCCCCTGGCGTTCCCTTCATAATGCTTATTGAGAAAGCTCTGCGTTTGCAGGAGCTGATACTCCTCCCGGCTGACTAAGGCGATGTATTCATTCCGATGGCCGATTTTACTCGTTTTCAAAAAGCCCTTTTCCACCAGCCGGGAGAGAAGGGTAATCACCGTATTTTTCTGCCACCGGTTTCCCGCCGCAGCCAGCCTTTCCATAATGGCGGCATACAGCGCCCTTCCTCCCTGCTCCCAAATAATTTTCATCAGCTCCAGCTCGGAATCGGGTATCTGCGGATTCATAAAGGTTCCTCCAATCATAACAATTTGTAGGCTATTTGGATGATAACATTATGTAGGCTATTTGTCAAGCAGGTATCCGCAGAAAGTCTGAAAACAGGGCGGCAGAATATTGCCGCCCCGTCCGATTATTCTTCTCATTTCATTTGCTGTTTGGGAGATGATTTTCCCCTTTGTCTCCAACACGAATCTATAAAATACGAGATTGTGATACCATGAACGTGATTGAGCCGGTCGGCGACGAGCCTTTCCACTGAAGGAGGGAACGATAACAGAAAAGGGGCAGTTCAGCCTGCGGGCCTTTTCTGCTTCTTTTTATCCTTCGCCCTTTGCATATGCGGGCCGGAAATATCTGCCGCCATCCCCTTTGCGGTTTACAGGGCATTTTCAGGTACATTTTCGGCGATGAGCGGTTTTATCCGGTCTCCCGCGCGCAGCTCGCTGTCCGGCAGCAGGGCGACAATTTCCGGAAACTCATCGCTGGACATGGCGGTAACAGAATCGGTATACCGTTCGCCGCGCCAGACCTCCATCAGTTCAATAACCTGCATGGTGACCCTTCCTTCTCTTGTTTGTTTGGGAGAGAGCCGCAGGAGAAAAGCAGCCTCTTCTGCGCCTCTATCAGCCTCAGGATACCATGCGCCGCTTTAAATAGCAAGCGCCGTTTTTCTTTTTTTGCAAAAGGAAAACAGAGCGGCGCCGCCGTTCTCCGTCTGCCCGCTTAAAAGATGGCCTTGACAGCGATAGGAAGAATGGTTATAATAATACCGACCGATGGTATGAATACTGCAGGAGGGAAAAAACGGTGGCGCGCAATAAATATCCGGAGCAGACGGTGCGGCGGATTCTGGAGGTATCCAGCCGTCTGTTTTACGAAAAGGGCTTTGAAAAAACCTCGATTCAGGATATTGTGGCGGCGCTCGGTATGTCCAAGGGAGCCATCTATCATCATTTCAAATCGAAGGAGGAAATCCTGGAGAGTGTGGCCGGGCAGTTTCAGGGGGAGATAGAGCGCTACAGCCACCTGCTCGCGGACAGCTCGCTTACCGGCCTGCAGAAGCTCTACCAGTTTTTCTGCTATGCGCTTTCTGACCATAAAAAGCACCAGAGAGATCAGCTGTTTCTTTTAAACATCCGCGACCCGCAGGTGACCGCTATGACGGTCGATAACGCGCTAAATGGCGCGGCCACTTATCTGGCGGCCTTTCTGGAGCAGGGGAAAAAGGATGGCTCGATGACAGTAAAAAGGCCGCAGGAAACGGCGCAGGTCATGCTGCTGCTCATCAACGTCTGGCTCAATCCGGCCATGCAGCAGGGGGGACGGGAACGGTATCTGGAAAAGCTGCAGCTGATGAAGGAGCTGACCGCCGCACTGGGCGTTCCGCTGATGGATGAGCGGCTTATCGGCCTTTTCTGCGACTACTATGACCAGCTCGAACAGGCGGGCGCCGGCAAAGAGGAGGCGCGTTAGCGGCGGGATATCCCCGTCACTTTTAAGGGCGGCGGAGAAAACCGCCGCCTGAAGGGAGAGGTTCTGTGCCGAAGCTCATCATTCTCAGAGGCAATTCCGGCAGCGGCAAAACGATGGCCGCAAAAGCGCTGCAGCAAAGGTTCGGCCCCAACACCATGCTGATTTCGCACGACATGGTGCGCATGCAGATACTGCATGTAGGGGGAAAAGAGGGAATTCAAAAATCTCTGCCGCTGATGAGCGTCCTGCTTCGCTATGGGCGGCAGCACTCGGAGATTACCATTTTGGAAGGGATTCTGGATTCGGAGGAATACCGGCCGCTGTTTGAAGCCTGCGTTTCGGAATATGGCGCAGATATCTATGCCTATTATTATGATTTGCCCTTTGAGGAAACGCTGCTGCGGCATGCCACCAAGCCGAACCGCCAGGATTTCGGGGAGGAGGAAATGCGCAGGTGGTGGCGGGAAAAGGATTTTCTGACGCTCATTCCGGAAACGGTTCTGGAAAAGGATTTAAGCCTCAAAGAGGCAGTGGAAAAAATTATCGGGGAGGTAACGGCGGGGCGTTCGCTGTAAAGCATCCCTGTCCGGTCAGATGATTTGCCTGGCGGCCGGTTTTACCATCCGGCCGGCCGCGAAGAGGGAATATGATGGATATAACGCTTAAGGGTATCGGCTTAAAATTTGAGACAGCGCCCACCAATTTTTCTCCGAATAAGGTGGACAGCGGCACATTGGCCATGCTGTCGGTAACAGAGTTTTCAAAAAAGGATAAAATACTGGATTTGGGCTGCGGCTATGGCGTTGTGGGAATCCTGGCGGCTGCACTGGCCGGCCGGGAAAATGTCATCCTGTGCGATATTTCGGAATGCGCGGTGCGGCAGGCGAAAATAAATGCGGAGCTTAATCATCTCTCCGGCCTGGATATCCGCCTGAGCGACGGGTTTTCGCATGTGCCTGAGGAGGATTTTACTCTCATTCTTTCCAATCCGCCCTATCATGCGGATTTTTCCACGGCCAGGCGGTTTATAGAAGGCGCGTTTAAAAAGCTGGCTGTTGGCGGAAGGATCATTATGGTGACCAAAAGGCGCGAGTGGTATAAAAACAAGCTGATTTCCACCTTTGGCGGCGTAAGAATTCAGGAGATAAACGGGTATTATGTTTTTATTGCCGAGAAGCGCAGCGGCATGGTGAGAAAAAAGGAAAAAAAGGCGCCTGCGCTTTCAAGGAAACTGCAGCGCAGGCAGAGGGAATGAAGGAGATTCCCCTGCCGGATACATCTGCTTTTGCCGCTCACAGGGGCAGCAGAGGTCTCCTTCCTCCTCCTTTTTATGGGGGAGGCCGGGTTTTTTCAGGCGGTTGTTTTGCGCCCATATAAATACCGTCGGTCGGTATTTATATGGCGGACACCTGCCTTCTCAACGGGCAACGGAACGAGAAAATAAACAGAAAGGAATGGGACAATGAAGATGAAAAAGGGGACTTTATGGAAGCGGGACTTTACGCTGATGATCTGCGGGCAGGTGGTTTCGCTGCTGGGAAACGCCATGCTGCGCTTTGCACTCTCTTTGTATGTACTGGATGAGACGGGCTCAGCGGCTGCCTTCGGTTCGATGCTGGCAGTATCGCTCATCCCCACCGTTTTGCTTTCGCCGGTGGGCGGACTGCTGGCCGACCGGGTAAGTAAACAGAAAATGATGGCCGCGCTGGATTTTTTGACCGCCCTTTTGCTGCTGCTCTTTTTAGCGGGCATCCGGGCGGGAGGGGGTGTTTTTCTGGTAGCGCTGCTGATGGTTCTGCTCTCGGTGATTAGCGCCTGCTATCAGCCGGCGGTGCAGGCGAGCGTCCCGCTGCTCGCAGAAGAGGCGGACTGGCCGAAGGCGAACGGTGCCGTTGTCGAGGTGAACGCGATTTCCAGCCTGGCGGGCCCTATTCTGGGAGGGGTGCTCTATGGCTTTTTCAGCTTTCTGCCGATGGTGGCAGTCAGCGCGGGCTGCTTTTTCCTCTCGGCAGTGATGGAGCTGTTTCTGCGCATCCCCTTCACCCGACCGGAGCAGAGCGGGGGAATGCTGAAAACGGCGGCAGCCGACCTTCTCACCGCGGGACGGTTTTTAAAATCCAAACCGGCGCTGCCGCCGCTGCTGCTGGTTTTTGCGGGGCTCAATCTGACGGTCTCCTCCATGCTGATCATTGGCCTGCCATTTACCGTCCGGGTATTTCTGGGGCTGGGAGATACGCTCTATGGCCTGGCGCAGGCTGCCCCTGCTCTCGGGATGATTTTAGGCGGGCTGCTGGCGGGGATAGGGGGAAGCTTTCTGTCCTTTCGCCGCTCCCATTTGCTGCTGCTGGCGGCATCGGGCGCGCTGCTGCCTCTGGCCGCCTCCCTCTCCGGCGGGCTGCCCCCTCTTTTGGCCTATGCGCTCTGCCTTTTTTCGGCCACCGTCTGTCTTCTCTTCTGCACTGTTTTTAACATTGCCGCCCAGACCTATCTGCAGCAGCAGACGCCGCCTGCGCTTTTGGGGAGGGTGGGGTCGTTTGTTACCGTTTTGTGCATGTGTGCCTCTCCCGCCGGTCAGGCGGTCTATGGGCTGCTGTTTGAGAAGGCGGACGGCTTTGCGCCGCTGGTTGTTTTAGCCACCTGCGCAGCCGGGCTTCTTCTGGGGCTGCTTACCTGGCAGCTGCTCGGCCGGCTGGAGGACTAAGCCGCCTCCCCCTCCTCCACAATGGCTTCCAGACAGTGGATGAGGTCGGTGAGGGTATACAGCTGCACATCCCGCTGCAGAATGGCGCTTTTCAGATCCTCCGAGAGCGGGTCAAAATACTGGCTGAGCTTGGGATCGATATAGGACATGGTGAAACCTCCTGCAATAGATAGCTGCCGGCAGGGCAGCCTGTTTTCCGGCGGCGGAGCTATCCGCCTTTTAGCTTCAGTATTCCCGGGAGAAAAGGAAATATACCCGAAACCTCTTGACAGTCCCGGCGTTTTCGCGTACATTGACAGGGAGATGAACATTACGGACGCTGCAGCGGTGAAAGGAGAAGAGGCAGATGAAAGGCAGGGCGCTTTGCTACCGCGCCCCGGCAAAGGCCTGGACGCAGGCGCTGCCGTTGGGAAACGGCAGGCTGGGAGCAATGATTTATGGGGACCCGCTCGAGGAGAAAGCAGACCTCAATCTCGATACCCTCTGGTCGGGGGATGGGCACTGTAAGGAAAACCCCGCGGCGGCGGGCGCGCTCGGCGAAATCCGCGGGCTGATAAAAAAGGGAGAGCGCGAAAAGGCGGAAGAGCAGATTAAGGGGCGCCTTTTGGGAGACTGGACAGAGAGCTTTCTTCCGGCAGCTTCGCTTAAAATCCGCCTGCCGTTTGCGAAGGCCGGGGAATACAGCCGTTCGCTTTTTTTAGGGCGGGCGCTCTTTTGCTGCGGCTATACCGCAAAAGGAAACCGGGTGGAGGAAGAAGCCTTCGTCAGCGCTGAGGATGGCATACTGCTGTTGCGCATGCGGGCCGAAAAGCCGTTTGATGCGCAGATTTCCCTGGAAAGCCTGCTGCAGCATATGGCCCGGGCAGAGGAAAACGGCATTCTTTTAACCGGGCGCGCGCCGGTATATGCCGCCCCCTCCTATTTTAAATGTGAGCAGCCCATCCGCTATGAGCAGGGCAAGGGGATGCGCTTTGCCGTTTTTCTCTCACTGAGGACGCAGGGCGGGCAGGTAACGGCGGCCGGGAAGAGCCTGCAGGTGTGCGGCGCGACGGCAATCGAGCTGCGCATTGCTGGGGCGACCGATTTTGAACAGCAGGAGAATTTCGACTGCCCCTCTGCCTGCAGGAGGCAGCTGCAGGCGGCAGAAAAGCAGAGCTTCGAGCAGCTGCTCGCCCGCCACGAGCAGCGCTTTTCCGCCCTCTTTGGACGCGTTTCGATAGACCTTGGCGGCGAGCCGGAGGAGCCCTGTGATACGGCGGAGGTTCTCGGGCGCGTTCAGCAGGAGCCGGAGCTTACGGCGCCGATGGCCGCGCTGCTCTATGATTATGGGCGGTATCTGCTGATAAGCGCCTCCTTTCCCGGCAGCGAGTGCGCCAACCTGCAGGGCATCTGGAATGCCGAGCTGCGCGCTCCCTGGAGCGGGAACTATACCGTCAACATCAATACGGAGATGAACTACTGGATGGCGGAAATGGGCGCGCTGCCCGAATGCCACCTCCCGCTCTTTCAAATGCTGCAGCGGGCCGCGCGCCGGGGAGAAAAAACTGCCCGGGAAATTTATGGGCTGCCCGGCTGGGTGACCCACCACAACATCGACCTCTGGGGCCACAGCTCGCCGGTGGGCGGGCCGGCAGACGATAATCCCTGCCGCTTTGCCATCTGGCCAATGAGCGGCGGATGGCTCTGCCGCCACCTCTGGGAGCACTATCTCTTTACCGGGGATCGGGATTTTCTGAGGGAAACAGCCTATCCGCTCATGCGCGGCGCGGCAGAGTTTTATCTCTCTTATCTCTGCGAATATAATGGGCAGCTGGTGACCAGCCCCTCCACCTCGCCGGAAAACACCTTTGTGGGGGAGGACAAAAAGGAGCATGCGGTGAGCATCGCCTGCACGATGGATGTGGCGATTCTGCGCGAGCTGTTTTCCTTTTTCCCGGCGGCCTGCCGGGAGCTGGCGATAGAGGACCCGCTGGCGCGGGAGGCTGAGCGGGCGGCAGAGCGGCTCCCCGGTTTTCAGATCGGGCGCCATGGCCAGCTGCAGGAGTGGCTAGAGGATTTTGAGGAAATCGATCCCCATCACCGCCATGTTTCGCCGCTGTATGCCCTCTATCCCGCCCAGCTCATCCGCCCGCAGAGGGATAGGCAGCTGGCAGAGGCCTGCCGCGTTTTCCTCGAGCGCCGGGGCGATGAGGGGACCGGCTGGAGCATTGCCTGGAAGGCCTGCCTCTGGGCGCGCCTGGGCGATGGGGAGCGCGCAGAGAAGCTGCTGCGCCGTCAGCTGCGCCTGACCGAGCAGACCGGCACCGCCCTGACCGGCGGCGGGACCTATCCCAACGGTTTTTGCGCCCATCCCCCCTTCCAGATTGACGGCAACTTCGGCTTTGCGGCGGCGGTCGGCGAAATGCTGCTGCAGAGCGGGGAGGGGGAGATTCAGCTTTTGCCCGCCCTGCCCGCCGGCTGGGGCAGCGGCTCGGTGAAGGGGCTTCGGGCCAGCGGAGGCTTTGCAGTTTCCTTCTCGTGGGAGAAGGGCAGGGTTATCTGCTGCGAGGTCTCCTCTCTGTGGGGCGGCAGCTGCACCGTTCTCGCCAATGGGAACCGCTATCCACTGGATATTCCGGCGGGAGAAAAGCGTTCGCTTTCCTTTTGACAGGCCGGAAAAATGCGACGTTACTGCATATTTTTAAGAGAGGCTGCGGAAATATACGATAGGAGGAAAATATCCGCCCGGGGCTTCCGGGCTGGATTTCAGTAAGGAGAATGTCTGTGAAGAAGCTAAAGCTCATTGTCTTTTCGGCCGGCACGCTGCTGCTTTTACTCTATGTGTTCATCGAATCGGTTAACCTGAATCCCTTATATATCGAGGGGGCGCTCTTCTGGGCGGCGGTTATTTCCGCTTATCTGCTGGTTTTTGCCCTCTTTCGCTTCGGAGAGTTCACCTTCAGCAAGCTGGGGGATATGGTGAACGGCGAAAAGCCGTTTAATTATGTGCCGCAGCGCAAATTCCCGCGGATGGTTAAAATCCTTATCATTGTCCCCTGGGCTTTTCTGGCGGTGATGCTGCTTATTTCCTCTCCGCTCGTCAGCTGGGGAGCCTACCGCGACCAGCTGGGGGAATCGGAATATAAGGAGTTTTCTGCCGATGTGCAGGCGGTGGATATGAGCCAGGTGCCGATTGTCGACCAGCGCCTCGCCTACAACCTGGCGGATAAAAAGCTGGGGGAGAAGCCCTCGCTGGGCAGCCAGGTGCACCTGGGGGAGCCCACTATTCAAATGGTGAACGGCAGGCTTATCTGGGTGGTGCCGCTGCAGCATTCCGGCTTTTTCAAGTGGATTACCAACCTTTCAGGCAGCGCAGGCTATATCACCGTTTCCGCGACCGACCTCAACGATGTGGACTATGTGGAAAACTATAAAATCAAGCTGCAGCCGAACGGGTATCTGCTGCACAACCTGACGCGCAACGTCCGCTTTACGGCCGCCCCCTTCACCGGCATTACCGACTACTCCTTTGAACTGGATGAGAGCGGGCAGCCCTACTGGGTGGTGACCACCTATCGCAACCGCCGGGGCTTTGCGCTCCCGGAGGCGACGGGGGTCATCCTCGTCAACGCCTCGACAGGGGAGAAGCAGGCTTATCCGCTTTCCGAGGTGCCCGACTGGGTGGACCGGGTGCAGCCGGAGTCATTTGTTTTGAATCAGATTAACAATCAGGGCCGCTATGTGCATGGGATTTTCAACTTTGCCGATAAGGATAAGTTTAAAACCAGCGAAGGGGACAACATTGTTTATAACAACGGCGAATGCTATCTCTTTACCGGCCTGACCAGCGTCGGGCAGGATGAGAGCGCTATCGGCTTTATGATGGTGGATATGGTCACCAAGCAGCCTATCCGCTACCAGATTAACGGCGCTACCGAGAAGCTGGGTATGTCCAGCGCGCAGGGCAAGGTGCAGCATCTGGGCTATACCGCCTCCTTCCCGCTGATTATCAATCTCGATGGGCAGCCCACCTATTTTATGACGCTCAAGGATAAGGCGGGGCTCGTTAAACAGTATGCCTTTGTATCGGTTGTGAACTATTCCTCGGTAGGCGTTGGGGAATCGATCGGCGAGGCGATGCGCGACTATGCCCAGGTGCTGCGCAAGGGCGGCTCCTCGATTGCTTTTGAGCAGATGGGGGAACCGGAGAGCATTTTGGGCAAAATCGAGCGCATTGCCTTCGAGCAGGCGGATGCTGCGCTCAGCTACAAGATGATTCTGCAGGAAGCGCCCGACCGGATTTTCATTGCGGACAGCGCCTTAAGTGAGGAGCTGGCGCTCACCCAGCCCGGCGACCGGGTGGAGCTGCAGTTTATCGAAACGGGGACGGGCATAGTGGATGTAACGGCGTTTGACAATCTGGAGTTTATTCAGAAGAAATAGCGGTTTTATACTGTTCCCATACAAAGGGCTGCTGCAAAATGGAATCATATAACCACTGCGGGATACCTCGAATACAAGGCACATGGCAGCTATGCTGTATTTGTTGCGAAACCGTTCCATGACTCGATACTTCAGCTTCACCGCTTAACTGCTCTGCTTTTGTATAATGTTCTGCGCATATAGATGGCCTCCTGCCGTAGCTTTTATTCTACAACAGGAGGCCTCTTTTTTCACTGTCCGTTTTTCGGGTTATTGTCCAGCTTTGCAACCAGACCTTTTTGATATCTCTCTTTCAGGCTACTTTGCCAGCGTTTTAAACAGGCTTTCAAACAGTCGGTCGCGGTTAATATGATAGACATAGCGGATAAAGTGCCGGGTGGGGTCGAAGGCATAGCGGTGGTCATATTCCGGAATGGGGCTGTGTTCTAGCCGGTCCTGCATAAAATCCCCGTCCATCAGCCAGCCGACCGCTGTTACATCCCAGATAACCCGCGTCCAGCAGCTGATGCCGCCATCCGCCAGCGCCTGGGAGGTGGTGTAGTCCAGAAGATAGTCGCAGAGCTCATTTTTCCCGCGCAGCCAGTGCTCTAGCTCGGGGCCGCTGGTGGTAAAGGAGGAGACGACCCCCGCGCAGGGCAGCTGAACGAGCGCCATGCCGCAGCCGAAAACCACCCGGGCGGCGGCGACATCCTGCATGAGGTTAAACTCCCGGTTATCCGGCCAGTGGTGGGCGTTGCCGCCCAGCCAGATGAGCACCAGCCGGTCGCGGATTTCCGGATTTATCAGAAGGGCGGAGGCCACATTGGTGATGGCGCCGATGGCGACGGCATACAGCGGCCTTTCCGGCGTGTAGTTCATGGCGAGCTTTGCCAGGTGCTCGGCTGCCGGGGAGCGCACCGGCTCGCTCTCCGAGGGGAGATAGCGCGCCGAGCCCTTATAAACACACGGCTCCAGGTCCCGGCGCTCCAGCAGCGAGAGGATATGCAGGATTTCCTGATAGCTTTTTTCCATCCCATCCTGCGGGCTCTTTGAGCGGTGGTTAAAAAAGGGGGCGGCATAGATGGCCTGCAGCTTCAGCCTGCGGTCCGATTTAATCAGATAGGAAAGGGCATACTGGTCGTCAATCTCATTGTAGGTGTCGGTATCGATGACGACATCTACCGGCCTGGCGGGTTTTTCCAGTCTCTTTAACAGTGAAAGGTGATCGATTGGCATGCGGCAAAACCGTCCCTTCTTTTTCAATCCGCCTCATTTTGGGGCGGAAGGATGAAATTTTAACCATCATAGCACCCGGCGCAGGGAAAGTAAAGAGGCGGGTCACAAAAAAAGGGTGATCCTAAACGCGGCCCTCCTGATGCGGCTGCAGCAGCCCCTTCAGCGGCTCGGAGGGCTCATCCCGGTAAAAAAGGCCAAGCCGGTGCAGCGCCCGGGTCATGGCAACATAGAGCAGGTGCATGTCCACCCGCCGCTGCGGTTGGTAGAGGTCGGCAGAAACATCCGGCAGCAGCACCCCATCAAACTCCAGCCCCTTTGAGAGGTGGACGGGCAGGATACAGAGGCCGCCCGAGTAGTCATCCGCCGCTCCGGTGATAAGCTCGGACGAAAGCCCCAGCTGCTGCAAACCGGAAAAGAGCGCTTCGCACTCAAAAAGCGTTTTGCCGATGATGGCAATCGATTTGCAGCCCTCCTGCCGGTACTCCGCCACCGCTGCCTGCAGCAGAGCAGGAAGCGCCTGCTGCTGCGCCTTCTGCAGCCGGACCGGCGCGCCGTGCCGGATAACGGGGGAGGCGGCGGGGAGCGAAAGGAAATCGCTTATCCGGTTGGCCGCCTGCATGATTTCAATCGTCGTCCGGTAGCTCTTGCGCATTTCGCAGAGAACGGCGCCCGGGAAGAGGGAGAGAACCTGCTCCCAGGCGGCGATGGCGCGGTACTGGTAGATTGACTGCATTAAATCGCCGACAATGGTAAAGCTGCAGGAGGGCAGCAGCCTTTGCAGCACGAGATAGTGAAAGGCGCCGAGATCCTGTGCCTCATCCACAATGCAGTGGGCAAATTCCCGATAGCTTCCCGCTCCCGAAAGCCGCAGGCGCAGATAAGCGAGCGCGGGCAGGTCGGCCGGGGAGAGCTGTTTATGGCGCAGACGGGCGAGCGTCTCCTTTTTAAGCCGGGCGGCGCAGGGGCAGTTTTCCAGCTCCCCCTCGCATTCCAGTAAAAACTGCCGGTAGAGCGCAAGGATTTTAACGCGCGATTTGGAAAAGAAGTTCTTTAAAGAGGCCCGGCAGTCCTTCTCGAGCTCCGATTCAATATAGGCGCGGTCCCGGTGCAGCTTTAAGAGCGTGTCCCCCTTCGCCGCAGCATAGAGCGGCCTGAAATAATCGGAGACAAGGTTTTCAAAGCGCTCGCTCTCATTGTGAATCCGGCTGCAGAGCAGCAGCATACATTTTTCTACTCGCGCGGCGATGGTGGCGCCGGGGAAGGCGGCATCCAAAAAAGCTTTGCGGACAGTCTGCGCATCGAACAGCTCGCAGCCGCGCAGCGAAAAACCGCTATCCGGGCAGACCGACTGCTCATAGCGCTCTAAAAAGCGCTCGAGGGCATCGCGATAGAAAAGTGAGGTTTTATAGCTTTCGGGCGCGCCGTCCGATTGTCCGGAGAAAAAGCCAGCGTCAGTTTCAGAGCTGTCCAGCAGGGTAAACGGCTCGGCGATAAAGCGCTCGATCAGCCCCTCAAAGGTGAGCTGGGGAACGCTGTCTACATCCAGGTCAGGCAGCACCGCCGAAATGTAGCGGATGAAAAAGGCGTTTGGCCCAAGCACCAGAAACTGCCCGGCCGAAACGGTATTCCGGCAGTTATAGACAAGATAGGCGATGCGGTGCAGGGCGACTGTCGTCTTCCCGCTGCCTGCGACCCCCTGCACCACCAGCGTCCGGCTCATTTTCTCGCGGATGATGCGGTTTTGTTCTTCCTGGATGGTGGCGACGATGTTCTTGAGCCGCGTATCCGCCCCGGCGCCCAGGTAGGGCTGCAGCAGCTCATCGTTTGAAACGGTGTCGACATCGGTATAGGAGAGAAGCTTTCCGGCCTCAATCTCAAACTGGCGCTTGAGGAGCAGCTCCCCCCGCTCGGTGCCGCCCGGCGCCTCATAGAAGACTGGGCCGACCGGGCTGTCATAATAGAGGGTTGAGATGGGGGCGCGCCAGTCAACTGTTACAATCCGGTTGTCGTCATCCGAAATGCCGACCTTGCCGATGTAGCACTGCTCCGCCCGTTTTGCCTCTTCGGGGGAAAAGTCAATGCGGGCAAAATAGGGCTTCTCCTCTCCGCGGGTCAGGCGCGCTATACGGTTGTGCGCCTGCAGCATCAGCTCTCCTAGCAGGTCGGGGTCCTGCGCGTGCATGCGCGGCAGCGCAGCATAAAGCTCTCGGGCATTCTCTGCCAGCTGCCGGTAGGTTTTGATGGTGCCTTCCAGATGCCGCCGCTCCTGTTCTAAAATAGAATCCACCGTTTCTGTCACTCCTTCCTATCCATAACCTTGCCGTTTTTAGCTTTAAAGCTTGAAAAGGGCATATATAATATCACAGATAGAGAAAAATTGCAAGTAAAAATCTGGATATTCAGAATAGGGGAACAGCACTTTCAAAGGGACTTTCCTTACATATTTTCCGTTTCCCTTCGTTTGCTGGCGGCTATAAAGAAGGGTCAGGCTGCTTCTGTCCGGATTGCACGGCGGAGCTTGCCTGCTGCCGGAATTGCCTGAAAATCGGCGATGCTTTTACGGATATTCTAAAAACAGAGGGCCGCGGGCAGATAACGAAAGGCGCTTCTGTCCGCGGCACCAAAAGGGCGGCGTTTACCCTCCGGCCAAAAAATTTACTTCGTCTCCCGCAGCGAGAAGTCCGAGCGGTCGAGCCGGAAGTTGGGGTTAAAATAGGGGTCGCCCCGTTCGATGACCTCCTTCCAGCGCTCCCGAAAGAGCGACTCCTCCCGGCGAAAGCGCGGCTCGTTTTTTTCGCTGAGGTCGTCCCCGCGGGTGAGCGATTCATAGTGGCGCAGCTCGGCAAAGGGGGTGAAGACGATGAGCTTCCCCCTTTCGCGCAGCCGCAGGCAGAGATCCACATCGTTATAGGCGACGGCGAAATCCTCGCAAAAGCCGCCTAGCTCCTCGAAAAGCGCACGGCGCATCAACATGCAGGCCGCCGTTACGGCGGAGAAATTCTGCGCATAGTAGAGCCTGCCCATATAGCCGAGATTGTCCGGCCCGGCCCGGTAGTGGATGTGTCCGGCCGTGCCGCGGATGCCGACGACCACCCCCGCATGCTGAACGGTGCCGTCCGGATAATAGAGCTTGGCGCCCACTGCGCCGATATCCGGGCGCTGGGCATACATCAGCATTTCCTCCAGCCAGCCGGGGGAGAGCACCTCGGTATCGTTATTGAGAAAGAGCAGGTATTCCCCCCTGGCCCTTTGGGCCGCGAAGTTATTAACGGCGGAAAAGTTGAAGCCCTCCCCTTCCCAGGTGAGCACCCTCAGGCTTTCATATTCCTGCTCCAGCTGCCGGTAGGCTGCAAAGGTCTTCTCCTCGGTGCTGCCGTTTTCGGCGACCAGTACCTCAAAATTCCGGTAGGTGGAGAGGGTGTAGACCGACTTTACACAGCGCATGAGCTCTTCGATATGGTCCTTGTTGGGGATGAGGATGGAGATGAGCGGCTCACCTGAAAGCAGATAGTTGATTTTATACAGCGAGGTGAGGCGGGGGGCCTGCGCCGCCTCGCCCGGAAGGCCGCAGCGGCGCAGATGGGCGTTAATAGCCCGCTTGGCCGCATCAATGCAGTAGGGCTTGGCCTCAATGCCGCTGGCCACCGACCCGGGATGGCTGCGCCAGAAATAGAGGATTTTGGGGATGTGCACGATTTTTTTCGCCTTCTCGGTCAGCCGCAGAATGAGGTCGTAGTCCTGGCTGCCATCCATGCGGCTGTCGAGCTTTCCCGCCTCATCGAGCAGCGCGCGGCTGAAAACCGAGAAATGGCAGATATAGTTGTTGGCGCGCAGGTTATCGATAGCGAAGTCCGGCTTAAAGTGCATGGTGAGCGGGTGATCGATGCTGCCCGAAAAGGTCATCTCATCGCTGTAGAGAAAATCTGCCCCCTGCTCGCTGATGGCGCGCATATTTTCAAAGAGCGCGGCGGGGTGCAGCAGGTCGTCGTGGTCAAAAAGGGCGATATAGCTGCCGGTGGCCATATCGATGCAGGCATTGGTGTTGCCGGCAATGCCGAGGTTGTTTTCCAGTCTCTGGTAGCGGATGCGCGCATCCTTTCGCGCATACTGCAGGCAGATGCTTTCGACCTCCCCGTGGGCGGTGTCGCTGCCATCCGCCAGGCAGAGCTCCCATTCGGAGTAGGTCTGCGCCCGCACCGACTCGATCATTTCCTTTAAAAATTCCGGCGGCGTATTATAAAGCGGCGCCAGAATACTGAATTTAATGCGCACGGCGAAGGGATAGCCCTCCTGCTGCTTTCGCTCTTTTACAGAGAGCAGGCTTTCGCGGATAAACCTTTTATTCCTGCTGCGGCCTTTCAAACGCGCCGCCACTCTGTTCAGCGCCGCTCTGAATCCCTCATGGCGCAGCACCGATAATCCGCGATAGAGAAGGGCGGTGTGCGGGTTTTGCTTCATTCGCCTTTTGATCCCGTCGAGCACCCTTCTCAGCGGGGCGGTAAGGCGCCAGCAGCGCGAGCGGGTAATTGCCTGCAGGTCCTGCTGCAGCCGCTGGTTCTGCTCAAAGAGCTCCCTGTTTTGTCCGGCCGCCTCGAGCGCCTGCCTTTTATAGCGGTTTAACTCTGCCGCCAGGCTCTCTTTTTTTTCGGTAAGGCTTTCGAGCAACTCCCTTTGCTCCTCCTGCAGGCTTTTGAGCGAAGCGAGCTCCCCCAGTGCCTGCAGAAGGGCATGCCCCTCCACCGGGCAGAAATCCCATTCCAGCCGGATAATGCCTGCCGGAAAATCGGAAAGCTCAAATTCCAGCTGCGGGCCACCCTGCAAAAAGAGCAGATTCCCTCCTGCCTTCTGGCCATTGAGCGCTTTCGGCTCGAGAATTCCGCGCTCGCATAGCGCCTGCAGTCGGGAGAGGATGCAGCAGCCCGGGACAGGGTGAAAGCGCAGCCGGCGCGTTCCCTCCGGTGGCTGCAGGCTGGCGCTCATCCGGCCTGGGGAAAGCAGATGAACCTGCACCGCCATTTTCTCCTGCTCCCGGTAGCCGTTTCCGGTATCGGGATAGCAGAGCGCATTGCTGGGGAGCGCCTCGGGGTCGATTAAAAGCTTTTTGGGGGCGCCATGGCCCAGGACATATTCCTCGGTCTGCAGCGCCCAGACAAACTGGTAGATTTCCCCCAGCGGGTGCAGCGAAAGCTGCCGAAGAAGGGCCTCGGAAAATGCCTGCCTTTTTAACCCCAGCTCGGTGCCGAAGAGAGGGACGGTGGTGCCGTCCTCCACGATTACCCGCAGCCCCGCCTGCCTGCAGCACTCTGAAAGCGACTGATAGCTGAAAAAGTGGATATGGGTTTCATCCAGCAGGCCGAGCTTCTGATAAAAAAAGCGGTTCTCAAAAAGGCTGAGAAGAATATCGCCATGGGCCAGATTGGGGGTGGAGAGGAGAAGCAGGCCATCCTTTGCCAGAAGCTCCCGGCAGCGCTTTAAAACGGCCAGCGGGTCGGGGAGGTGCTCTAGCACATCCGCCAGAATAATCTGCTGAAAGCGCCGTCCCGCCAGCTGGCGCGCCCACTCGAAATCCATAATATCGCCGCAGAAGCCGTCGGCGGCATAGGCCATCGCCTGCCTGAAGGCCTGCCGGTCGCGCTCGACGATGAATACCTGACAGCCGAGCTGCTCGCTGAGATAGCGGGTCATTTTGCCGCAGGCCGGCCCGAGCTCCAAAACGCTCGTCTGCGGGCGCACCTGCCGGATTATTTTAGCGGCCGAGTTATTTTCGTCCAGCGCAAGCGGGGTATCATATTTCATCCGAACCGCCTCCTTCCCCTCTATTATGGCCCGTAAAATCCTTTGCATAGCAGCGGGAGAGAAGACAGGCGAAAAAATCCGGCCGGCAGGGCGGAAAAAGTATGGCGCCAGGGCGGATGAAAAAAGGCTTTCGATTCTACCGGAGCCAGATTTCGCCTGTATATCGCGGACGAAACCGCCCTTTTTCCGGTTTCTGCAAACTGGAATATGTAGCCTTTTTCAGTTTTGGAAGCTACAGCTCGGGGATATCGAAGCGATCGCCGGTCTTTTCCACCCAGCGGCGCAAAAGTGCATTGACTTCGAGCAGCTTTTCGCGATAAAAAGAGTTGTGCGCCAGGTTTACCTGCTCATAAGGGTCCTCCTTCAGGTGATAGAGCATCCAGGGCATATCGGGCAGGCAGACATATTTATAGCCATCCCGGGTGATGACGCCGCGCCAGGGCTTATCGATGCTGTCCCAGTGCATGGTGGGGACAACGCTCTGCAGATAGGCGCTAACCGGCTCCTCATGAGCGGGGTTATCCAGCAGCCGATAGTGGGAGTAGTCCACCCCCGCCATCCAGTCCGGGGTGGGGATGCCGCAGAGCCCCAGCGTAGTGGGGGCGATATCCACATGGTTCAGAAGCACGCCGGGCACCTTCCCGCAGCCGCGGTGCTCATAGCCCATCGGCTGCTCGCCGGAAATGATGAAGGGGATGCGCACTGCCTCCTCGTAGGGGGAGGTCTTTCTGAACTGGCCGTGGGAGCCGTGCATATCCCCATGGTCGCTGAAAAAGACGATGTGTGTATCAAAGCTTAAATCGTTGCGGCGCAGCGCCTCAAGAATGCGGCCGATGTTCATATCCAGGTTTTCAATCATCGCATAATAGCCGGAAAGCTCCTCGCCGGCCCGCTCCCGGATATGGGCAAGGTTGGGCACGTTTTCCCGGAACTGAACGCCGGCCCGGTTGTGGCGCTCCATAAATTCCGGCGGGGCGATATAGGGGTCATGCGGCGGCTGCACCGAGAGCACGGCGAAAAACGGCTCGCAGCTTCCCTGCCGGCGCGCTTCCCCCTTTTCGTTCAGGTAATCGATCATCCGATCGGTTAAAAGGTCGGTTTCGTATCCGTTCAGCCGCTCATGGAAGGCGTTTTCCCCCTCTCCGCCGTGCACCCAGCAGTCCCACTGGCTGTTGTTGTTTTCAAAGCCGACCCATTTTTTGAAGTGACCGCGCCGCTTCGGGGGAACGATATGGTGTGCAGCGCGCCCCTCGCTCTCATGAAAGCCATCCAGATGCCATTTGCCCAGATAGAAGGTATCATAGCCGTGCTCGTTAAAGACATCGGCAATCGTCTTCTGCTCGGGCGGCAGCCGGTATTCGTGACCGGGAACTACCCTGTGCGGGTAGTTCCCGGTCAGCATTGAGCCGCGAAAGGGGCAGCAGAGGGGAAAGCCGCTGACGGCATCGGTAAACTGAACGCCGGTTTTGGCCAGCATATCCAGATTGGGGGTGTGCACATTCGGGTCGCCGCTTATTCCCAGCGCCTGTGCCCGGTGCTGGTCGGAGATAATCCAGAGAACGTTTTTGTGATTTGGCTGCAGCATATGTGTAAGATCCCTTCCTGTCTTTATTGGGCTGCCGTGTCCGCCTTGATGCGCGCGGCAGTGCTGTTAAGGTCCCCGATGAAGCCGCTTATCGCCTCCTGGGCGGTGGCGCTGCCCAGCCAGAGCGGGTCAAGCCCCTGCACATAGGTATTTCTCAGCTCGTTGTAGCCACAGAAGATGTGGTTGATATTCTCCCCGCTCTCCTGCTTCGGGTAGCCGGTGACCGCCTCTTCCACCTGCCCGGCGCTCATGCCGGTGGCCTCGCTCATCTGCGCGAACCAGCCGTCCATCTGCGCCCTGAGGGGAACGAGAAAGCCGGTCAGCTCGCACATATCCTTCGCCGCCTCGGGGGTGAGCATATATTTAATCAGCGCCCAGGCCGCTTCGGGGGATTTGGAGCCCTTGGAGATGAAATAGGCGCCGTTATAGAGAATGCCTCTGGCCTTTCCGGGAGCGCCTGCGGGCATAGGGGCCAGCCCCCATTCAAACGGGCAGTCTTTAAAATTGCCGTAGGCCTGGGTGGGCAGCGAGGTGGTCATGGCCACCTTGCCGGTTTTAAAGAGCGGCCCCATCTGCTCGAGCGCCTTCTGGTCCGCCGGGGTCGGATGAATTTTTTCCACATAGATAAGGTCTGCCCACTTCTGCAGGGTTTCCACAATGGCGGGGTCATCAAAATTGGTCTTATCCATTACGCCGGCCCGGTAGGCCTCCTCCGGGAAGGGGTCAAGGCCGAACTGGTAGAGCATCAAATGCGGGTCGCTGGTGGGCAGCAGAAGGCCATACTGCGCATCGGCCCCGGCGCCGGTGTTTTTGGTCAGCTGGCGGGCATAGTCGACCATTTTCTCCCAGGTCCATTCGGGATCGTTCCATTTTGTGGGCAGGTCGGGCAGACCGGCCTCGCCAAAGAGCGTTTTGTTGTAGACAATCATCTGCGAAAAGTTGGAGACCTGCGGGACATGGAAGTAGTGCCCGTCCACCGCATAGATATCGAAAATGCCGTCAATGAACTCCTCTTTGTTGATATCGCGGTCGATATAGCTGCTGAGCTCCAGCAGAAGGTCTTTATTATAGTAATCCATAAACCCGGAATCTCCCCACATCGAGAAGACGTCCGGCGGCGTTCCTGCCGCCTGCATTGAGAGCAGCTTCGGGTCCACCTGATCCTGGGGAACGATAATCATATTTACCTTGACATTTTTGTAGGTCTCCTGGAATTTGGGTATGACCGTCTGCTGCTCCCACTCGTTTTCAAAGGGGTTGCTGCGCATCAGCCAGGAGATGTCGCCCGAAATATCCTCCGGTGCGGGCGCGCCGGAGGCGGGCTCTGCGGCCTCGGAGGAGGCCGGGACGCTCTCCTGTGAAGAGGCCGCCGCAGGTGCCTCGGAGGAGACTGCCCCCTGCCCGCCGCTGCAGGCACAGAGGCTGAGCAGAAGAACCAGGGCGGCCGCTGCAGATGCTTTTCTGTTTTTTTTCATTTTGCTGTTCCTTCCTTTCTCTGGGACGGTATGTTTCCTGCTGCCGGCTGTTTTCCCTATCCTTTCACCCCCGTTACGACGATTCCCTGAATAAAATATTTCTGTGCGGCAAAAAAGAGCAGGATGCAGGGCAGCAGGCACATCAGCGAGGCGGCCATCAGCAGGTTCCAGGGGGTCATTCCATAGTCTGCCCGGAAATTCTGCAGGGTGATGGAAACGGTGTATCTGCTGGCCGTGTTGAGGAAAATCAGCGGCCGCATGAAATCGTTCCACTGGTTCATGAAGGTCTGAATGGCGATGATGCCGAGCACCGGTTTTGACATGGGCAGGATAATCCGGCTGTAGATGTGAAAATACCCGCACCCGTCTATGCGCGCCGATTCATCCATCTCCTTGGGGATGCTCTGAAAAAACTGCCGCGCCAGGAAAATCAGAAACGGCGCGCCGCCTAAGGCCGGCAGCAGCAGCGGCCAGTAGGTATCCACCATTTTCCAGCGGCTGAAGAGGATAAACTGCGGAATCAGCGACACCTGGTAGGGGAGCATAAAGCCGCTGAGCACCAGAATAAACAGAAAGCCGCTGCCGCGGATTTTAATGCGGGCAAAGCCGAAGGCCACCAGCGTGCAGGAGATGAGGTGGGCGATAACGCTGAAGAGCGCGATATACAGGGTATTGAGAAAAACGCGCGGACTCATAAAGCGCAGCGCCTGCGGATAGTTCGACCACAAAACGGGGTCCGGAATCCATTTCGGCGGCATAATCATCACCTGCCCGTCTGTCTTGAGGGAGGTGGAGAGCATCCACAGAATGGGGAAGAGAAACAGCAGCGACATCCCTGCCACGAACACGGTACAGATGGCGGTTAACAGCCGCTGCCGGTTCTTTTTTGAAGAGAATAGCTTCATAAGCCTGACAGTTCCTTTCCAGAAAAGTGATGCCGGCCTGCCGGCCGGGAGTTTTACCGATCTTCCCCCTGTACCCAGCCTCTGGCCCATTTGAAGATCAAAAAGGTCATCAGCAGGATTAAAACGAAGAGAACGCTTGCCAGCGCGCTGGCATAGCCGAAGCGGTAGTTTTTAAAGCCGTTATTGTACAGGTGCAGCACATAAAAATAGGTGGCATAGTTCGGGCCTCCCTGGGTAATGACGAAGGAGGGGGTGAAGACCTGGAAGGAGTTTATCATGCAGACCACCAGGTTATAGAAGATGACCGGCGTCATCATCGGAATGGTGATATGGAAAAAGCGGGTGAAGGCGCCGGCCCCGTCTATCTCGGCGGCCTCATAATACATGGTCGGGATGCCCTGCAGCCCGGCCAGATAGACCAGCATCTGCGAGCCTGCCCCCCAAAGCCCCATGATAATGGTGGCGGGGATAGCCCACTGCTCATCGAAAAACCAGCCCGGCCCCTGAACGCTGAACAGCTGATGGAGCAGAACATTCACAAGCCCGTAGGTAGGCTGGAAAATCCACATCCAGAGCAGCGACACCGCAACACCGGAGGTGACCACCGGCAGATAGAAGATGGTCCGCCAGAGCCCCAGAAGGGGAATCTTCTGGTTTAAGAGCACGGCGATGAGAAAGGAGCCGGCTACCGAGAGCGGAACGAAAAAAAGCGTATAGATGCCGGTAACCTTCAGCGACTGCCAGAAGAGCTTGTCCCCCAGCATCTCGCGGTAATTATCAAGGCCGATAAAAACCGGGGAGCTGACGACGTCATATTTGCAGAAGCTGAAAACAAAGTTGGCGATAATCGGTCCCAGTGTAAACAGGAGATAGCCGATTAGCCAGGGGCTGATAAACAGAAAAAATGCCAGGACCTTCCTTTTCTCCTGCCGGCTCATTCTGGCCCGTACCGGCCGGGGAGCAGATACTTGCGAGCGCTTCAACCTTCCACCCTCTTTTAACAGATTTCCTCCTCCCAGGAGGTCTGATGTTGTACAAATGATATCATATACATAATATCATGTCAACATATTGTCTAACATATCTACTGATTTGTCGAAATTTCGACAAATTTTTTGTTGTTAAAACCGAATTTGTGCCAGAAAAATTTGTGAAATGTTCGCTTTATATTGAATGATTTATACTTAACATGTTATTATATTATGTAGATAAAAAGGGATATGCAAAGAAACCGCCTGCAGCGGCTTGTAATTTTTGCAGCTTTCCTGTAAAATTATAAATAAGCGGCAGCATAGCCGCAGGCAGATGGGGGGCTTCGGTTTTCTCCGTTTTGGAGAAAACGGCTGACGATGGGGAAAAAGATATTATATCAGCATATTTATGACAGCCTTTTAGCAGAGATACAGAACGGGCAGCTGCCTGCGGGGACGCGGCTGCCCTCCGAGCAGGAAATAGCGGAGTCCTTCGGCGTCAGTAAAATTACCAGCAAGAAGGCGCTCGACCTGCTTTGCGAGAGCGGATTTATCTATAAGCGTCCGGGCGTGGGCTCGTTCGTCGGGGAAAAGAAGGAGAAAAAGCCGCCTTTGGACCAGCCGCAGAGGAGCCAGATCATCGGCTTTATTAATAACGCCTTTTCCGAGGTTTCCGGAAATGAGCTGCTTCATAAGTTGCATGCCTATGCGCAGAAAAGCGGTTACCAGCTGATAACGATGCTGACGCTTGATTCTCAGGAGGCCGAAACCAGGGAGATACAGCTTTTAAAGAGCATCCATGCGCAGGGACTGATTATTGCGCCGGTTTTTGCAGGCAGCTACAGCAACGAGTTTGTGAAGAGTATTATCAATGAATTTCCCATGGTCTGTGTAGATGTAGTCATGCAGGAGCTGCAATCCTGCGTAGTAACACACGATTCCCGCCAGGCGATGCACGATATGGTGAACTTTCTGGTAAAAAGGGGACACCGGAAGATTGGCTATCTCTCTTCGGAGCCGAATGCGACGAAGGGGCTTTCGGAGAGCTATGAGGCCTTTATCGAAGCGATGTGCATGAACCGGATTATTGATTTCTATCCCTATATTTTTACCCAGGAGGAGCATGTTGCCAACTATATTTTCTATGATGAAGAGAGCATGGAAAAGGACCGGGCGGCCCTGCGCGATTACCTCGACCGTTTCCCGGAGCTGACGGCGGTCATAGCGGTGGATTACCGCATTGCCTGCGTATGCAGGGAGGTTTTGGAGGAGCGGGGGAAAAGCTGCCCGAGGGATCTGTCGATTATCTGCTATTATGAGCAGAAGCGCTTTTCCAGCCCGATATTTTTCCATCATATCAGCGTGGATGAGGATGCGCTGGCGGCGGAGTGCATCCGCCAGCTGATTCACCAGATTGAGGATAAAAACGCCCCGAAGCAGCGGATAAATGTGGACTACAGCCTGGTGGAGGGCAGCTCGGTCAGAGATTTAACCGCCGAAGTGGAATGAGTCCGGTCGCCTAAAGGATGCGCCTCAAAAGCCGTTTTTCGAAAGAAGGGCGCGCTGCAAATGCAGCGCGCCCTTCTTTCAACTGTTTTTGTAGGCCTCGCAGACCTCCCGCATGCTGCCGAGCATACGGGAGCGTCCCTTTTCCAGCCAGAGAACGCGGCTGCAGAGCCGCTCGATCTGCTCGATCGAGTGGGAAACGAGAATCACCGTTGTCCCGCCGGACATCATTTCACGGATGCGCCGCTCGCACTTCTCCTGAAACCGGAAGTCTCCCACTGCCAGGATTTCATCAATAATCAGAATGTCCGGCCGGGTGATGGTCGCGATGGCGAACCCCACCCGCGCCACCATACCGGAGGAGAAGTTTTTGAGGGGCACATCGCTGAAAGCCTGCAGCTCGGAAAATTCGAGGATTTCCTCATACCGCTCCCGCATCTGCGCGCGGGAAAAGCCGAGCACCGCGCCGTTGAGAAAGATGTTCTCCCGCGCGGTCAAATCCATATCAAAGCCGGCGCCCAGCTCGATGAGCGGGGCGATGCTTCCCTGCACCCGCACCGTTCCGGCAGTGGGGCGAAGAACGCCGGCAATGACCTTTAAAAGGGTGGATTTTCCCGAGCCGTTGAGGCCGACGATGCCGAAGACATCCCCTTTTTCAATCTCCAGAGAGATCTCCTTAAGGGCGGCAAACTCCTCATAAAACAGCTCGTGCTTTAAAAGCTTGATGAAGTATTCCTTGAGGTGCTCCACCCGTTCGCGGCTCATGTTGAAGTGCATGCTTACTTTCTGCAGCGTTACAGCGGCGGGCAAGCGCCCCGCCCCCTTTCCTGTTTTTCAGATAAAGAGAATAAACCGGTCCTGCTTTTTTTTGAAAAAAAGCCCGCCGAGAAAAAGCGCCGCCAGCGCGAAAAGCGGACAGCACAGGCTGGTAACAGGCCCCGGCAGGCTGCGGTAGAGCACCACCTGCCGCAGAAAGTCGACAAAGTAGTAAAGCGGGTTGCAGGAAACGACCGGCAGCATCCACTCCGGCAAAATTTCCATCGGATAGATAACGGGCGTCAGATAGAGCCAGGCGGTGATAAACACCCCATAAAGGTGGGCGGTGTCGCGGAAAAAGACCTGCAGCGCCGCCAGCGCCATGCCGAGCCCGATGCTGAAGACCAGCGCATAAATAAGCGGCAGGAGAAAGAGCAGCGCCTGCATGCCGACCGGCACATGCAGCACCAGCAGCATAATGGCGGTGGCTGCCGCAGAAAAGAGCATGTTGACAAAAGAAAAGAGGCATTTTTCCAGCGGGAAAATATATTTCGGGATATAGACCTTGCGTATGAGCGGGCCGGCGGAGACGACCGCATGCATCGCCCCCGAGGTGGCCTCAGTGACAAAATTGAAAACGAGCGACCCGGTCAGATAGTAGATGGGGAAGTGTTCAATATCGAAGCGGAAGAGGTTCTGGAAAACGGCGGTGATGACCAGCATCATCAGCAGCGGGTTGAGAACGCTCCAGCATATCCCCAGCACCGAGCGGCGGAATTTGAGGCGGATATCCCGCAAAACAAGCTCCCGGAGCAGATGCCGGTATTTTTTAAAGGCCGCCCAGTAAACGGCGTTTCGGCCGCTCATTCGCCCTGCTCCTTCAGCGATAACAGGCAGCGCCGCAGCGCATCCTGCCAGGGCGGCAGGCGGGAGAGCCCGGCTTCGTCCAGGCTTTTTTTGGAGAGCCGGGAGTTTTTCGGCCGGCTGGCCTTTGCCGGATACTGCGCGGAGAAAATGGGCTGCACCTGCGTTTTCAGTCCTGCCCCTGCAAAAATTTCCTCTGCAAACTGCGCCCAGGAACAGAAGCCCTCGTTGGTGGCATGGTAGATGCCATAGCGCCCGCTTCGCAGCATATCGCACAGCAGCGGGGCGAGGTCGGCGGTGTAGGTGGGGGAGCCTGTCTGGTCGCAGACAACCTGCAGCCGGTCTTTTTCCCGCCCCAGGCGCAGCATGGTCTTCACAAAATTGGGTCCCTTTGCTCCGAATACCCAGGAGGTGCGCACGATAAAATACCGGCTGGAAAGCGCCTGCACCACCTGCTCCCCCTCGAGCTTGGTTTTTCCATAGACCGAGAGCGGCCCGGTGGGGCTTCCGGTTTCATAGGGCGCCGTCCCCTCTCCGGAGAAGACATAGTCGCTGCTGATATAGACGAGCCTTGCCCCGATATTCTCGCAGGCTTCGGCGATATGGCGGGTCCCGAGCACATTCACCGCCCGGCAGGTCTCCGGCTCATCCTCGGCCCGGTCGACCGCCGTATAGGCGGCACAGTGGATAACCGCCTGCGGGCGGCAGCGCGCCATATAGCCGTCTACCGCGCTTTTATCGGTAATATCCAGCTGGCTGCGGTCCGCTCCCATGCAGGGAATACCGCGCTGCCCGAGGCAGCTTACCATGTCCTGTCCGAGCTGTCCGCCTGCGCCAGTCACCAGAATCAAAGCACAAACCTCCCTTTTTAAAGCCCTTCTGTTCTGCGGCAGAAGGTTTTCAGCGGGCGCTTAGGGCTTTCCGCAGGCCTCGCAGAAGGCGAGGTGGTCGAGATACCACCGAATGGTGCTCTCCATCCCCGCTTCAAATGGGGTCTCGGGCTGCCAGTTAAGCTCCCGCTGCGCCTTGGCGGGGTCGATGGCATAGCGCCGGTCGTGCCCCGGGCGGTCGGCAACAAACGAGATGAGGCTCTCCGGCTTGCCGAGCGCCTGCAGAATGATATGCACCACCTGCAGGTTGCTGCGCTCGTTATGTCCGCCAATGTTGTAGATTTCCCCCTCCCGCCCCTTTTGCAGAATCCGGTCGATGGCAATGCAGTGGTCGTTCACATGCAGCCAGTCGCGCACATTTTCCCCCGTTCCATAGACCGGCAGCGGCTGGTCGTGCAGCGCGCGCAGAATCATCAGGGGAATGAGCTTTTCCGGGAACTGGTAGGGCCCATAGTTATTCGAACAGCGCGAGATGGTGACCGGAAGCCGGTAGGTGCGGAAATAGGAGAGCACCAGCAGGTCGGCGGCTGCTTTGGAGGCGCTGTAGGGGCTTGAGGTGTGCAGCGGCGTCTGCTCGGTAAAAAACAGGTCGGGGCGATCGAGCGGCAGATCGCCGTAGACCTCGTCGGTAGAGACCTGGTGAAAGCGCCGGATGCCATATTCCCGGCAGGCATCAAGCAGAACGCCGGTGCCGATAACGTTGGTCGTTAAAAAGATGCCGGGGCCGGTAATCGAACGGTCAACATGGCTCTCCGCCGCAAAGTTGACGACGATATCCGGCCTTTCGTCCGCGAAAAGCTTAAAAACGGTCTCCCGGTCGGCGATATCCCCTTTTGCGAAGCGAAGGCGTGGGTCCTCGAGAACTCCCTCCAGCGTATGCAGGCTGCCGGCATAGGTCAGCTTGTCCAGGCAGATGACTGTATCCCCCGGATGGGTGCGCAGAAGATAATGGATAAAGTTGCTGCCGATAAAGCCGGCGCCCCCGGTTACGATAATTTTCATAAAATCCTTCCTTTTTTCCTCAGTCCCGCGGCCCATGCAGTGTCCTGCGGGCGGCCTCTTCCCCCATTGTAGCGAAGAGGGCGCTTTTCTTCAAGGCTTCGGCTGATATAAAAATCGTACACCGCTTTCCTGCAGGCAGGGAGCGCCCGCATCCCGGGCGTTGAGAATGGGGCTGTCTGTCCCCCAGTCGATGGCAAGCGTTGGGTCGTTCCAGCGAATGACCGCCTCCGCCTGCGGTGCATAGTAGTTATCCGCCTTATAAAGAAATTCGGTGTCATTTTGAAGGGTTAAAAAGCCATGGGCAAAGCCGCGGGGGATGAGCAGCTGGCGCCGGTTTTCCTCCGAGAGCATAACGCCTATCCAGCGGCAAAAGGTGGGAGAGCCCTCCCGCAGATCGACCGCCACATCATAAACCGCGCCGCGCGCGCAGCGCACCAGCTTTGCCTGCGCCGCCTCCCCCTTCTGCAGGTGCAGCCCGCGCAGCGTCCCTTTTTTTGCGGAATAGGACTGATTATCCTGAACAAAGTCATAGGATAAGCCTGCCTGCTCCATCCGGCGCTTCGACCAGCTTTCCAGAAACCAGCCCCGCCGGTCGCCGAACAGCTGCGGCTCGAGAATAAAGACATCCTCCAGTTCGGTTTTGATGGCCTGCATGCCGCTTTCTCTCCCTTCAGTAGAGAATTTTATTCTGCGCGACTGCGCGCAGGTGCTCGCCATAGGCGGTTTTCCCATACTCCTCGGCTGCCTGCAGCAGACGGGCGCGGTCGATCCAGCCGCTCTGGTAGGCGATTTCCTCCAGGGCAGAAATCTGAATGCCCTGACGCGTTTCCAGAACCTGAATAAATTCGCCCGCGCGGCTGAGGTCGTCCACCGTCCCGGTGTCCAGCCAGGCAAAGCCGCGCCCGAGGGTGATGGTGTGCAGCTCTCCGCGCTCGAGATAGATGCGGTTGAGGTCGGTGATTTCCAGCTCGCCGCGCGCCGAGGGGCGCAGCTGCCGGACATGGGAGCAGACCCGGCTGTCATAAAAATACAGGCCGGTTACCGCATAGTTAGACTTCGGGTTTTTCGGCTTTTCCTCCAGCGAAACGGCGCAGCCGTTTTCATCGAACTGCACAACCCCGAAGCGCTCCGGCTGCTCCACATAGTAGCCGAAGATGGTCGCGCCCCTCTCCCGTTCTGCGGCGGCGCGCAGCTGGCGGCGAAAGCCGTTGCCATAGAAAATGTTGTCGCCGAGCACCATGGCGCAGCGCTCGCCGCCGATAAAAGCCTCTCCGATGAGAAAGGCCTGCGCGAGCCCGCCCGGCGAAGGCTGCTCGCGGTAGCAAAGGCGCAGCCCGAGCTTCTTTCCATCGCCGAGCAGCTCCTGAAAGCGCGGCAGGTCCTGCGGGGTGGAGATAATTAAAATATCCCGTATCCCGGCCAACATCAGCACCGAGAGCGGATAATAGATCATCGGCTTATCATAGACCGGCAGCAGCTGCTTGGAGGTCACCCGGGTCAGCGGGTAGAGGCGCGTGCCGCTCCCGCCGGCGAGAACAATCCCCTTCATGGACGTTTCCTCCTTTTTCCCATAGTTAAATAAAAGCTGTTTTTGGGGCGGATAGGGCCTGCCGGCGCGCAGACGGCGCCGGGTTTGAGAATGAAAAAACAAACCGGGGAGCGCCAGAGCGGCCCTTTAAAAAGAATGCCGCTTTTTTCAGGTGGTTGGCCGGCATTTTTTCAGATCAGCAGAAAGCGCATGGCCGAGCGCAGCGGCCCGCCCCGGTAGAGCTGCAGGCGGCGCGCCATCCTCCAGCGGGAGAGCTTCGGCAGCCGGGGGATGGAGCAGAAATCGGCGAGCAGCCGCTGCTTTTTGGGGGAAAGCAGCGGCCGGTAGAGCAGCAGAAAGCTTTCTGCCTGCCAGAAGGTCTCCCGCATATTCCGGCGCAGCGCGGGGAGATGGCAAAGCTGCCAGAGGCGAAAGCGCAGCGAGCGGACCTTTTTTGCGCCGACTGCATTCTCCCGGTGCTGCCGGTAGAGGATGGTCGGTTCGGCAATCTGGCCGATATGGCCGAAGGCGGCAGCGCAGAGTGTAATCCACCAGTCGTGCATGATAAAAAAGCGCGGGGGCCGGGTGAAATAGTCGGCCAGCGCCCGGTTATACATCATCGTGCAGCCGGTGGCCGTTGCCTGCACCAGCTGAAAGCGAAAATCCAGCCGGGAAAAATCGATATCCGCCCACTGCCGGTAGGAGGGGGCGAGGGTTTGCAGCCGTTCATCCACAACGGTGAGATCGGTGTGTACAGCCAGCGGGCACCGCCTGCCGAACTGCCGCTCCAGCTCTTTCATCCTTTTCAGCGTTCGCTCCACCTTGTCCGGCAGCCAGATATCGTCCTGATCACAGAGCATGAGATAGTCGTCGCGCCGGGAGGCCATCAACGCCCAGAAGCCATATCTGGCGCCGCCGCTGTTTTCTTTGGCGGTTTCCACTGATATTATGTCCGGATAGGCGCGCTGGTATTCCTGCAGGATTTCCGGCGTGCGGTCGGCGGAGGCGTCATCCCGGATGGCGATGGTAAAATCCCGGAAGCTTTGGCCGAGCAGCGAATCGAGCTGCTCGCGCAGAAAGCGTTCGCCGTTGTAGCAGGAGAGCAGAATGGTAATCATGAAAAAGCTCCTTGTCGGATGATAAGCGCGGCTTAAAGCGAGTGGTAGATGCCGTGGAGTGTCTGCCGGTAGGCCTCCTCGGTGAAGGGGCGCAGGCGCTCGCGGCCTTTTTCCATCTGCTCCCGGTCGGCGGCATAGCAGAGGCGCGCCCGCTCCAGCGCCCGGTGCAGGCTCTCTCCGTTTCCCGGCTCGAAGGTGTGGCCCACCCCCAGCAGCCCGCAGACCTCTTGCATGCCGCCCAGCGCTGACACCACCGGAACGGTATAGGCATTCACCGCCTCCACGATGGAGACCGGGCTGTTTTCATACCAGCAGGAGGGAAGCAGGAAAAAGCGCGCGCGGGAAATGAAGGGCAGAAGCTTTTCGCCGGGCAGAAAGCGGCGGAGAAACTGCACCCGCTCCTGCCCCTGCAGCAGGGCGCTCAGCCTTTCGGCCTGCGGCCCATCGCCGATGAGGCGAAAAAACCTATCGGGCTCCCGGCGGATGAAATGCCCGGCGGCCCAGAGCAGGTTTTTCTCCCGGCTCACCCGCCCGAAATAGAGCACATCCTCCGATTTTTCCGGCGCCTTCCGGTTGACTTTAGCAAGGCAGGGGTTATAGACCAGCCGGACATCCAGCGCCGGGAAGGCGCGCAGGAGAAGCTGCCGCAGAAAAAGGCTCGGGGCGATGTGCAGGTCGATGCTTTCCCGCAGCGCATCCCGCAGGAGGTTTTTCTGCAGGTATTTTGCGGCGGAAACGGTCATATTGTCCGCGCAGTTCAGGCGCAGGATGTGGCTGTCATAGCTGCCGAGGCAGCGCTCGCAGATTTCGCCGCGCGGGAGGGTATAGAGCATATCGTTGGTGCACAGATAGCTGTAGGTATGGTGGGTGAGGATAACCCGGCAGCCATAGCGGCGTTTGCAGCTCGCGAGTGCATAGAGAAAGGCGGGGGTGAAGGGGAGATAGTCGTGCAGATGGACGATATCCGGATGAAATTCTTCAAAGCAGCGCTGCAGCGCCCGGGCATTCTCCTCAATGCCCATGGCGTTTTTTGCCTTGCTCAGAAAGGAGGCGCTCTGCCGGAAGTCCTGCGCCGGATAGACGGGGAGCCCGGGCAGAGAAGGCAGCGTATCCGGCCGGCAGGTAATAACGGCCGTTTCAAATTCCGGGTCGCTGAGGAGTCCGCGCAGGCTGCCGCGGGCAACATGTTCCGCCCCGCCGCCTGAAAAGGAGGAGACGGCCAGCAGCACCCTTTTTTTCATCCCTTTCCCTCCTTCGGCTTTTGGGTTTAGTTTATGTAAAAACCGGCCATCTAACCGCGTTGGACGGAAAATAAAAAAAACAGGCGCATACCGCTTTCCGGTTTATCCGAAAGGGGGAACGGCTGTTTTTAGCGGATGGCACCCCTGCAAAAGGGGGGCAGGCGTGCTTTTCAGTTTGCAAAAAAGAAGAAGAGCACCGCGAAAGCTCGCGGTGCTCCCTTTTGAAAACCTCTTTTTCCAGCTTTTGCGGCCCGGAAAAATTTAGCCTGCCTGAGTCTATTTGCCCAAAACGACCGCATCGAGCGTTTTGCGCACGGCGCCCGGCGCGGCGGAAAGGCTCTCAAAGTCCCGGACTACCTTTTCGGCAATCCCCAGCTCATACAGATCGACGCCCCAGATATTTTTGTTTTCCAGCAGCGGGCGCAGCGCTGCTGCGGCATTCTGATCGCCCAGCTTAAAGGATTTCACCGAATCGGGGACCTCGCTTAAAAACGGGTCGGGGCTGATGGTGAACGCTTCGCCTCTGTCGTTTACCCCCATCAGATAGCGGCACCAGCCGGCGAAAACGAGCGGGATAATCCGCAGCGAGCCGACATCCATCCCCTCGCGCGCGGCATAGCTCTTGAGGGTTTCGCCAAAGCGGATGGCCAGCTTTTGCGAGGTATCGCAGGCAATGCGCTGGGGGGTATCCGGCATAAAGGGGTTGGGCAGGCGCTCGGTGATGACCTCGTTTAAGAACTTCTCCGGATCGAGAATGCCGGGGTTGACGACAACCGGGAAGCCCTCCTCATGGCCCAGGCGCTCCACCATGCGGCGCAGAGTCGGGTCGCGCATCTCCTCATAAATGCGCTCGAAGCCGAGCAGGCACCCATAAATGGCGAGGGCGGTGTGCAGCGGGTTCAGGCAGGTGCAGACCTTCATTTTCTCGGTGCGGTTGACCGTTTCGCGGTCGGAGAAGATGATGCCCGCATTTTCCAGCGCCGGGCGCCCGTTCGGGAACAGGTCCTCAATCACCAGATACTGCGGCTCCTCGGCATTGACAAAGGCGGCCGTATAGGTGTTCTTCGAGGTAACGATGAGCCCGGTATCCTCAAAGCCATCCTTCCCGAGCAGCTCCTGAACCACCGGGTCGGGACGGGGGGTGATTTTATCGATAATCGTCCAGGGGAAGGCTATCTTTTTCGGATCCTTGAGATAATCGAGGAAGCCGGCCGGGGCTTTGCCGTTTTTCACCCAGGCCTCCGCTGTCTGCAAAACGGCGTTCTGCAGCTTCTGGCCGTTCTGCGAGCAGTTATCCATGCTCACCAGCGAGAGCGGCTTTTCGCCCGCGCGGTAACGCTCGAGGCAGAGGGCGGTGATTTTGCCCATCAGCCCGGTGGGAACGGGGTCCTTGCCCTCAAAGTCCTTTTTGGCCAGCGCCGTCCAGTTGCCGGCGGCGTCGGTGAGCGAATAGCCCTTTTCGGTGATGGTGAAGCTCACCATCTGCAGACTGTCGCTGCAGAAAATCTTTTTGGTGCGCTCCCAGTCGGCCGATTCTTCAGCAGGCAGCGCCAGCGACTCAGCCACACTGCCGATAACCTCCTTGCGGATGGTGCCGTCCGCCTTGAGAACGACCAGCAGGCTCAGATTGTCAAACGGGCGGTAGGCCTTTTCAATAATCTCGGTATCAAACCCCTCGCAGACGATGATGCCTTCTTCGCTCTTTCCCTCATTGAGCAGCTTCTGCTGCAGCGCCGCCGGGAAGCCGCGGAAGATGTTGCCGGCGCCGAAGTGTACCCAGACGGGATGCTCCACCGTTTTCTTCACCATCGCTTCGCGGTCATACTGCGGCAGCTGGTAGCCCTTCTGCTCCCAGGTTTCCCGATTGCAGAGGGCCTTCTGTGTCAGTTTCATGTTTTTATTCCTCCTGTATATTGATGGTACATATATATGGGGATACGGCCTCCCGATTTTAGCCTGCTGCGGGCAGCCGGACCAGACAAAAAAACCGGCGGCAAAAGGGTCTGCCGCTGATGGGGCGCCAAATGCGCGGGAGAAATGCGAAGCCGGAAAAACAGCTACTCCTCCTCCGGCGCTTCCAGAAGCTTTTTCGCCTCTGCCTGCGCCTGCGCCAGGCGCAGGGTGGCAATGTTATAAAACAAAATGGTGGCGATGACGATGATAATGCCGACAATAGCGAGTTTCCCGGGGAGTTCCCCCATCAGAAGAAAGACCCAGATGGGGTTGAGAACCGGCTCAAGCGCGCAGATGACCGATGCCTTGATGGGAGGGGTGGTCTCCATCCCTTTGGCAAACAGCGCATAGGAGAGCCCCATCTGAAAAACGCCCATTAAAAAGATGACCAGCCACTCTGCCGGCGTGGCCGAGCGCAGCGAGGCATCCCGGAAGAGGAAAGGGAGCAGCAGCGCGCTCATAAGGTTGCCGAGAAAGGAGGCGAGCACCGGGTTGGCCCCCTTCATCGAGTTGGCAATAAAAACGAGGCCGAAGGTGAGCCCGGAAAAAAGGGCCAGACCGTCTCCGAGCAGCGCCCCATGCCCCAGGTGATCGATAAAGAAAAGGATGATGCCGCACAGCGTCAGCAAAACGGTGAAGATATCCAGCCGGGTGGGGCGGTTATGCAGCAGCAGCGCGGAGAGAAAAATAACGAAGATGGGGGCGGTATACTGCAAAACGATGGCGTTGGCCGCGGTGGTCAGCCGGTTGCAGAGGATGAAGACGATGGAAGTGACAAACAGCGAGCTTGCCCCCCAAAAAACGGCCGGGGTCGGCCGGGTAAAGCTGCGCCAGTTCAGCAGCCCGATAACGGCGGCGGCCAGAATGCCGCGCAGGCAGGCGATGGTAATCGGCGACCAGCTGATGAATTTAACGGCGATGCCGGCAAAGCTCCAGAGCAGGGCGGTTAAAACGAGCAGCAAAGGCCCGCGGTTTTGATGCACGGGTAAGACCTCCAAATGTTTAAGTGGGAAACGTCCGAAAAAGCAGGCCAAAGGGACCGGCGGCTCAGCATTCGATTTCTCCCTAGGATAATCATAGGAAATCCTGGGCAATCTGTCAAGATATCCCGATAAAAAGTTTTGATTTCCTCTGCGTTTTGTTGGAAAAGCTGGACGGGGTGGGCTGGTTTTTTGACAGTTGTCTATGGTATAATAGCCGCAGGGCGGCTATTATACGCCGATTTATTCGGCCGCCCTACGGACATGGCTGAATATACCGCAGGGCGGCAGTTATAGCTGGAACCTGCTTTGCCTTATTGTCCTGCGGAAAAGGGAAAAAGCCGTTTAGGCGGCTGGAATATTGGAAAAGGGAAGATAACCATGAGCGAATCGGAGGAGGATATGGCAATGGAATATGCAGAGCAGGCCCGCGCCATGAAAAAGCAGCAAAAGGAAAAGGAGGAGGCCGCCTCGTTTTGTGAACGCGTAGAGCGGTTCTGGAACTGGTTTGTGCAGAATGAACAGCGGCTTGCGCAGCTGGTGGAGAGCAGGTCGAGCGTTGAAACGGATACCATTATCCTGACATTCAGCGAGGGGACCAATCAGATCTGCAGAGGGCTGCATTTTCATGTCGGCGGCGAGTATGAATTTACCTTCGCCGTCTCCGGCCGGGACTATCTTTTTTACCTGCTGCCCTACATCATTGCCCGCAGGCCGCAGAGCCTGCAGCATGACTGGAAGTTTTATCCCTATATGCAGAGCGCGCAGGGAGAGGATTTCACCATCCGGATGAACGACATTTCTGCAAGCGCGGGCAGCGTTCAGGTGGGGATGGAGTATGACGCTGAGAGAAACAGCTTTGTTCTGCACTTTTGGAGCGAGGCGCTGGCGCAGGCAGAGGAGCAGCTGGCCTACACCATCTTTTACCTGCTGATGGAGCACAGCATCGGCGAGGGGGCCTCGCACATTTTTATTGAGGATGTGCAGCGTGCCGCCGGGCCGCAGGAGGGCACCTTCCCGCTCACCGAGCTGGAAGGGCGCATGCGCCAGAAGATTCAGGAGGCGGGCAAGGAGTTTTATGCGCTGCCCAGCGAGCGCTACACTTTGTATGAGCTGAATCCGGAGGAGGGGGGCGAACCCCGCTTTGATGTGCTCTTCGGCACCACCTGCTTTACCGGGCTGGTCGGCGATTATTATGCGGATGACGCCACCAATGCGGACGGCCTGCTCGGCTGCGGGGCCAGGGCGGTTTATCTCAGTTTTCCCATTGCCGGCCGCGATGGGCAGCAGGTGCTCGATTTGCGCCATCAGCTGCAGGACAGGCTGGAATCCGAGGTGCTGGGCGAGCGCGGGAGCGGCCGGGAGGCAGGCATTCTTCTGGGCGGGGCTATCGGAAACGAGCGCGCCTATATCGACCTTTTGATTTATGATGAAAAGACCTTTGAGCAGAAGCTTCGGTGCCTTGCCGGCTGTGGGGAGGAGTTTTCCCTTGGCGAGTTTAAGCGCCACAGCCCCCTGCGCCCGCTCGCCTTCTGAAAAAGGACAGCGCCCATTTTGGGCCGGCACCCTTTTTCTCAGGATTTCGGAAATCAAAAAGGTCTGGTTGCAAAGCTGGACAATAACCCGAAAAACGGACAGTGAAAAAAGAGGCCTCCTGTTGTAGAATAAAAGCTACGACAGGAGGCCATCTATATGCGCAGAACATTATACAAAAGTGGAGCCGTTAAGCGGGGAAGTATTCCGGCGGAAAGCGGCGGGAGAAACGGACCGGGAAATAGCGGAAAGCTATAGCCTGACGCTCAAGCAGATCAAAAAGCTCATCACACGGCAGAATAACAAAGCCCAAAGGATAGCAGACGGTTATGTTCCCCGAGCGAAGGGACACCCCCCGCAAGAACCCGGCAAAGGAAGAAACACAGCGCAGCAACGAGCTGGCGGAACTGCGTATGCAGGTGGAGCTGCTGCGAAATTTTCTGTCTGAAGCTGGAAGGAGGTGAAGCTGAAGTATCGAGTCATGGAA
>JAAWAN010000013.1 GCA_022792175.1 Provencibacterium sp.
CCGCAATCCACTGGGGATACAGAATGATACGGCCTATGGGGAGCGTTATCAAATCGTTATCAAAAGAGAGATATAAAACCGCAAAATCGTTGTGCCGCAACGGGTTCGGAGTTTCAAAAACTCACTCCCACTCGATCGTTGCCGGGGGTTTGCTGGTCACATCATAGACAATCCGGTTGATGTGACCTACTTCATTCACAATGCGCACTGATGTGCGGTCGAGCACCTCGTAGGGAAGCCGCACCCAATCCGCTGTCATAAAGTCGGTGGTATTAACAGCACGCAGCGCAAGCGTATAATCATAAGTACGTCCATCCCCCATGACGCCGACTGAACGCATATCCGTCAAAACGGCAAAATACTGGCCGATGGAGCGCTCCCAGCCTGCCGTCGCAATCTCATCGCGGAAGATAAAATCAGCCTCGCGCAGAATGTTCAGCTTCTCCTCGGTAATCTCCCCGATTACCCGCACCGCTAACCCGGGACCCGGGAAAGGCTGCCGCCAGACCAGATAGTCCGGCAGACCCAGTTCACTTCCCAACGCACGTACCTCATCCTTGAAAAGAAGCCGCAGTGGCTCGATAATCTCTTTAAATCCAACGGTATCCGGCAGCCCCCCCACATTGTGGTGGCTCTTAATGGTGGCTGCGTCTCCTGCGCCCGATTCAATGACATCCGGGTAGATAGTCCCCTGAGCAAGATAATCCACCTCTCCTATTTTTCGCGCCTCTGCTTCAAAAACTCGGATAAACTCCTCGCCGATGATCTTGCGCTTTCGCTCCGGGTCGCAGATCCCCTTCAGCTTGCCTAAAAAGTGTGATGCTGCATTCACCCGCACAAAGCGTACCGGCATCTCCGAAAAGGCGCGCTCTACTTCGTCTCCCTCATCCTTGCGCATCATGCCAGTATCCACAAAGATGCAGGTCAGCTGCTCGCCGACTGCCTTCGAAAGCAGAGCCGCACACACCGAAGAATCCACGCCGCCGGAAAGCGCAAGCAGGATTTTCCCCTTCCCTACCTTCTCCCTCACCTCGGCGACTGCGCGCAGCGCATAGCTGTCCATTCTCCAGTCGCCGCGCGCACCGCAGACCTCAAACAAAAAGTTGCGCAGCATCTGCATTCCATTTTCGGTGTGGTTTACTTCCGGGTGATACTGCATGCCATAAAGCCGGCGCCCCGGGTTCTCCATCGCCGCAACCGGACAATTCGCCGTGTGTGCGGTGCTCCGAAATCCCTCGGGCAGCCGGCTGATAAAATCGTTGTGGCTCATCCAGACGGTGCTCTCCTCCGGCAGCGCATGAAACAGCGCGCTCGAACGGTCAAACAGAGCAGAAGTTTTCCCAAACTCCTTCACCGGCGCTGCCCCTACCTCGCCGCCGCAGAGCTTTGCCATCAGCTGGCAGCCATAGCATAAACCCAATACCGGAATCCCCAGCTCGAAAAGCGCCGGGTCTACCGAAGGAGCCCCCGCTGCCGCAACGCTGTTGGGCCCGCCGGTAAAGATAATGCCGATAGGATTTTTCTTTCGAATCTCCGACAGCGGCAGGGTATAGGGCGCTACCTCGCAATAAACGCTGCATTCGCGCACCCGCCGGGCAATCAGCTGATTATATTGCCCGCCAAAATCCAGAATCAGCACCAGCTGGTTTTTCATTTGCATCATCCCTCTTTAAAGCGGCAGGCCGCCCCGTCCGCAGAACAGCGCCCCTTCCCGCCATTTTCTTTTTCCCTATTTTGCCAGACTTCCACCCAAAAAACAAGAGGTATACAAAAGAATCTCTTCAATATAGGCACCTTCACTATTTCTGCAGACCCATCCGGCCTAAAAAAAGTGAGGCGGGCTATTGGTGTTTGGCCGCCTTTTGTGTATAATGGTAGGTATGTGAAAGGGCCAGCAAAGATAGAAAGGTGGAAAAGTATATGTACAGCGATATCCTGGATACTATCGGCTTTGTGCGCAGCAGGGACCCGGAACTCGGCGAGGCCATGGGCCTTGAGCTGCAGCGGCAGCGCCGCAATATCGAGCTGATTGCTTCGGAAAATATCGTCTCCCCCGCCGTAATGGCGGCGATGGGCTCGGTGCTGACGAATAAATATGCCGAGGGCTATCCCGGCAAACGGTATTATGGCGGCTGCGTAGATGTTGATATGGTGGAAAACATCGCCCGCGACCGTGCAAAAAAGCTGTTCGGCGCCGAGCATGCCAACGTGCAGCCGCATTCGGGCGCGCAGGCGAATCTGGCAGTCTATTTCGCGCTGCTGCAGCCGGGCGATACGGTGCTCGGCATGAGTTTGGCCGAGGGCGGCCATCTGACCCATGGCTCTCCGGTCAACCTTTCCGGAAAATACTACAATTTCGTTTCCTATGGCGTAGATGAAAAGACCCACCAGATTGATTATGAGCAGGTCCGCCGTCAGGCGCTCGAATGCAGACCGAAGCTGATTGTAGCCGGCGCAAGCGCCTATCCGCGCACCATTGACTTTGAGAAGTTCGCCGCCATCGCCAAAGAGGTCGGCGCCTACTTTATGGTGGATATGGCCCATATCGCCGGCCTGATTGCGGCGGGGCTTCATCCCAACCCGGTGCCCTATGCGGATATCGTAACCTCCACCACCCATAAAACGCTGCGCGGCCCGCGCGGCGGGCTCATCCTCTGCCGCGAATCGCTGGCCAAGCAGATTGATAAGGCCATCTTCCCCGGCACGCAGGGCGGCCCGCTCATGCATATCATCGCTGCAAAGGCCGTCTGCTTCGGCGAGGCGCTCTCGGAAGACTTCAAGGCCTATCAGAAACAGATTGTTGCAAATGCCAAGGCGCTGGAAAACGGACTGCGCGCGCGCGGCTTTGATATGGTCTCCGGCGGAACGGATAACCATCTCATCCTTTTGGATCTGCGCGGGATGGATATCACCGGCAAAGAGCTGGAACGCCGGCTGGATGAAGTCTATATCACCGCCAACAAAAATGCTATCCCCAACGACCCGCAGTCCCCGTTCGTGACCAGCGGCATCCGCCTGGGCACCCCGGCCATCACCACCCGGGGGATGGTGGAGAAGGATATGGAGGTCATCGCCGAATGCATCCACCTGGCGGCAACCGATTTTGAAAACAGCGCCGAGTGTATCCGCGAAAAGGTCTGTGCGCTCTGTGAGCAGTATCCGCTCTACGAATAGAAGGGATACAGAACCGGACGGGCTCTCCCCCGCCCGGCTATACAAAAAACCGGAAAAATCTTCATCGTTCAAATGCCCCTGCTCTTCGAAAGAGGGAGCAATGCAGCAGCCCATGCAGGGGTAAACGCAGCTTTTGGAGGGAACGTTGCAAAATGCGGGGAACGGCAGGTTCTTTCTGCATCTTTGCGACGTTCTCTTTTCTGAAGGAGGGAACACAGAAAAGATGAAAAATCACCGACGAGCCCTTTATCTGCTTCTGGCCGCTTTCATGGCGGCCCTCTGCGCCTGCCGGCCGGCGCCGGAAAGGCCGGCCGAACCGGATAACAACCTGGCTCTCGCTTCTTCGCTTCCTTCCTCTGAAGCGGCGGGCTCCGAAAAAAATGCAGCCTCCTCCGGAGAAAAAAGCGCATCTTCGCAAAGCAGCTCCGACAGTCCGGAAAGCCGGCCGGATCTCCCCGCCGCTTCGCAGCAGAACACGGCCTCTGAGCCCCCCTCTTCCTCCGGGGAGGCGCAAAAAATACCGGCATCCGAAAAAGGCAGCCTTCTGCAGGGAAAAAACGTTTCGCTGCTGCAGGGGCAGTGGGTGGATAACGAACGTTTTGCGCTGGTTACCTATTATGAAGATACCGATGAAACGCTCCTGCTGCTCTACAGCCGGAAAACCTCTTCTCTCAAAACGCTGGCGCGCTTTGAGGGAAGGCCCCAAACAGTGCAGGCCCCCTTTTATGAAGAGCAGCCGGAATTTTATCTGGATAACTACTCTCTGAGTATCGACCCGGAGGAGGAGCAGGCGCAGGTGGGCGTGCGCTTCGAGGAGAGCGAGCTTCTGCCGCAGGCGGATGCGGAATACAGCTATGGAAATGTCTGCTTCTCCTCCAGCGGGAAATATTTCTTTTATGAGCGCTTTCCCAATGAATACAGGGAAAGCAGCCTGCCGGCCAGCGACCGGATTTTCATCTTCAACGCCTCCTCTTTTGAGCAGACTCCTGCCGGGGAGATTGCCTTCCCCTTTGACGTGCGCACATCGCCCAAGCAGGTGATGTGGCTATGCGGCATCGATCAGCTGCTCGTGCAGGCAGACCTGCCGCGGAAGGATGAGTATGACGCCTACTCCCGCACCTATTATGTCTACACGGCCGGCGGCCGGGAGGTTACCCGTTTTTCCTCCGAGATGGATTTGAACCTGCGCGATAGCCGCCGGCAGCTCCTGCTGCTCGAGCGGGCGGGCGAGCCATATGAACTCTTCTGCCTTGACTACTCCTCCGGGAAAATGCAGCGCATCGTCAGCCTGGAGGGGGAGAACCGTTCCGGGAACGTGGTGCGCTTTTCGCCGGATGCAAAGGAGATTGCTGTTTTGCGTCCGGCCACCGATCTGACACCGCAGTTTTACCCGGTCCCGGAGATGAAGTGAGCGGCTATCCCCTTAAAAATGGCAGCCAGGCTTTACAGAAAGGATGGATGATCCGATATGGCATCCCCATTGGCGGACCGCATGCGTCCGGCTTCTCTGGAGGAGGTGGTGGGGCAGCAGCATATCCTTGGCCCGGGCAAGGTGCTGCGCCGCCTGATGGAAAGCGGCACCATCCCCAACCTTATCTTTTATGGCCCCTCCGGCGTAGGGAAAACGACCGTTGCGCGCATTCTCTCCGCCTCGGCCCACAAAAAGCTCTACCGCCTCAACGGCACCACCGCCTCCACCGCCGATATCAAGGCGATTGTGGACAGCCTGGGCAGCATTGAGGCGATGAACGGGGTTCTTCTCTATCTGGATGAAATCCAGTACCTCAATAAAAAACAGCAGCAGACGCTGCTGGAATTTATTGAGGATGGCTCGATTACCCTCATCGCCTCCACCACCGAGAACCCCTATTTTTATATCTATAACGCTATTCTCAGCCGGTCGGCCGTTTTCGAATTCAAGCCCGTGCAACCGCAGGATATTCTGCCCGCCCTGCAGCGCGCCAAGCGGCTTTTGGAGGAGGAAACGGGAGAAACGCTCGTCATCTCCGAGAAGGCGCTCATGCGCATCGCCTCCCGTTCGGGCGGGGATGTGCGCCGGGCGCTGGGAAGCCTGGAGATGCTGGCGCTCTCGGCCGACTTTGAGGCGGGAGAGCGGCGGGTTGTAGCCGATGAGCGGGTGGACGAGCTGACTGCCCACGGCTTTATGCGCTATGACCGCAGCGCAGATGAGCACTATGATATCCTCTCCGCCTTCCAGAAGTCCATCCGCGGCTCGGATGAAAACGCCGCTCTGCACTATCTCTGCCGCCTGCTGGAGGCGGGCGACCTCATCTCCGCCTGCAGGCGGCTGCTGGTCTGCGCCTGTGAGGATATCGGCCTGGCCTATCCGCAGGCGCTGCCCATCGTCAAGGCGTGCGCGGATATCGCCATGCAGGTGGGGATGCCTGAGGCGCAGCTCGCGCTGGCCGATGCGGTTATCCTGCTGTGCACCGCGCCAAAATCCAACTCTGCTGCGCAGGCGGTGGAGGAGGCGGCAGCAGATATCAAAGCGGGAAAGGCGGGACCCATCCCCCGCCAGCTGCAGAATAAGCACTATGACGGCGCAGAGGTGGAGAAAAAGGGACAGTTTTATCTCTATCCGCACGACTACCCCGGCCATTGGGTGGCACAGCAGTACCTCCCCGATATGTTGCAGGGGCGGGTCTACTACCGGTTTGGGGAAAACAAGGTGGAGCAGGCGGCGCTCGCCTATCGGCAAAAGCAGCAGGCAGGCAGAGAGGAACACCGGAGTTCAGGCCAATAGTCCCACTTTCAAGCGGAAAGCCGCTTTTAAGGGCTTGACAAAGTCTTTCCCAGTGGGTATGATAAAAGAAAAATATCGCGAACAATACATGGATGGGGAACAGTAGGACTGCTTTTCTGCAGACAGAGAGCTGCCGGCCGGTGCGAGGCAGCGCAGAGGGCCGCCTGAACTCGCCCCGGAGTAGCCGCCCGAAACAGATGAGGAGTAGGCGCGGACGGAGCCCAACCGTTAGCAATGGGAGGATATAAGGCCGCCAAAAGAGGAGGTCCGTATCCGCTGAGCGCGCGGCACGGCCGCGAACAGGAGTGGTACCGCGAAGGAGAAAGCCCTTCGTCTCTGAGATTTTGGAGACGAAGGGCTTTTTAGTCTTCTTTCCGCCTTTTCCCCTCCCCGGCCTGTAATCCGTAAATAAAAAACACAAAGGAGCAGGAAGCCATGAAGAACACCGGCAAATATGCCCGCAGCTATTTTACCCCGCCCGAATGCCCGATGCGATGGGCGCAAAAAGAATATATCGACCGTGCGCCCGGCTGGTGCAGCGTCGATCTGCGGGACGGCAACCAGGCGCTGGTCATCCCCATGGGGCTGGAGGAAAAGCTGGATTTCTTCCAGTTTCTCGTTTCTATCGGCTTTAAGGAAATAGAGGTGGGCTTCCCGGCCGCCTCTGAAACGGAATACACCTTCTGCCGGGCGCTGATCGAGCAGAAGCTCATCCCGGAAGATGTGACCATTCAGGTGCTCACCCAGTCCCGCCCCCACATCATCGAAAAGACCTTTGAAGCCATCCGCGGCGCTGAAAATGTCATCGTTCATCTGTATAACTCCACCTCAGCTGCACAGCGTGAGCAGGTTTTCAAAAAATCCAAAGAGGAGATTATCGATATTGCTCTCTCCGGGGCAAGGCTGCTGCAGCAGTACCGGGAAAAGGCGGGCATTCCCTACCAGTTTGAATATTCCCCCGAGAGCTTCACCGGCACCGAGCCGGAATTTGCGCTCGAAATCTGCAATCGGGTGCTGGATGTCTGGAAGCCCTCCGGAAAGGAAAAGGTGATTATCAACCTCCCGGTCACCGTTGAGCTTTCACTTCCGCATATCTATGCCAACCAGGTGGAATATATCAGCGAGCACCTGCATATGCGCGAGCAGGTGATTCTCTCACTGCACCCGCACAACGACCGCGGCTGCGCGGTTGCCGATACCGAGCTGGCCCTGCTCGCAGGAGGCGAGCGGGTGGAGGGCACCCTCTTCGGCAACGGCGAGCGCACCGGCAATGTGGATATCGTGACCCTCGCTTTAAACCTCTATTCCCATGGCATCGACCCGCAGCTGGATTTTTCCGATATGCCCGCCGTTGTGGAGCTGTATGAGCGCACGACCGGCATGCGGGTGGGCGATCGCCAGCCTTATGGCGGAAAACTGGTCTTTGCCGCCTTCTCCGGCTCCCATCAGGATGCCATTGCCAAGGGGATGCGCTGGCGCGGCGCCTCGGACAGCGCACGCTGGAATGTTCCCTATCTGCCCATCGATCCCCGGGATATCGGGCGGGAGTATGAGGCGGATGTCATCCGCATCAACTCCCAGTCCGGCAAGGGCGGCATCGGCTATCTGCTCGAGCAGCACTTCGGCTTCAACCTGCCGCCGAAGATGCGCGAGCAGCTCGGCTACACGGTGAAAAGCGTCTCCGACCATCAGCATAAGGAGCTCTCCCCCCAAGAGGTCTGCGATATCTTTTATCAGACCTATGTGGGGCTCAGTTCCCCCATCGAGCTTATCGACTGTCACTATAAGCGCAGCAGCGCGCGGCTGCATGCGGAGGTCTCTGTGCGCATAAACGGAGAAGAGCGCCTTCTCCCCGGCGAGGGCAACGGCCGCCTCGACTCGGTCAGCAACGCCTTCAAACAGAACCTGGGCATTTCATACAGCAACCTGCGGTATACCGAGCATGCGCTCGAAACCGGTTCAACCGCCCGGGCCGCCGCCTATGTCGGCATCCAGTCGGTGAGCGGCGAAACCTGTTGGGGCGCGGGTGTGCATGAAGATATCATCATGGCCTCGATTATCGCCCTCACCAGCGCCATCAACCGCCTCCTATCCGCCGGGGACAGAGAGAACGCGCCCCTTCACTGAAAAAGCCTCTGCAAGCGGCCGTCCCCTTTTAAAGCCGCCCGCTTTTGCCGCAAAACCTGCTTTTCAGCGGCAGAAGTTTGCATAAATTTCCCTTTTGTGCTATAATGGCCGCAAAGCGACGCATATTCTCTCCTGCTTTTAAGCTTTATGACGAAAAGAGTTGCTTTCAGTTGCCGGAAAAAAGACGGAAACACTACCGACTGCGTCCCCGGTTTTTTGTCATCACGGGGACAGCACTCCTTCTGCTGATAACAGGCATTCTCCTGCTGGTGCGCTCCTGCGGGCAGGAGAATACCGCCCCTGTACCGGAAGAACCTCCCCAGGAAAACTCGGAAAGCTCTTCAGAGGAGGAGGGCGACTCTCGCTACCTGGTGGAAACGCTCTTTACCGGCGATTCGCGCACGCGGGGGATGGCAACCTATGGCTTTGTGCCCCAGCGGCAGGTGCTGGCTATTGATGGGCTCAACCACCTGGATGCGCGCCAAAAGCCGCTGTTTTCTTCGCGCGAGGGCAGCGAATGCACGTTGGCCGAAGCAGTCGGCGAGCGTGCACCCAAAAGGGTGATGATCTCCTTCGGCATCAACGGGATGAACTTTATCGAGGAGGAGGAATATTTCAGCGAATATGAAGGACTGGTGGATGATATCATCCGCCAGTCCCCTGAAAGCTGCTATATCCTGCAGGCCATCTATCCTGTCTCCGCCGAATTCAGCGAAGAGAACCCTGCCATGTCTAATGAGACGATTGACCGCTATAACGAGCGGCTGAAAAAGCTGGCAGACGAAAAGAGCCTCTTTTTCCTGAACACCGCCGAGGCCCTCAAGGATGAAAAAGGTGCCCTGCCGGAGGAATACGATGCGGGGGATGGCCTGCATCTGAGCCGGGAGGCCTATAAGGTCATTATCCGCTATGTGCGGGAGCATCCCGCGCCCGCAGAAGAAGAGAAGTCCCAATAGGAGGCTATCCTCGCCGCTTTTCGGCAGAAAAGGGCTTTTTGCGGGCAGCAACCAGCAGGAAAATGGGCCGGCGCAGCTCATCGCGCATGCCCGGCTGCTCCATCATCCGCTCCGGCGGCCTCGGCTCTGCCAGATGAAGGATTTCAAACCCGTTTGTTAAAAGCTCCTCCACATAGGAGGTCAGCGTCCGGTGGTATTTGCGGACCTTTTCGCCCAGAAAGGCCGCCTCGCGCTCCCCCTCCTCAAAATAGCGGTCCACCGGAAAGTGCAGGATTTTCCCCTCTTCATCATAAATCCAGTCCTGGGTGCCATAGGCGGTAAAGACCGGATGCTCCACCGAGAAGACAAAGTCCCCCTCCGCCCTCAGGCAGGAACGGATTTTCTTTAAAATATCCGAAAAGGAACAGACATAGTGCAGCGCCAGCGAGCTGAAAACAAGGTCAAAGCTCTCCGGCTCAAAGGCGATTTCCTCAATCGGCATCTGCAGGTAGGTAACGGCACCGCCCTTCGTTTTTTCCCGGGCAACGGCCAGCATCCTCCCGGAAATGTCCACCCCCGTCACCGCGGCGGCGCCCTGTTCGAGCGCATAGCGGCAGTGCCAGCCATAGCCGCAGCCAAGGTCAAGCACCCGCTTGCCACCAAAATCAGGCAGCATCGCTTTGAGCGTTTCCCACTCCCCTGCCCCCTCCAGTCCCAGGCGGGAGCGGGCCATCTGGCTGTATTTTTCAAAAAACACCGCATCGTCGTAAGGGTTGCCGCGCTTTATTTCCATTTTTTCTACTCCTTCTTTTCCTGCTGCAGCCGCTCCCACTCAGCGGCCCGAAAGCCGAAGAGAACGGTTTTCTCCCCGACGGCTACCGGCCGCCGGACGAGCATGCCGTCTGACGCCAGCAGCTCCAGCTGCTGCTGCTCGCTCATTTCTTCCAGCCGGTCTTTAAGCCCGAGCGCCCGGTACTGTACGCCGCTCGTATTAAACAGCCGGCGCAGCGGCAGCCCGCTCTTCTCCCACCAGGCGCGCAGCTCCTGCTCCGTCGGATTTTCCTCCCGAATATGCCGCCGGGTGAAGGCAATACCGTTTTCTTCCAGCCATTTTTCCGCCTTTTTGCAGGTGGAGCAGCCGGGATAAGCTACCAATAAAATCATCTGTCTGTCTCCTTTTTCTCTGGTTGCCCGCATATTCTCTGAACCCGGCCCACCTGCTCCCCCTCCTCCAGCATGACCTTGATGCCGCGGGGATGGGTGGCGCTGCGGGTCAAAATCCGTTTCACATGTCCGCGCGTCAGCCGCCCTGTCGGCTGATCCCGCTTAAGAACGATATCCACCAGCATGCCAGGGCAAATATGAGCGCGCTGCTCCTCCATTTTAAAAGCCTGCCCTTCCTCAAAATTCCTCCTGCTCTTCCGCATCCATTCTGCCCCTGAGCTCGATGACCTCTTCGCTGAGCTGCGAAACGGAGTCGACAACCCGCTCGAGGCAGCTGAGCATCCGCTCCAGCTGATGTACAGAGGCATCCAGACAGTGGATCATCGAACGGGTGACATGCACATATTCCTCCCGGCTGATATAGCGGATGCGCTCATCCTTCTCCAGCCTGTCCACATAGGCGCGGTAAAGCTGCATCATCTGCTTGAGCGTTTCCAGCTCATCGAGCTCATAGTCCTGCCCCGATATCTCCATGGCTCTTCATCCCTTCCATTATAGTCTGGTCTCTTTCCAAAAATCCGCATGAATCCCCTGAAATTCTGCGGCGGCATCTGCCGCGGGAGTTTATCTGTCCCCGCGCTTTAGACCTTATCGTCAACGGTTGCGCGCCCGGCGGCCCACCGCCTGAAAAGGCACAGCCCCCGCTTTTTAGGCGCCATTGACTGTAAAAGCTGTTTATGCCTTTGATTATATACCCTTGCAGGAATAAAATCAATCATCCCGGATACCGTTTAAGAGGAATGACCCTCTGCGGCCGGCAGATCATTCGGCAGAAGCTCCCTTTTTAAAGAAAAAACAGGGGCCGCTCATCCGGCCCTGGCCTGTTTATAAAACGGAGGAACTATGAAAGCAGAGCTGAAAAATGCAGCATACAGCCTTTTAAGCGTAGCGGCAGCGGCGGCGCTTGGCGCCCTGCTCAGCGCAGATACTGAAAAAAACGCGCTTTCGTCCAATCTTCCCCGCTTCGCACCGCCTGCGGCGGTATTGCCTATTCTCTGGGCGGTTCTCTATCTGCTGACGGGCTATGCCTTTTATCTAGCGTTGAGCGCCCGGCAGCCCGACCCCTATGCCCGGCGCGGGACGGTGGTAACCTTTCTTTGCGGGCTGCTGCTCAGCGCCCTCTGGCCAATGGTCTTTTTCCGCTTTCAGTTTTTCAGGCTCGCTTTCTATCTGCTCATCGCCCTGCTGATTCTGGGTGCATTTACCCAGGCGGATTTTTATAAAGCCAGCCGCCGCGCGGCGCTTTGCTATCTCCCCTATCTCGGCTGGCTTGTTTTCGCGCTTCTTTTAACCTATGCGGCAGCCCGGCGCAGCAGCTGAGGCCGCAGGATGAAAATGTCATCAGCCGGAAGCTGCCAGGCTCCTTCTGACACAGCCTGATAACTTCAAAACAGCAAAAGCTGTCTTTTAAACCGCTGGCGCGGAAGAAGATGCCGGACCAAACTGTAAAGTCCAAATAAGGGCCGTCCAAGGCGGCCCGCTGCGGCCTTAAGCGCCGTGGCGGCTGCAAAGAATTTCGGTTTTTTGCAGCCTGTTTGACGATAATAAAGAAAGGTGAGGAAAAAATGCTGCTGAAAAATGCGCGGGTCTTTCATGCCGACTATCATTTTGAAAAGGCGGATGTCCGCATAGAAAACGGAAGGATTCTGGAGGTAGCTCCCATTATTGCGGGAGCAGGAGAGGACCTCAGCGGAAAAACGCTGATTCCCGGGCTGTGTGATATCCATTCACACGGGTGTGTAGGCGGGGACTGGTCGCGTCCCGACCCGGAGAGCTACCGGAAAATGTCCCGCTTCTATGCCAAAAACGGCATTACGGCTCTGTGCGCAACCACCATGTCGCTGCCCGCCGCCGAGCTGGAAAAAATTATGGCGGCGCTCGGCCGCTTCTCCGAGGAGGAGGTCCCTGGCGGCACGCGGATAATCGGCATCAATATGGAAGGGCCCTTCTTCTCGAAAAAGAAGAAGGGCGCGCAGGCAGAGGAGAATATCATCGACCCGGATATCGGCCTCTTCCACAAGCTGCAGTCGCTCAGCGGCGGCAAAATCCGACTGTGTGATATCGCTCCTGAGCTGCCGGGGGCAGATGAATTTATACAGGAAGTTAAAAAAGAGGCGGTTATTTCAATTGCGCATACCGATGCGGACTATGAAACCGCCCGCCATGCCCTGTGTATCGGCGCCAGCCACGCTACCCACCTCTACAACGCGATGACGCTGCTCGTCCACCGGGCGCCTGGCGTGGTGGGGGCGGTTCTGGAATCGAAGGAGGCGGTCGCCGAGCTGATTTCGGATGGCATCCATCTGCATCCGGCTGCCATCCGGCTGACCTTCTCCATTCTGGGGGATGGGAAGATTGCCCTGATTTCGGACAGTATGGAGGCCTGCGGCATGCCGAACGGGGAATATGAGCTGGGCGGCCAGCCGGTCACTGTCTGCGACGGGCGGGCAACCCTGCACGACGGAACGATCGCCGGAAGCGCCACCAACCTTTTTACCTGCATGCGCCGGGCTATCTCGTTCGGCGTTCCAGCCGAAGAGGCGGTGCGCGCCGCTACCTGCGCCCCCGCCGAAAGCATCGGCATCCGCGATACCGGCAAAATTGCGCCCGGCTATATGGCCGACCTCTGCCTGACCGATGAAGAGCTGCGGCTGCAGCGCGTCTGGGTGCGCGGCAGGGAGATTGAGTGCGGCTGAGAGTAACGCTCAGGGCCCTCTCAGCCCTCAGAAAGCCCCAGGTCCTTAAACAGCTCCTTAAAAACCGCCTGCCGGTCCACCTTCTGGCCGACCAGGCAGTTGGGAACGGGAGCCTCTCCGAACCAGTTCGCGCTCGATTCGTTGTAGGTCATGCCGGCGACCGGCTCCTCGGTCAGCACCCGTATTCTCTGCGGAAGGCAGCACATAAAGCGGGTATCCTGCTGAGAAAAGCCCTCCATGGCGGACAAAACCGCCAGATAATCATGATGAATCGGTAGCTCGGGCCCGCCGCCCTGCCAGCGGCGGGTCAGCTCGCTGAGGTAGCGCTGCAGGGGCGTCTGCCCGCTGCAGAGCTGCCGGGTTTCCCGCCCGTCCATTCTGAGCTGCAGGGTGACATCCAGCCCGGCAAACTTTTTGGGGATGCCCGATTTCATCACAATGCGCGCCGCCTCCGGATCGCAGAGAATGTTCCACTCGGTGCAGTGCATAAAAAACCCGCCCCCCATAATAGACAGGCCGCCGATGTCCGCCATCACCTCCGGTGCCTCCAGAATAGCCTGCGCAATGTTGGTGAGCGCCGCAATGCCGATAATAATCAGCCGCTTTCCATATTGCCGGGCCATCTGAACGATAAACTGCGCGGCGCCCAGCGACCGGTCATAGCCGCAGACAGCCTCCTGCAGCTCCTCCCCCCACTGGGGAAACGGCCCAGCACAGTTATAGGTTCGGCGCAGCCCATTTCCGCTCCCGGCATAAACGGGAATATCGGGATAGGGGGATAGGCTTAACAGCTTTCTGGCGAGCCGGGCGCGTCCATCGGTATTTTTAAAAACGGTGGTGATGCCGATGATCTGCTCCCCGGCATGGCCGAGAGCTGCCGCAATGGCATAGGCATCGTCGATATCGTCCCCGATATCGGTATCAATGAGATAGACATTCTGCCGGTTTTCCAAGTGAATTCATCCTTTCTGCAGGTTTTCTGAGTGTTTCGCGGCATTTTCTGCCCTACCCGAGCAGGCCGCAAACCAGAAAGAGCTTAAAAAAAACAGCCTGCCGTTTTGCAGAAAAAGGGGTATAAAAATGCGCTGCATTTTTATACCCCTTTTTTATGGCCAGATGGTACCTCTTTTTTGCCCATCAGCAGCTTATTCGTCCGTATCCTCAGCCTCCTGCGAAGAGGAATCCTGCGCTTCGCTGCTGTCTGCGGAGGAGTCCTCCTGTCCGGCTTCGCCGTCAGAGGAATCCTGTCCGTCATCCGCCGCCGAGGAGCTCTCAGAGGGCTCTGAGGACGAAGAGAGCTGCTCCTCAACGCTTGCAATCTCATTGAGCGAGGAGGAGATAGAGGGGCCATAGCTCACCTGCTTATCCGCCGGCGGGTTTTCAATGGCAATCAGCTGGTAGTTCCTTCCCTTTTTCTGCAGCTTATATACCATGAACTTATGCGGGTCCGGTTCGGTTTTGTTGCCGGTAATGTCGGTGTTCCAGGCAGTACCAGGCGGGATATAGCCGACGAGCAGCGAATAGATATCCCCCTCCCGTTCGATTTCATCCACCCGCGGGGTATACAGAGTGGTGGCGCTGGCCACCGGAATGCGGTAGGCTTTGCTGGATTCATCATACTCATAGCTGATGCCAAAGTCGGATGGGAAAGACTGGTGCTTGAGCGACAGCTCCGGCCCGAACAGCTTGGCGGATTCCACATCCACATCCGAAGAGGGGAGAATCAGGTTGCCCTGTGCATCGAAGGCATAGGTCTCCCGCTTTTCGCCGAGCATCGTTGCCCAGAGGGCGGCCTCGAGCACGGTGGTATCCGGCAGGGTGGTCACATCCTCAAAGGGCGGGGGATCAAACATGAGCACCGGCTGAACCAGCTTTTCAAAGCGCTGCTTCTCCCGGGAATTATCCAGAATCTGGTGGGTAAGATTGATACTCAGCATAATCAGTGCGCAGAGCCCCGCTGCAGCCAGCACCAGCACCAGCGCGCCGATCGGGGCGGCCGCCCGGTTGCGGCGCCGCTTATGCACATTGCGCAGGCTATTATATTCCATCGGCAGGCATCCTTTCCATTGTGTAGGTTTGGGAGAAAACCGGCCGCCCTGCCAGAGAGCAGAACGGCAAAAACCGGCTGGCGGCCGCTAAGATCTGTATTTCGAATAACAATATATACTTTCAGTAAATATATGGCATCTTCATAAAGCAAAGAGGCGAAATGCGCACCGCCCCGGCGGGAATAATCGGGATTGTCCACAGACTGCCGCAGCTTCTACAGACAGTTTCAGTATAACATATTGCTCCAAAGGCTTTCAAGCGAAATCAGGGAGAATTTAAACCCTGTTCATTTTCCCGGCCGCCCGCTCTGCTGTTATTTTCGCACCTGCCCCTCCCCGAAGAGGAGGTATTTATCGGTCGTCAGCGCCTCAAGGCCCATCGGGCCGCGGGCATGCAGCTTCTGGGTGGAGATGCCGATTTCGGCCCCCAGGCCGAAGCAGCCCCCATCGGTAAAGCGGGTGGAAGCGTTGACATACACTGCCGCCGCATCCACGCCGGCGGTGAAAGCCTGCGCATGTGCATAGCTGTCCGTAACGATACATTCCGAATGCCCGGTCGAATAGCGGGCGATGTGCGCGAGCGCCTCCTCGAGGCTGTCCACCACCCGGCAGGCGAGGATATAATCATCGTACTCGGTGGCATAGTCCTCTTCAGTGGCCTCCAGAATACCGGGCAGAATCTCCCTGCTGCGCGCGCAACCGCGCCACTCGACCGCATAGCGGTCGAGTGCCGCTTTGGCCAGCGGCAGAAAATCCGCCGCCATATCGCAGTGGATGAGCAGCGTTTCGCAGGCATTGCAGACCGAGGGACGGGAGGCCTTGGCATTCTCCAGAATTTTAACCGCCATCTGCAGGTCGGCGCTGCTGTCCACATAGGTGTGGCAGTTGCCTGCCCCGGTCTCGATGACCGGCACCGTCGCATTCTCCACCACCGAGCGGATGAGCCCGGCCCCGCCGCGGGGAATCAGAAGATCGAGGTAGCCGCGCAGCGTCATCATCGCTGCCGCCCCCTCCCGGGTGGTATCGCCCACAAGCAGGATACAGTCCTCCGGCAGCCCGACGCCGGCAATGGCGGCGCGCATAACACCCACCAGCGCGATATTCGAACGGATGGCCTCTTTCGAGCCGCGCAGCATGCAGACGTTGCCGGATTTCAGGCAGAGCGCCGCGGCATCCACTGTCACATTCGGCCGCGCCTCATAAATCATGCCGACCACGCCAAAGGGCACCTTCGTTTTATAAAGGCGCAGACCGTTCGGGAGGGTGTGCCCGCCATCCACCCGGCCGACCGGATCGGGCAGCATAATGACCTTTTCCACTGCGGCGGCAATCTCTTCTATGCGCTGGGAAGTGAGTGCGAGCCGGTCAAGAAAGGCGGCGCTCATCCCGCCGTTTTCGGCAGCCGCAGTGTCCTGCGCGTTTGCGCGCAAAATCGCCTGCTGCTCCCTGCGCAGCGCGGCAGCGATAGCGGCCAGGGCGCGGTTTCTTACTTCGGCATTCGCCGAAGTAAGAAACCGGGAGGCAGCTTTTCCGCGCTCTCCAATATCCGTTAAATTCACCATGAAAACCCTCTCCTTTTTTATCTGCCGCCGGGCTGCCCGGCAAAAAAGCGGGTGCCCACCGGCCTGCCCTCGAGCAGATCATAAATTTTCATCGGGTTCTCCCCGTTCATCACAATGGTGTCAATCCCCTCAGCGCCGGCAATCTGCGCGGCATGCAGCTTGGTCACCATGCCTCCGGTGCCGCGGGCACTGCCCGCCCCCTTGGCATATTCCAAAACGGTTTCATCCAGCTGGTGCACCTCGGAAATCAGAACAGCCTGCGGATTCTGACGGGGATTATCGTCATACAGCCCGTCAATATCGCTGAGAATGACCAGCAGGTCTGCTCCGCAAAGCGTTGCGACGACGGCGGAAAGCGAATCATTATCGCCGAACTCGATTTCCTCGACGGCGACGGTATCATTTTCATTGACAATCGGGATGGCCTTATACTCCAGAAGCCGGCTGAAGGTGCTGCGGCAGAGCTCACAGCGGTTTTCATCCTCCACCACATCGCGCGTCAGCAGCACCTGGGAGATGGTGTGGTTATATTCCGAAAAAAGCCGGTCATAGATATACATCAGCTCCACCTGGCCGATGGCGGCGACCGCCTGCTTCGAGCGGGTATCCCGCGGGCGCTCGGCGAGCCCCAGCTTCCCCACCCCGACGCCGATAGCCCCCGAGGAGACCAGCACAATCTCCCGGCCCATATTCTTCAGGTCGGCCAGCACCCTGACCAGCCGCTCAATCCGGCGCAGGTTCAGCATTCCGCTCGGATGGGTCAATGTAGAGGTTCCCACCTTAAAAACAATGCGGCGGGCATTTTTGATCTCCAATTTTTCTCTTTCCTTCCTTCGCCGCCCGGTCAGGACGGCATTTTTTAATGCCGGGCGCGCCGGCTTTCACCTTCTATCTATCCTGCTGCGCATCCGCTATCCCGTTTTCCAGTATATAGCGCCGGCTCTCCTGCGCGCAGACAAAGGGGTCCTTTCTCCAGCGCTCCTGCTCGGCCAGCCCCCAGCGCACGCCGGTGCGGCTGCAGGCAGCAAAGATGGGCGGCCAGTCGATTTCCCCCTGCCCGGTAGGGACCAGATAGGCCTCCCCGTCGGCGCCTACCGCATAGTCCTTAAAATGAACGATATCCACCCGTCCGCGGTAGCGCTCGAGCAGCGCTGCCGGATCAAGCCCCGCCCGGACGGCATGGTAAACGCACAACGTCAGCTTCATATCAGGCAGCGCATCCAGCAGCCGCATGAGCGCCGGAATACCGTTTACGGGCGCATAGTCGACGGATACCGGATGAAACGATAGGCTCATCCCCTCTCCGGCAAGCCGTGCGGACATGCAGCCCAGCTCACCGGCATAGGCGGCTATCCCTTCCTCTGAAAAATTTTCGGGCGGAATCCCGCTGATGCACAGATCGCTGCCGCCAAAAAGACGGTTCTGGCGCACAAAACGCTCAAACCCCTCCCGAATGGCCGGGTATCGGTCCTGTACGCCCAGGCATGTCATCTCATTTTCGAGGAGCGCATTCGCGACCGCCTCATCGGGAACCTCGGGGGAAATCCACTGTATCTGCAGGGTATGATAGCCCATCTCTTTCAAACGGCGCAGGGCCTCCTGCACCTGCTGCACGCAGCAGAGAACCGGCTTTAAACTGGAAAGCTGATAACCAATCGCGGTCAAAATCGTTCCTCCCCTTTCGCGCCGCAGTCCTTTTTGCGGCGGCGGGCTTCTTTTAGCGCATCCATCCGGACAGCCGCTGTCCCTATTATAATGCCTGCCGGGCAAAGCCGCAAGCCCCGGCAGGCGCCCGCAGCTTTAAAGGCGGCAAAAAAACGGGCCTTCACAAAATAAGCGGTGCCCGCTCTTTCCTTTGCCTATTTTTACTGACTCAGAAAGGCGAAAGAGCAGACAGAGCGCGGCCGGACAGAGAATTCCTGCAGAATTTGTCAAAACAGGCATTGTAAAGAGAAATGAATCCGTCTATAATGAAAATATCTATTCGGCTTTGAAGAGAAAGGAATGGTCGCCACCGTGAAGCCCAATTTTAACCGAAGATATACCACCATTGCTATTTATGCGGTGCTGGTTATCGTCATCAGCGCCGTCATCATCTCGGCTGTTCATAATCTGAAGGCCCTGCTTACTGCAGTGGCCATGTTCTGGAACCTGCTCACTCCCTTTGTTCTCGGCTTTGTTATTGCCTATATTCTGAATCCCATTCTAAATGCTTTTGAAAAGCACCTTCTGCCCCGCCTGTTCGGCAGCCGAATATCCCGAAGGGCCAACCGGATAATTTCGCTGGTCCTGACCTATCTTTTCACCATTGCGCTGATCGCAGTCTTTTTCAGCATTGTCATCCCGCAGATTGCCCAGAGCATCGGCAGCATCGCCGCCCAGATTCCCGGCTGGGTCACCAATGCGCAGGCGCTCTTCTACCAGCTCGCAGAAAAATATGATTTGCACAGCATTGATCCCGGGCTCTTCAACGAAGTGATGGATGCGCTGCGTTCGGTGGCCAGCGCCGCTTACAGTATGATTACCGAGGCCATTCCCCAGCTGTTGCAGGCGACCATGTCGGTCACCACCAAGGTAGTCAATTTCATCGTCGGCATTATCATCTCCATCTATGTGCTGATAGGCAAGGAGCGCTTTTTCGCTCAGTCGAAAAAGCTGCTCAGTGCCCTCATCCCCGCCTCCGCGGTGGAGCGCATTGTGCAGATTACCCATCAGAGCCATGAAATTTTCAGCGGCTTCATTTCCGGAAAAATTCTGGATTCCTGCATCATCGGCCTGCTCTGCTTTCTCGGCATGAGCATCCTGCGCTGGCCGTATGCGGTGCTCATCAGTGTCATGGTCGGCGTTACCAACGTTATCCCCTATTTTGGGCCTTTTTTCGGCGCCATCCCCTCGGTTTTGATTATGCTGATTGTCGATCCGATGAAAGCCCTCTGGCTGGCGCTGTTCATTCTCGCGCTGCAGCAGCTGGATGGGAATGTTATCGGCCCGAAGATTCTGGGGGATTCGACCGGGCTGAGCGCCTTCTGGGTTATCTTCGCCATCACCGTTTTCGGCAGCTGGTTTGGCGTGGTGGGCATGTTCATCGGCGTTCCGCTCTTCGCGGTTATCTATTCGCTGCTGCGCCAGTTCTGTGAGTGGCGCCTGAGCCTCAAGGGAATGCCCACAAAAACGGCCGACTACGCCTCCGCTGCCCATACGCTAATTGAACCTCCCCCAAAAAAGCCGAAAAAAAAGCTGCAGCTGCCAAAGCTGAAAAAAAACTGAGTCCCAATGCCCATCTTTGCAGGCAGCCTGCTGTCCCTCTTTCAGGCTGCCCGCTTTACCAAAAAAACCGGTAAGGAGGAACTCTCTATGATGAACTGTACCGACTGCCTCAGCCGCAACACCTGTCCGAGCGCGGATAAGCCGATGGAGGAATATATCCGCCGCCTTCCGCTGGAAACCGCCCATCATCGGGTTCAGGGGCAGTCCACAAAATGCGGCTTCGGCCTGCAGGGCGTCTGCTGCCGCCTGTGTGCAAACGGCCCCTGCCGCGTTACCCCGGAGGCTCCCCGCGGCATTTGCGGGGCGAATGCGGATACCATTGTTGCCCGCAACTTTCTGCGGGCGGTTGCCGCCGGCTCAGGCTGCTATATCCATGTGGTGGAGAACACCGCCCGGCAGCTGAAAAACACCGGCCTTCACCGGGATAAAATCCGCAGCGAAAAGGCGCTGCAGCGTCTGGGTGAGCTGTTTGGCATCGACGAAGCGGATAAATATGCGCTGTGTGTCAGGGTGGCGGATGCCGTCCTCTCCGACCTGTACCGCCCCGAGTATGAGCCGATGGAACTTGTCAGAAAGCTGGCCTATCCTCCGCGCCTTGAGCGCTGGGAAAAGCTGGGGATTCTGCCGGGCGGCGCAAAGGGCGAGGTGTTTCAAAACATTGTTAAAACCTCCACCAATCTCAGCTCCGACCCGGTGGAGATGCTGCTTTCCTGCCTGCGCCTGGGCATTTCCACCGGCATTTACGGGCTGCAGCTGACCAACCTTTTAAACGATGTTGTGCTGGGCGACCCGGAAATCCGCCCGGCCCCGGTGGGAATGAACGTCATCGACCCCGATTATATCAATATTCTCATCACCGGCCACCAGCACTCTCTGTTCACCTATATTCAGGACCGGCTGCTGGAAGAGGATGTGCTCGAAAAGGCGAAGGCCGCCGGGGCGAAGGGCTTCAAGCTGGTCGGCTGCACCTGCGTAGGTCAGGACCTGCAGCTGCGCGGCGCGCATTACACCGAAATTTTTGACGGGCATGCGGGCAACAACTACATATCCGAAGCGGTGCTCTCCTGCGGCGCTATTGATGCGGTGCTCAGCGAGTTTAACTGCACGCTGCCCGGTATCGAGCCCATCTGCGAACAGCTCAAAATCAAGCAGATCTGCCTGGACGTCGTCGCCAAAAAGGCCAATGCCGAATATATTCCCTTCCAGTATGAAACCCGCCGGGAGGATGGGGATCGAATTATCGACGAGATTATCGCCGCCTACCGGGAGCGCCGGGGCAGCATGCCGATGAACCTCTTCTCTGAACACGGCAACAAAAACACGCTGACCGGTGTCAGCGAGGGGAGCCTGAAAGCCTTCCTCGGCGGCAGCTGGAAGCCGCTCATCGACCTTATCGTCAGCGGGAAGGTGAAGGGGCTGGCCGGGGTTGTCGGCTGCTCGAGCGTCGCCTATGGCCACGACACCCTCACCGCCGCGCTGACCCGCGAACTCATCTCCCGGGATATTCTGGTGCTGACGGCGGGCTGCTCCTCCGGAGGGCTCGAAAATATCGGCATGATGACCCCGGAGGCCGCCGAGCTGGCCGGGCCAAACCTGCGGGCCGTCTGCAAACAGCTGGGCATTCCGCCGGTCCTCAATTTCGGCCCCTGCCTCGCCATCGGCCGGCTGGAGATGGTAGCTACCGAAATCGCCGCCGAGCTGCATGTAGACCTGCCGCAGCTGCCGCTCGTTTTCTCCGCCGCCCAGTGGCTGGAGGAGCAGGCGCTGGCGGATGGCGCCTTTGCGCTGGCTCTGGGGCTGCCGCTTCATCTGGGGGTTCCGCCTTTTATGACCGGCAGCAGCCTGGCGACCAAAATCCTAACCGAGGATATGCTCGAGCTCACCGGCGGGCAGGTCATCATCGATCCGGATGGGAAATCGGCCGCGGACCGGCTGGAGGCCATTATCGAGGAAAAGCGCCGGGCCCTGCATATATAGGAGGGGCTTTTAGATGAAACGAATTTTTATCGACCCTAAAAAGTGCGATGGCTGCAAAAACTGCTCGCTGGCCTGCATGGAGTCCCACCGGAAGGATGGGCAAACCGGCATCTATACCCTGCAGCTGCAGGATCCCGAAAACCAGTCCCGCAACCGCATTCTTTCAGATGGAAAGGGCGGCTATCTCCCCATCTTCTGCCGGCACTGCGATATTCCCGACTGCGCCGGGGCCTGCATGAGCGGGGCGCTGCAGAAAAATATGGAAAACGGCCTTGTGGAGTATAACGCGGACAGCTGCGCCGCATGCTATATGTGTGTTATGAGCTGCCGCTATGGTGTACCCGCCATCTCTCCGGATCGCAGGCGGATGATTAAGTGCGATTTCTGTACCCATCTCCCGGAGGGGCCGGCCTGCGTGCGTGCCTGCCCCAAAAAGGCGATTGAAGTCAGGGAGGTGTGAAAATGAAACGCTTTGTAATTATCGGCGCCGGTGCGGCCGGCATCACCGCCGCCAAGACGCTGCGCGATTTCTGCCCGGAGGATATCATCACCGTTATTTCAACCGATGAAAAGGTGCATTCCCGCTGCATGCTGCACAAATACCTCGGCCATGAGCGGGATGCCGAGGGCATCAATTTCGTGCCGCCTGACTTTTTCGAAAAAAACGATATCACCCACCTCTGCTGCGAAGAGGTACAGCGGATTGACACGGAGAAGAAAACCGTTTACTATGGTGAAGACTACTTTGCCCCCTATGACCGGCTGCTCATTGCCACCGGGTCCGCTTTTTTCATCCCGCCCATCCCCCATTTCCGGGAGGCGCCCAACGTCTTCGGCTTTCGGGACCTCAGCGACGCTTTAAAGATTGATGCCGCCTTTGCCGCGGGCAGGCGGGTGTTCATCGTCGGTTCCGGATTGGTGGGGCTGGATGCTGCATCTGCCCTGTGCCGGCGGGGAGCCGAGGTCACCATCGCTGAAATGGCTCCCCGGGTTATGCCGCTGCAGACGGATGAGTTTGCCGCCGGCGTTTACCAGAAAGCCTTTGAGGAGCACGGCTGCCGCTTTCTTCTGGCCACCGGGGCCAGCGATGCCGTCGTGGATGAAAAGGGCAACATCATCGAGGTCATTCTCTCGAGCGGCGAGCGGGTAGCCTGCGACTTTGTCATTATGGCGGCCGGGGTGCGCCCCCGCACGCAGATAGCGCTCGAGAGCGGCATTGCCGCCGAACGGGCTATTGCGGTAGATGATCATCTGCGCACCAGCGTTCCGGATATCTATGCCGCCGGAGACTGCACCGGCCTCTCCGGCGTCTGGCCGGATGCAATGGCCCAGGGCAAAGCAGCGGCGGAAAATATGGCCGGTATCGACACCGTTTATGAAAAGCCCTATCCCTTTAAGAACACCTGCAACTTTTTCGGCATCACCATGCTGTCAGTCGGACGGCTGGATGATACCGAGGGGGCAAAAATTCTTATCCATAAAACGGAAAAGGAATATAAGAAGGCCATTCTCAAGGAAGGAAAGCTCACCGGCTTCCTCTCACTGGGGGATATCTCCAACAGCGGCCTTTACCTGCACCTCATCAAAAACGGAATCGATATCCGTGAAAAGCAGGATAAGCTCTTCCGCCTGAGCTTTGCGGATTTCTATGGCATCAACGAAAAGAACGGGGAATATGTCTATACCGTTTAGGGACGGCAGATAAGAGATAAAACGGCGGCTGCAGGAGGTAAAAAACTCCCTGCAGCCGCTCTTTTCATATTACCCTGTGAGAAAGCCGCATCCAGAGCAGCCGTCTTTTTGCGGATGAAGGCCGCTTTTTATCCGTTTTTGCCTTCATTCTTCTTAGACAGTCATCTGCCCCTTTGACGCCGGGCGCTGCGGCGGATTTTTCGTCCGCGATGCCCTGTGCCGCGGCGGCCCGAAAGAGAGCCCTTCCAGAGCCGAGCGGACTGCCGGAAAAATAAAAAGACTGGAAACCCTACGGATTTCCAGTCTTTTTATTGGCAGGGGCAGAAGGACTTGAACCCTCGGCACGCGGTTTTGGAGACCGCTGCTCTACCAGCTGAGCTATGCCCCTATCTTTTCCATTTACCCTGACATTTTTATATTATACATACTGGAGGGCTGTTTGTCAATCCTTTCGCCAAAATAAGCCGGATAAATTTTCAGGCAGCAGCTCCGCCGGAGAACTGCCTTTCTGCCCGGCGGTCGAATCCGCAGGGATATGCCGCCGGACAGAAAGAGAAAATGCGAAAGCCTTATGTTATCCCGTTTTCTGATTTCTGAAAAAGAAAGCAGAGCCTTAGTGGCCTTTATGGGGAAAGCCCTTCAGCCGCTTGCTCTGTTCCCCTTCGTTTCCCTTTAAACATCTGCAAAGCGCAAAACAATTTTGCAGATTTCCTGCGGCCGCTCCCGAATCAGCCGGAACGCCTCCTCCGCCTCCGTGTAGGGAAAAATGCGCGAGCAAAGCTTATCCGGCGTAAGGGCGCCGCTTTCAAAGCCGCGGATTACCTGCGGGAAACGATGGTTATTTAGCCTGGAGCCGACGATGGTCAGCTCCTTTTTGGTGATGGCTACCTGCGCAACGGCAGAGGGCTTATCAATCAGCCCAACCACAACCACCCGTCCCGCCGGGCAGGCCAGCTCCAGCGCCTGCGGAAAGGAAGAAACCGAGCAGACCGTATCTGCAATCACCGGCATCCCCTCGCCGTCAGTCCAGTCATAAACTGCCGCGGCCAGGTCCTCCTCCTGAATATTCAGCACCCGGTCGGCGCCCATGCGCTCTGCATTTTCCAGCCGCTCTTTAATCATGTCGGTCATCATCACCTGAGCGCCGCGCGATTTGGCCACCTGCATAATACATATTCCAATCGGGCCGCTGCCCATAATGAACAGCTTATCCCCCTTTGCCACCTGGCCGCGCTCGTTTACCTGCATGCCGATGGAATAGGGCTCGGTCAAGCAGGCATATTCGGGAGCTACCCGGCCGGCATCAAGCGCATAAACTGCCTCTGCCGGTGCGGCTACATATTCCGCAAAGCCACCGTCCCGGTGAACGCCGGTAACCTCCAGCGAGCGGCAGACATTGGGCCGCCCCTGCCTGCAGGCATAGCACTGCCCGCAGGAGCGCACCGGGTCCACCGCTACGCATTCGCCCACCCGCACATTTTTAACGCGGCTGCCCGTCTTCTCCACCCAGCCGCCATATTCATGGCCAATCAGCCGCGGGTAGGTTGCCAGAGAATTGGTACCGTTATAGATCCCGATATCCGACCCGCAGATGCCTGCCCCTGCCACCCGGATCAGAACCTCATCCTCCCGGATATCCGGCACCGGCACCTCCGCTATGCGAATTTTAAAGGGTTCATCGATGATAACTGCCTTCACTGCAAACCTCTCCCCATTCCTGCTTTTTCCGTCCTTTTTGTATGATACTTTTATCTTATCGCAAAACCGGCCATTTGTACAGAAATATCCGTCATAAAAAAGGTGGCGCCATCGTGCCTGCACAAAGCACCGATCTCCCCGACCTTCCGGAAAAAGGCGCGGATGAACCGGTCAGCAGCCCATATCCAAAGCGGATTTTTCCGCAGCAGAAGAGGCTTTCAGTCAGCAAGGAATCTTTTCAGCCTCCAATATGGACCTGCACCTCATAATTCCATTGTAAAATCCCTGAGACAATAACGAGCTGTACGGTAAATGCCGGCTCAGCACCATATTTTGTTTGGGCTGTGTGTATTAACTCGTTTTGTACCTGTCCTCTGTTTTCTTCGGTGCAGTTTGCACAGAGATATTTCCCTTTGGGCAATATCCTTAACCCGTTTATCTCTGCACAACGAGTACAGACCGCAAAAAGCCTTGATACGCCATTTTCAGTATAGATACCCGCTAAATCCTCAAAGAAAAACTGCTCTTTTAAGGCAGGAGGCACTTTATCATAAAAATGATGGAGATAATTCCAGAGATTATCAAGCGTCGGTACTTCCAATGTATCAGATAACCAAATGACACGTTCTGCAACATCCCTGAGAAAAGTACCGTGCGGACTTTTGGTATTCCTGCAATTTCCTTTCATAATCTGCTTTTGCCCGTTGGATTTTCAGCCTGCCGGATTGCAATGCGGCAATTTTTTCATCTGCCTTTTTCTCTGCCTGCGTTAAAAAATCCACAATTTTTTCCAGGCTGCCATATTGCAAAACCTTTTTTATCTCCTGCAGCGGCAAGTCCATCAGCTGTAAAGCACGCACCGTATTCAGAAGGACTAAATCCTGTTCGGTATAATAGCGGTAATGGGTCCATTCATCCTTTTTGCTCGGTTTTACCAACCCGATGCGGTCATAGTGCCGCAGCGTTTCGCTCGTCGTATGAACCGCCCCTTGCAGCCTCTCCGATGGAAAAATATTTCTTCATCTGCATTTCCCTTCTTGACTTTAGAAAGGAATTAAAATGAAAAGAAGTATGGCACTGGCATTCTGTCTTGCCCTGGGCGGCTTTGTGTTATCGGGCTGTTCCGGCAGCAGCGATCCGTTTGTGCAGAAGGAATATACAGCAGACATCCTGCAAATTGAGAAAATAAACGTGGATGTACGCGACAGAAAAATTGAGGTATCCATATTAGAAGATGCTCAAATCCACATTATCTGTTTTGAGAGCAGCAAAGAAGCTTATGACATTACCGTTTCGGACGAAAGGGTATTAGCGATGACAAGCGCAGGCCATAAAGAATGGACAGACTATGTGGGAACAAAGCCCTCTGCAGAAAACCGGAAAATATCGCTGCAGATACCGGATGCACTTTTAAACACCCTTACACTTTCCACGACAAATGAAGATATCTCGCTTCCGGCATTAGCTGTAACAGGAAGCATAAGCCTTTCCTCTAACGGCGGAAGCATTGCCTTTGGCAGCTTAAAGATAGGAAATGCCTTAACCCTGTCTGTCAAAAACGGAGATATTTCCGGTAGGATTGCAGAAAGCTGTGACGAATTTGCCATCCAGACAAAAATAAAAAAGGGGGAGAGTAATTTGCCGGCTAGTAAAAACGGCAGAGAAAAAATACTGAATGTCTCCAGCAATAACGGCGATGTTCGTATTGAGTTTGCAAACGAATCCCTCTGTTTCTAAAAACCGCTGTTTTGCCACTCAAAAAGACAGAAAAATGGCGTAGAAATCAATGATTTCTACGCCATTTTTTGAAAAGCAGGAAATCTCAAATATGTATCTTCAAAGCTCACAAAAAGTAATCCGAACCTCTCCCTGTCGGAAAAGTTCGGATTACTTTACTTTGGTGCGGTAGACGGGACTTGAACCCGTACGTCAGAGACACACGCCCCTCAAACGTGCCTGTCTGCCAATTCCAGCACTACCGCATTCATCTGTTTTACACTCCGCTATCAACCGGAACGCTCAACGTTTATTATTATATCACCTGGTCATGGGATTGTCAACAGCAAATCTCCAAAATTTCGGTAAAAATCCTGCAAGCTTCTGCCTGCCTCCCTCTGGAAGCCCCCCGCTTACAGGGACCCCGAAAAGGCAAAAAGCATAAACTGGAAAGAGCTTTTCAGAAAAAAGCACAGATCCGATTTCCTTTTTAAGGAAACGCTGCCTTAAAGCCGAAAAACGCCGGCACCCCGCTCCGCCCAAAATGGTGCAACCTGGGCCGGCTTTTCAAGGAGGTCTCTGCCCTATGAAAAAACGCCGCCCCCGGCCGCAGCGATGGCGCAGGCCCCGCCGCCGGACAGGAAACAGAGCGCACGCACGGGGCCTGCGGATGGCTGCTGCCCTTCTTCTTCTCGGGCTGCTGCTCTTTTCCGGCAAACAGCTGCGCCCCATGCTGCGCACCCTTTGCGCGCATGAGGCAAACCTCGTCTGCACAAAGGCGGTGAATGCCGCCGTAAAAGAAGAACTCTCCCAGCTGGATATCCGCTATGAGAGCCTCGTCTCCCTCAGCCGCAATGCCGCGGGCGGCGTTACGGCTGTTGAAACCAACGTCGCTCTGGCCGACCGGCTGAAAACGGCCATCACCGGCGGCATTCTTGCCGCCTTTGAGCAACAGGCGCTGCAGCAGGCCTCTATACCGCTCGGAACGCTGAGCGGCAGCCTCTGGCTCAACGGGCGCGGCCCCAAAATACCGCTGCGGATTATTCCCAGTCGGGTGCTCAGCGTGGATATCCGCTCCACCTTTACGCAGGCGGGCATCAATCAGACACGGCATCAGCTGCAGCTGACGGTGGAGGCGGATGCCGAGGCCATCCTCCCGGGACTGAGCTCCAGCACCCATATCTCCTCCTGCTTTCTGCTCGCCGAGACGGTCATCGTCGGCGAGGTGCCGGATGCCTACACCTCCATTCAGGGGGCGGCAGAACTTGCGGGCCAGCTCGCCGATTATGGCGCCAGCCCTCCCGCAGAAGGCCCGGGGGAGCCTTTGGCCGAAAACTAGCGGCCTATGAGCACCGCCACCGAACGCGGGTTCAGCTCCAGACAGCCGCCAACCTGCGGCTGTTCCCCCCAATCCAGCTCGGTGGAGGGCTCGCGGAAGGTGTCTACCAGTAGCCGCCAGCAGCGCCCCTGCGGCAGATCAGGCAGGCGCAGCCGCCTGTTCTCCCAATGCGCATTGATCGCCAGATAGAGAATGTCGTCCTCCCGGTCCTCAGCATCCCTTCCGGTGAAAAGCACGCCCAGCGTGCGCGCCTGGGGGGAGGCGTTCATCCTCCAGGGCTCCTCGCCATGAAAGCTCAGGTTCGGCAGCCCGCAGGCTGCCTGCTTTCCCCCGCTGCGCAGCGCGGGATAGGTGCGGCGCAGCCGGATCATATACTGGAAGAAGCGCAGCAGCTCGCTGTTTTTTTCCAGCAGTCCCCAATCCAGCCAGGAAATCTCGTTATCCTGACAGTAGGCGTTGTTGTTGCCGAACTGGGTATTTCCAAATTCATCCCCGGCCAGAAACATCGGCACACCATGGCTCATCATCAGCACCGCACAGGCATTTTTAATAAGCCGCCTGCGCAGGCGGAGAATTCCTAGGTCTTCGGTATACCCCTCCGCCCCGCAGTTCCAGCTGTTATTGTTGTTCTCCCCGTCGGTATTATCCCAGCCATTTTGCTCGTTGTGCTTATAGTTATAGGCATACAGGTCGTGCAGGGTGAACCCATCGTGGCAGGTGATGAAATTGACCGAGGCGCCCTCTCCGCGTGTGGCCGGGTCATAGAGATCCTGCGAACCGGCAATGCGGGTGGCCACCGCCTGAACGAGCCCTTCATCCCCTTTGAGGAACCTTCGCAGATCGTCGCGATAGCGCCCGTTCCATTCCGACCAGCGGCCCCAGGCCGGAAAGCTGCCCACCTGATAGAGTCCTCCGGCATCCCAAGCTTCCGCAATCAGCTTGGTGCCTCCCAGTACCGGGTCGAATGCGAGGCTCTGCAGCAACGGGGGCTTGTTCATCGGCACACCGTTTTCATCCCGCCCTAAAATGCTCGCCAGGTCAAAGCGAAACCCATCCACCCGGTACTGCGAAACCCAATAGCGCAGGCAGTCCAGAATCATCCGCTGCACAATCGGATGGTTGCAGTTCATCGTATTGCCGCAGCCGCTGAAGTTATAATATTTTCCGTCCGGGGTTAACAGGTAATAAATCCGGTTATCAAAGCCCCGAAAGGAGATATAGGGGCCGCGCTCATCCCCCTCCGCCGTATGGTTAAACACTACATCCAGAATAACCTCTATCCCGTTTTCATGCAGCAGCCGGATGAGGCTTTTCAGCTCATCCCCCTCCCGGTTGTGCTCCACCCCGGAGGCATAGCTGGTATTCGGCGCAAAAAAGCAAACGGGATTGTAGCCCCAGTAATCAAGCAGCTTGTGCCCATCCTTCTCGCGGTCGTCGCGCATTTCATCAAACTCAAAGACCGGCATCAGCTCAACGGCGTTGATGCCCAGCTCCTTGAGATAGGGCACCTTTTCTGCTAAGCCCGCAAAGGTTCCGGGATAACGGACGCCGGAGGAGGAGTGGCGGGTAAAGCCGCGGACATGCAGCTCATAAATAATAAGCTCCTTCATCGGCAGATGCGGCTGCACCGAATTGCCCCAGTCAAAATCATTGGCTACTACCCGCGCACGGTATTTAAAGCCATAGGGCGGACGGTTTCCCCAGTTGCTCTGTCCGCTTACCGCCCTGGCATAGGGGTCGAGCAGGTAACGGCTGCGGTCGAAAAGCTGCCCGTGCGCAGGATCCCAGGGGCCATCCACCCGGTAGGCATATTCAAATTCATCAATCTCAAGACCGAAAACAATCATCGAATAGACATTCCCCATCCGGCAGGATTCCGGAAAGGGCAAAACTGCAAACGGCTCCTCTGCGCCGCGGCGAAAAAGCGCCAGCTCCACCCCTGTCGCTCCGCGGGAATGAACGGTAAAATTAACACCGCCGGGGATGGGCGTCGCACCATTTTCCAAAAAAAACCCGGGACGGATTTTAAACCCCCACAGCTCGCTGCAGGGGGCAATAAGCTGCATATTCCCCGGCGTCTGTATCCATCCAGCCTGTTGATTCATGCCTCTTGCTGCTCCTTTCCCGGAAAAGGCCGCCTTCCGGCCCTTTTCCTTCAATGATGGTAGATGCTGCCGCCGATAAACTCGCGAATCAGTGAGTCCTCCGGAACGAGAGAGGCGTCGTCCGGACGCATCGCCTCTAAAAAGGGAGGCAAATCGCTCTCCCCCATTTGCTGCAGAAATTCCGGGTCGAGCGCGCGCAGCCCAGGCAGCAGCAAATCCCGGTAAACGGCCGGCTCATAGGCCATAAAGGTATCGATATCAATATGCGCGCGATATTTATAGGGCATAATATACAGTTGTTCCCCGCGAGATACGCTCTGAAACATTCGTATGGTCTCCTCCGCCTCCCGGCCCCGGAAGAGCTTGTCGCGTATCAGCCGGCGCATCAGCCGGATTTTTGCCGGATGCAGTGCCTGTCCGCGTTCCCCCGTAATCCGGGTGCGCACACTGACATAGATGCCGGTCATCGAATCATCCGACCTGCCGGTAACGGCGGGGTTGAGCGCATGAATGCCCTCTAAAATAACCAGCTCCCCAGGCTTGCGGTGCAGCGGGATGCTGCCGGGGCGGGACTGGGTTTTAAAATCAAATATCGGCACCTCCACCGGCTCGCAGCGGAATATCCGCTGCAGGTGCTCCTCCAAAAGCGGAATATCCAGCCGCTGCGGGTTTTCAAAATCCGGATTGCCGTTTTCATCGAGCGGCATCACGCCCGTGCCGCTGGGAAGGAAGTAGTTGTCCATCGAAAGGGTATGCGTTTCATGGCCCCAGCTGTCAAGCAGGCTCTCAATGCGCAGTGCCGTTGTCGTTTTCCCCGAACCGGAAGGACCGGAGAGCAGAACGACCGGCTTCTCTTCGCAGCAGGCGGCCAGATATTCGGCCACCTGGCGAATTCGATCGCTATAGCGTTGCTCAGCCCGGGCGATGAAGCCGCCCGCATTTTCCTCCATTCTTTGGTTGATTCGCTGCAATCTACAGAATTTCATCTGTCGGCTCCTTTCTGCGGCGTACGCAGGCATCCCATAAAACAGAGGGGCCTTGAGAGAGACCTCTTTGCCGGCTCCCGTTTTTTCTGCCGCCGTGCTTCATCGTCTTGCACAATTATAAAAGGCGAAAATTGAACTAATATTATCATAATCAATCAACCGAAAAAAGTCAATGAACAATTAGGCAAATCTGCTGCTTCGGCTGCCGAAACCGCCCTCTGTGGCATTGCAGGTTTTATAAAAGGCAAGCGGGCGACCGGTGTCCGCTGAGCTGCAAGGACTCAACGGACGCTTTCCATTTTCTGCAGAAGGGCACGCAGCTGCCCGATCTCCGGCTGGCCGGGCGCCGAGCTTTTCTTCCCTGCCCCGAAGGTCATGGCCGAACCGAAAGTGCCGCCGCTTATCCGGCTGATAAAACCGAGCGCGCCCATCGACATGGTAATGAGCGGAATCTCTGCAAACTGCTCGCGCATGCGCAGCGTCGCCTCCAACAGCGCCAGCACATCCGCCGGCGAATGAGGCATCACGGCCAGCTTGGCCATATCCGCACCGCAGGCCTGCTGCCGGCAGAGGATATCCACCATCTCTTCTGCAGAAGGTGTTCCTTCAAAATGGTGGTTGGAAACGATTACCGGAAGATGATAGGCGTGTGCATGCCGCAGCAGCGGGCAGATCGCCTTTTCGCCCAGCGAAAGCTCGGCATCCAAAAGGTCAACCCCGGCATCGGCCGCCTCCAGCATCCATTCCAGCTGCTGCTCCTTTGGCAGCGGGCGCGCCCCGCCCTCTTCCTGCGAACGAAAGGTAAAAAGAATGGGCTGTTCATTTTTTTCCCGCAGCGATGAAAGCAACCCCGGAATCTCCCGGCGCGTCAGCCCCTCATAGTAGTCCGCCCGCCACTCCACCAGGTCCGGCTGCAACAAAAGCGCCTCCCGCATCCCCTCCTGCAGCTCTTCAAAATTCCTGGCGACCAGAGGCATGCAGATTTTAGGCACCCCTTCCCCGATTACCAGATTCCGGACCTTTACCGGCTTTATCATCGGTTTTCTCTCCTTCTTTTCATATTTCAGGCAGCAGACCCGCCCTCTTCCTTTTCAAAAGGGAGATGAAACATCTTTTTCCCATTTTACTATATCTTCCCCGATTATGCCAGTCCCGTTCTCCTCTCTTTTCTCGCATTTTCCCGCATCCTCCATAATGGCGGTGTGTTACAATAAGCTGCGCAAATAGAAAAAGATAAAAAACGACAGGGTTTGCGGTCTCATATGGAATGGAGTTGGAGAAGCCCATTCAGAAAGGCGACAGCAACCCCTGTCAGAGAAGATGGCAAAGCTAAACGGTGGAGGATAATCACAAAGGCCCTGTGGGGCATCAAGATATCCGCGGCAGCATCAGCAAGCTGAATAAGAAAGCGCACGATAGAGACATGACGCAGTCCCTTACAGAGTGGACGGTATTCCTGTGTCTATGCAGACGGAATTTATTTGCGGCAGAACCAGGGCAGGAAGTTTGAGAATGCGGCGCGATTGCAGTAAATGAGAACAGATATCGGGAGGTCTTGGGCACCGCCGGAGCATGGCTTCAGCGGTTTTTTTATAAGCGCCTTTATGAAAGGCTGACGGGGAGCGAGCCCTGTCCCATCACCCACGGGCAGGTAAAAAGCCAGCTGGCCGTTATCGCTGAGGCCCACCGCCAAAACGATAAGCAGATTGCCCCTTTATCAAGTAAGGCCAACGCGCCCCCGAAAGGATAAACCACGCTTTTCCCTTGGCGGGCCATTAGCCTGCTGGATGCGCAAAGCATTTAAACCTTTTATGCGTAAAGCCCCGGCGGGAAATCCCGCCGGGGCTTTACTGACTGGCTTTCGCCGCCTTATTCCTTTTCCGCGTTCAGCTTTTCAATGTAGGCAACGATATCGCCCACCGTTTTAATGCTCTGAATATCCTCGTCGGGAATCTCCACATCAAATTCGTTTTCCAGCTCCATCACCAGATCGACGAGATCCAGCGAGTCTGCGCCCAGATCATCGGTCACCGAGGCCTCAGAGGTGACAAGCTCCTCATCCACATCCAGCTGATCTACGAGTACTTCCTTAACCTTCTCAAAAATATCCATTCTCTTTCCTCCTGTTGTTCTTCAGTAATCAGGCAACGCCTTGCGCTTTTGCCTGGATAAGCCGTTCTTTCCGGCTCAAAAACCTGCCGGCAACAAAGGAATATTCCATTTAGCGGATGTTTTATTCCATATATTCCCCAACCAGTCTGAATTTATCATATCGTCTTTGCAGTAAAATATCAATTGGCAACTTATTCAACTTTAGAATTGTGCTTCGGAGATATTCAGTAATATTGCTCGCCATCAGCTTCGGGTTCCGCTGCGCGCCTCCGGCCGGCTCCAAAATAATGCTTTCCGCCACCTTCAGCTCCACCAGATCTTCGGCCGTAATGTGCATCAGGTTGGCCGCCTCCTCCTCGCGCGAGGAGTCCTTCCAGAGAATGCTTGCAAACCCGCGCGGGGAGATGACCGAATAGACCGCATTTGAAAGCATCGCCAGCTCATCGCAGACGCCGAGCCCCAGCGCGCCTCCGCTGCCGCCCTCGCTGAGAACGACCGAGATAATCGGCGTTTTCAGCTGCATAAGCTCATAAAGATTGCGGGCAATGGCCTCCCCCTGTCCGCGCTCCTCCGCGCCGATGCCGCAGAAAGCGCCGGGCGTATCAATGAGGCAGACGACCGGCCGGTGAAACTTTTCCGCCTGCTTCATCAGTCGCAAGGCCTTGCGGTAGCCCTCCGGATGGGGCATCGCAAAATTGACCCGCTTATTTTCCTCAAGCGTATGCCCCTTGACCTGGGCAATCAGCGTGACCGGCAGCTCATCTATCAGCGCCAGGCCGCCGGCGATGGCGTGGTCATCGCCATAGAGCCGGTCGCCGTGCAGCTCATAAAAGCGGTCGAACACCAGAGGGATATAGTCCGCTGCCGAGGGGCGGTTCTTTTCCCGCACAATCTGCAGCCGGTCCCATGCCGTCATTTTATTCGCCAAGGCCGCTCACCCCCTCCCGCGTATGCATCTGAATGAGGTGGCCGAGCGTGCGGCGCATCTCATGCCGGCCGACAATCATGTCTATAAACCCATGCTCTAATAAAAACTCGGCCGTTTGAAAATCCTCCGGCAGCTCCTCCTTAATGGTCGCCTCAATCACCCGGCGGCCAGCAAAGCCGATGAGAACCTTCGGCTCAGCCAGAATAATATCCCCCAGAGAAGCGAAGCTCGCCGTTACCCCGCCGGTCGTCGGGTCGGTCAGAACGGTGATATAGAGAAGCCCGGCCGCGCTGTAGCGCGAAACGGCGCCGGCCGTTTTGGCCATCTGCATGAGCGAGATGATTCCTTCCTGCATGCGCGCGCCGCCCGAGGCAGCAAAGAGCACCACCGGCAGCCGCCGCTCGGCAGCGCGCTCAAAGGCGCGGGCAATCTTCTCCCCGACCACCGAGCCCATCGAGGCCATCATAAACCGGGAATCCATAATGCCGATGACGCACGGCTGCCCCTTGATGGTGCATTCGCCGGTCACAATCGCATCCCGCAGGCCGGTCGCCTTCTGCAGCTGCTCGATTTTTTTGGGGTATCCCTTAAAATCCAGCGGATTGCAGCTGGTCATCCCGGCATCATATTCGATAAAGGAATCCGGGTCGGCGGTCAGCGCCAGCCGCTCCGGGGCAGAGAGCCGCGAGTGGTAGCCGCATTCGCCGCATACGCGGTTATTGTGTACAAAGTCATCCATCAAAATGACCCCCCCGCAGCGCGGGCAGCGGTAGAGCAGGTCCTGCGGCACATTAATCGTGCGGTCGCTGACGCTGCTGATTATCGGCATGGCCACCCGGTTTTTCACCTGCTGTAAAAGCTGCTGGAGCATATTTTCGCTCCCCTTGCCCGCTGGTTCCTTCATAGCATTTCCCCCTTCCCCTTACTTTTTTCCCAGCTGCCGCTCCAGATACCCGTTGTCATAATCACCGGCAATAAAGTTCGGGTCGGCAATAATCGAAAGCTGAAAATCAATGTTGGTATCCACCCCATCTACAATAAACTCAGCGAGCGCCCAGCGCATTTTGGCAATCGCCTCCTCGCGCGTCGGCGCATAGGCAATGAGCTTGGCAAGCATTGAGTCATAGTAGGGGGGAATGACATAACCCGCATAAACCGCGCTGTCAATACGGATACCCGGGCCGCCCGGCATATACAGCGAGCGGATTTCCCCGGGAGACGGGCGAAAATCCTCCTGCGGATTCTCGGCGTTTATCCGGCACTCTATAGCGTGGCCGGTGGGATGCAGCTGCTCCTGGCGAAGGGTCAGCTCCTGCCCCGCCGCAATGCAAATCTGCTGCTTGACGAGATCCACCCCATAAACCAGCTCGGTAATCGGATGTTCCACCTGAATGCGGGTGTTCATCTCCATAAAATAAAAATTGCCGCTGTCATCAAGCAGATATTCCACCGTTCCCGCGTTTTTATAGCCGACCGCCTTCGCCGCCGCTACCGCCGCCTCCCCCATGCGCGCGCGCAGCGCCGGGGTCATCGCCGCAGTGGGGCAGGGAGTCTCCTCGAGCACCTTCTGCTTGCGCCGCTGCAGCGAGCAGTCCCGCTCGCCGAAATGCACCACATTGCCGTATTCATCGGCCAGAATCTGCACCTCGACATGCCGCGGGTTGACGATGAGCTTCTCGATATAAACGTCTTTATTCCCGAAAAAGCGCAGCGCCTCCTCCTCGGCAGCCGTAAAAGCGCAGCGCATCTCTTCGGCTGAGCGCACCGCCCGTATCCCGCGCCCGCCGCCGCCGGCAGAGGCCTTGACCAGAACCGGATAGCCGATCTGCCCGGCAATCTGCAGCGCCTCCTCAAGGGTGGGCACCGCCCCTTCGGAGCCGGGAATAACCGGCACACCCGCCTGCTGCATCGTTTTCTTCGCGTTCGCCTTATCTCCCATGCGCTCGATGCTCTCCGGATCCGGCCCGATAAACTTCACCGAGCAGCGCTGCAGAAGCTTTGCAAAGGCGGCATTCTCCGAAAGAAAGCCGAAGCCCGGATGCACCGCCTGCGCGCCGCTCACCTCACAGGCGGCCAGAATGGCTCGCATATCGAGATAGCTCTCGCTCGTCGGCGCGGGACCGATGCAGATGGTTTCATCTGCAATCTGCGCATGCAGCGCCGTCCTGTCCGCCTCGCTGCAGACGGCGACGGTGCGCACCCCCAGCTCGCGGCAGGCGCGGATGATGCGCACCGCTATCTCGCCGCGATTGGCAATGAGTACCTTGTCAAACATGCCGACCCCCTCCTTTCTGCACCCTGCCGCCGTTACCCGTTGGTCTCCTCAAGGCGCGGGCCCAGAGTAAACATCAGCTCGGCGGTAACGGCGCGCTCTCCATTCACTGTCGCCGTCGCCCTCCCGACGCCGATGCTGCCGCGCAGGCGCAGCATTTCTATCTCCAGATGGAGGATATCCCCCGGCTTCACTTCGCGGCGAAAGCGCGCCTTGTCAATGCCTGCAAACATAGCCAGCCGCCCCCTGTTTTCCGGCAGGCTGAGCGCACAGACGGCGCCCGTCTGCGCAAGCATCTCAATCATCAAAACGCCGGGGGTGACCGGATAGCCCGGAAAATGCCCGGCAAACCAGAAGCACTCCGGCGCCATATATTTCTTCGCGGCCGCACGTACGCCCGGTTCCAGCTCGAGCACCTCGTCAATCAGCAAAAACGGGTCACGGTGCGGAATAATCTTTTTGATTTCCTCCTGATTCATCAAAGCCAACGCTGCCGCCTCCTTAAAAGCTCTTATTCTATGCGCATGAGCTCCTGCCCATATTCCACCGGATCGCCGCTTTTGGCCAGTATCTCGGCAACCGTTCCCTCAAACTCGCTGGTGACCTCGTTCATCAGCTTCATCGATTCGATGATGAACAGCACGTCCCCCTTCTTCACCCGGTCGCCCACCTTGACAAACGGCTCCGCCTCCGGCGAAGGCGCTGTATAAAAGGTGCCGACGATCGGGGATTTCACGAGGCTCCCGGTCTGTGGCAGGGCAGGCAGGAAAGGCTCCGACGCCATCTCCGACGCGGCTGCGGCCGGAGAGGCCGGGGAAGCGGCAGGGGCAGCGGCCCGCAGGCAGAGCTTGCAGTCGCACTCTGAAAGACGCAGCTCCTGCAGCCCGCTCTCCCGAAAGGCCTGCATCAGCTCTTTAATCTCTTCTACGCTGTAGTTCATCCGCTTTATGCCTCCCCTTCATATTTTTTAAAGCAGAGGGTCGCATTGTGGCCGCCAAAGCCAAAGGCATTGGAAATCGCGCAGCGAAGGGAAGGGGCCTTTCGTGCCCCCTCAGTCACATAGTCCAGATCGCACTCGGGATCGGCCGTCCGGTAGTTTATCGTCGGCGGAATAATTCCCTCCTCCAGCGCCTTGAGGCAGAGGATCGCTTCCACCGCGCCCGCCGCGCCGAGCATGTGCCCGGTCATCGACTTGGTAGAGCTGACGGCCAGCTTTTTCGCCTGTTCCCCAAAGGCCAGCTTAATCGCCCTCGTTTCGCACTGGTCGTTGAGAACGGTGGCGGTGCCGTGTGCGTTGATGTAACCGACATCCTCTGCCCTCAGCCCGCTCTCCTCTACGGCCAGCTGCATTGCCTTAACGGCCCCTTCCCCGGAAGGGGCGGGGGAGGTGATGTGATAAGCGTCCCCCGTTGCGCCATAGCCGGCAATTTCACCGAAGATGTGCGCATCGCGGCGCTTCGCATGCTCATATTCCTCTAAAAAGAGCATACCCGCTCCCTCCGCCATAACAAAGCCGTTTCGCTCGCCGTCAAACGGGATGGAGAGCCGGTCGGGATCCTCCCCGCGAGCGAGCGCGCCCATATTGTGAAAGCCGGCCATACTGAGCTGGTCGATGCAGGCCTCGCTGCCGCCGGCAACGGCGCAGTCGATATAGCCGTGCTTAATCGCCCGGAATGCCTCGCCGATGGCGTGCGCGCCTGAGGAGCAGGCGGTCACCGTCGCAAAGTTGACCCCCTTGAAGCCGTGCTCGATGGCCACCGTCCCCGCCGCCATGTTGGCAATCATCATCGGCACAAAAAAGACCGAGACCCGGCCGGGGCCCTTCTCCAGAAATTTCTCATGCTCGGTGCGGATGGTGTTAAATCCGCCGACCCCGCTGCCGATGACCACACCGACCCGGTAAGGGTCCTCTTCACCCAGTAAGTAACCGGAATTTTCAACCGCCTGCCGGGCCGCCACCACCGCATACTGGGTGTAGGCGTCCATCCGGCGGGCCTCCTTTTTGGGAATGCCATAGGCCGCCGGGTCAAAACCATGAATCTGCGCCGAATAGGTAATCCCCATTTCGGCGGCGGAAAAACCTTCGATTTTTGTAAACCCATGCCGGCCCTGGCAGATGCTCTCCCACAAAGAGGGGACATCCATGCCGATGGGGGAAAGCGCCCCCATGCCGGTTATCACCACGCGTTTCATCCTTTAAACCATTCCTTTCTTCGGGCTCTGCGCCGGGCGGCGCAAAAACGGAAAGCCAAAAAACAGATCTAAAGCTTTCACTACATCATCAGGCCGCCGCTCACTACTAAAACCTGCCCGGTGATATACCGCGCGCTCTCCGAGCAGAGGAAGGCGGCGGTGTTTGCAATATCCTCAATCTCGCCGAAAATGCCCAGCGGAATCTGAGTAAGAATCTTCTGCTTGAGCTCCTCCGGGAGCACATCGGTCATATCACTTTTGATAAACCCGGGGGCGATGGCGTTGACCGTTATCCCGCGCGGCCCGAGCTCCTTGGCCGCCGTTTTGGTCATGCCGATAATCGCCGCCTTGGAGGCAGAATAGTTTATCTGCCCGGCGTTTCCATATACCCCCGCCACCGAAGAGATGTTGACAATCCGCCCCTGGCGCTGGCGCATCATAACGGCGCCGGCAAACTTCATCATATTGAAAACGCTCTTCTGGTTGACGGCGATGACCTTATCATACTGCTCTTCCTTCATACGCACCATCAGCCCGTCGGCCGTAATGCCAGCGTTGTTTATGAGCACATCCAGCGAACCGAAATGCTCTTTGACCTGCTCCACCATCCCTTTGCACTGCTCATGGGAGGAGACGTCGGCAATAAAGCACTCGGCCGAAACGCCTTTCTTCTGGCACTCTTCTCTGACGGCCAGGCCCTGTTCATCGCGGTTTTTTTCATCCAGACAGTTGATGGCAATCTGAAACCCATCCTGCGCAAGGCGCAGCGCAATGGCGGCGCCAATGCCGCGCGAAGCGCCGGTAATCAGTGCTGTTTTAGCCAAAGAAAATCCCTCTTTCTCTTTTGTCATACCCGTCCGGCAACCCGGCAGGCAAAGCTTTTCATTTAAAAAGGACAGCGCAGCCCGCAAAGGCCGCCGGTTCTCAGCTCCTGCTCCCCCGCCTTCCGGAACAGAACGCTGCGCTCCGCAGAAACCTGAAAACGTCCTTTTCCCCAAACTTCCAACCGAGCGCTCCCGCGGTTTGCAGAAACCGGAAAAACGGTGATTTTGCCCGCATTCTGCGGGCAAAATTTGACTCCGGTAGAGTCAAAAACCATTTTTCATAGCAGCTTCATAAAAAATGCAGGTATTTTTATGAAGCTGCTTTTTACCAGTCAAATACCGCGCAGCCATAGGTCAGCCCTGCGCCGAAGCCGACAAGCGCGACCAGCTCGCCGCGGGAAATGCGTCCCTCCCGGTTCGCTTCATCGAGCGCCAGCGGAATGCTCGCCGAGGAGGTGTTGCCATAGCGGTCAATATTGAGATAAGCGCGCTCCTCCGGCAGCTCCAGCCGCTTCATGGCGGTGCGCACGATGCGCAGATTGGCCTGATGGGGGACAATCAGCCCCAGCTGCTGCGGCGAAACCGATAAGCTTTCGCAGGCCTTTTCAATGCAGTGCGGCATCGCCTCGGTGGAAAATTTATAGACCTCCTTGCCGTCCATATGCACAAACCCATCCGCCTCGGCCGAAAAAGCACAGCCCGCCCGAACCGCTTCCTCTGTCTCAAAGGGGGACAGCGCATAGGGGGAGGTGGCATAAAGCAGCTCGGCACCCATTCCGTCGGTGCCCAAAAAGGAAGCATAGCGCCCCTCTGAAGCCTGCACAATGCAGGCCCCTGCCCCATCTCCAAAAAGAACGCAGGTGGAGCGGTCCCGGAAGTTAGCCAGATGGGAAAGCGTTTCCGCGCTGACGACCAGTACCGTTTTGGCCGCGCCCGCCATCAGATATTTCTGTGCAATGTCCAGTGCATAAACAAAGCCGCTGCAGGCCGCGCTGATATCAAATCCCTGTACCTTCAGCGAAAGGGAGCGCGCAACCATACAGGCGACCGACGGCGTATGGAAATCCGGCGTAATGGTCGAGCAGATGATGAGGTCAATATCCTGCGCCGATCCCTCAAAACTTTCCAGCGCGCACCGGGCCGCCTCTGCAGCCATAAAGGAGGTGGATTCCCCCGCCGCCAGCCGGCGCTCACGGATTCCTGTCCTGCTTACAATCCATTCATCGCTTGTTTCCACTATTTTTGCCATATCGTCATTCGTAACGATCCTTTCCGGCACATAACTGCCGGTAGCGGCAATCCTCAATCCTTTCAATCTCAGCTCCCCCTTGTCTTTGCGGGCGAACGCCCGCTGCACGGTCTTTTAAATGTAACGCATGTTACTATGATATCGATTTTCAGTCAGGTTGTCAATAGATATTTTCATTTCGTATGGGGGTATACCTCATCCGCGCTATTTTCTGAAATATTCAATCCCCATCATCACCAGCCCCAGCGCCAATAAGAGCAGCGCGCAAACGAGGATAAAGGCCGTTCCCTGCTCTGCCACCGTCGTCAGCAGCCTGCCAGGCGGCGTTGACCAGCTGCCTGTCAGGTTGTTGGAGGCAGAATTTAAAACAGCCAGCCCCCATATCGTACCGATCAGCGCCAGAAACCCGCCGATAAGTGCCCTTTTCATCGAAATTTTCCTCCCTGTCCGCCGGTGGGACCGGCAGTCTATCCTTCATCAGTCCTTTTTCTTTCTGCGGCGCACGCCGGGGGGATGCGCGCAGGCGGGACGCCTGCGCACCGAAAAGCCGAAGCTGCCCAGACGGCGGCCGAGAGCGAAATATTCCCCATGAGCAAATGCCGCAAGGCCGCAGCGCTCAAGATGAAGTTTGCCCTCCCGGTCGAGGCAGCTTTCATCCACCTGAACGGCCAGAATATCCGATAAAAACATCTCATGCGAGCCGAGCGGGAGAATCTCGCGCACCCGGCATTCGAGATGGACCGGGCTCTCGGCAATGAGCGGCGCGGACACCGCGCTGGCCGCCAGAGGCGTCAGCTTCATCTCGCGGAATTTATCGGTGTTTCTGCCTGAGCGGGCGCCGCAGAAATCCGCCGCGCGCACCAGCGCCTCGGTCGTCAGATTGATAACAAACTCCCCGGACTCCCGGATGAGCGCATAGGAATAGCGCTCCGGGCGCAGCGAAATATAGGTGGTGGCCGGGTGGGTGGCCAGAATCCCCGTCCAGGCCACTGTCAGCACATTGGGCGCTTCGGGCGTTCCGCAGCTGACGAGCGCAGGCGGAATGGGCGCCAGCAGCGCCCCCGGCTTCCATATCTGCTTTTTGCCCATAATATCTCCACCTCCTGCATTTCTGATACGATGTTATGCGGTAATTATATCATAATCGTCTAAAAAAAGGAAGAGCTTCCGCTGCCAGGCAGGAAATCCCGCAAATCCTCTGCATCCTCTGCGCCCCTCCCGCTTCGGGAGAAGCGCTTGACAGCCGCTTTTATAAAGGGTAGTATAAAGAAGAAAAGTGCGGCATACCGGCTTATCCGGCGCTCTGAACACATCAACCGCTCTGACTGCCCGAGCGGTTTCTGTTTTTTCGTTTTCCTCCTGAAAAATCCTTATCCTATTCTCTGCAGACGGGAGAATCTATCGCTATGCATGCCCTCATCATCGGCCTCAACGCCAAATATACCCATACCGCCCTCGCGGCGCGCTCGATCTCTGCCTATGCCTGCGGGCACGGCTGCCCGCTCCCTTTTGCGGAATACTGCATCAACCAGCCCTATGCCCGCATTCTGGAGGAGCTGGTGCGCCGGCAGGCGGATACCTTCCTCTTCTCCTGCTATCTCTGGAACTGGGAGCTTGTCCGGCGATTGGCAGGTGACTTAAAGGCGGTATTTCCCCAGGCGCGCATCTTCCTCGGCGGACCGCAGGTCTCTTTTTCTGCTGCGCGGATTCTCCGCGGGCTCCCGCAGGCGGACGGTATCCTCACCGGGGAGGGGGAGCATACCGTCCTTTTGCTGCTGCAGGCACTCGAGAGCGGCAGCGCGCTTTCTACTGTTCCCTCACTCACCTGGCGCCTGCCGGATGGGGAAATCCGGCAAAATCCTCTGGCAGAGCCGCTCAATATGGCGGGACTGCCCGGCTGCTATCCCGACCTCGGCGCACTTTCCGGGCGCACCCTCTACTATGAATCCAGCCGCGGCTGCCCCTTTTCCTGCAGCTACTGCCTGTCCGGCCTGGACCGCACCGTCCGCTTCAAGCCGCTGGGTCAGGTTTTTTCCGAGCTTTCTATTTTTCTGAAAGCAGGGGTGCGGCGGGTAAAGTTCTGCGACCGCACCTTCAACTGCCGCCCGGAGCACTGCGAAAGCATCTGGCGCTTTCTCATCGAGCAGGATAACGGGGTCAGCTGCTTTCACTTTGAAATTACCGCTGAGCTGCTGACCGAGAAGCAGCTTCAGCTGCTCTCTAAAGCGCGCAAAGGGCTCTTTCAGTTTGAAATCGGCGTGCAGTCCACCCATCCGCCCACACTGGCCGCCATCCGGAGAAGAACGGACATGGAGCGGCTGCAGGCAGTCTGCCATGCGCTCCAAAAAATGGGCAACATCCACCTGCACCTTGACCTCATCGCCGGGCTGCCGCTCGAAAGCTTCTCCCGCTTCGCCTGCTCGTTCAACGAGGTCTATGCCCTGCGCCCCGACCAGCTGCAGCTCGGCTTTTTAAAGCTGCTGCCCGGCAGCGCGCTCGAGCGCGACGCAAAATATTATGGCCTTGTCTGCTCCGCCCATCCGCCCTATGAGGTGCTGCGCACTGCCCTTTTAACGGCAGAGGAGCTGTTTGAGCTCAAAGCCGCTGAAGAGGCGCTCGAGCGTTTTCATAATTCCGGCGCCTTTTGTCGCTCGCTCCGCTATGCCCTCTCCTTTGCGGAGGATGCCTTTCACCTTTTCCAAGGGCTCGGCCGGTTCTGCCGGGAGCAGGAGAAGGAGGGACCCGCCTCCTTTCACGGGCTGTTCACCCTTTTCTACCGCTATGCCTGCGGCCTTCCCAGCCTTGACAAAGAGCTGCTGCGGGCGCTGCTGTGCTATGACCTCTGCCGGTATGGCAGGCCGAAAAAGCTGCCGGACTGCCTGCAGGCCGCCGAAAAGGAAAAAAGCGCCGCCTGCCGCCGGGCCTTCTACCGCAATCCCGGCCGGCTGGCCGCCGCCGGGCTTTCCGGCTTAAACGATGCCGCACTACGCCGGGACACCCATCTGGAATGCTTCTCTTATGACCTGCTCTCTCCCGGCTATGAAAAAAGGGCCACCGCTCTGCTCTTTCGCTATGACGGTGAAGTCCGCGTTCAGCGCGTTCTTTTAGAGGAAAGCTGAAAGGATGTCCGCAAAATCAGAAAATACCGGCAGCACGCAAAGCCGCTCAAAAACAGGAGTGCCGCGAAAAGGAGGAAAAACCGGTGGTTTTTCCTCCTTTTCGCGGCACTCCTGTTATTCTGAATACGATAGGCTTATTTTTCCACCTGCACCTCGGTGCCCACTGCCGCAGAGCGGTAGACCGCCTCGAGCACCCGGGAGGAGACGATTCCCTCCTCCGGGCCGACCGCAAAGGGCCTGCCCTCTATAATCGAGCAGTAGAAATCGTCAATCAGCTTCTTGTGGCCGAGGCCCCAGTAGTTCTTCTCCCCTTCGGCATGCTCGTTCGGGTCAAAGACCTCATCCGGCTGGCCGGCGCGCTGGATGGTCAGCTTGTCATCGATGCGCACGCTGCCCTTCTCGCAGCAGATGGTGACTTCAATCGGCGCATTTCCGCAGTAGCAGTTGGTCGCATAGAAAACGCCGCGCGCGCCGCTTTCCATCTGCAGCAGAATGTCCGCCGTATCCTCCACCTCAATGACTCCGCGCAGCCGCTTGCAGGAAACGCTCGCCGAGAGGGACAAAGGCTGGCCGCCCAGCAGCAGGGTCAGCAGATCAAGCGTATGAATCGACTGGTTGATAAGAACGCCGCCGCCCTCGCGCTCAAAGCTGCCGCGCCATTCGCCCTCTGCCTGCTGGTAGTAGTCCGCGCCGCGGTCCCAGGTCACAATGCCGCGTCCGCCGAGTACGGCGCCCAGCTCGCCGCTCTCCAGCAGCTGCCTTGCGCGCACGCTGGTCGCATTGTAGCGGTTCTGAAAGCAGATGCCCAGCGTTTTCCCGGTCTCCTGCGCCGTCTTTTTCATCTCACGCGCATAAGAAAGGGATATCGCCATTGGCTTTTCGGTCAGCACATGCTTGCCCGCGCGCATCGCCTCAATCGCCATCGGGGCATGCAGGTCATGCGGGGTGCACAGATGGACTACCTCCACCTGCGGGTCATTGATTATCTCCTTATAGTCATAAACTGCCTTGCAGCCATATTTTTTGGCAGCCGCATCCGCACGGGCGGGAACGCGGTCGCAGACCGCATAGAGCTCCGCATCCGCGCTGGCAGTTAAAACGCTGGCATGGTTATGATAGATGCAGCCGCATCCGATAATGGCGGCACGCATTTTTGGCATCTTGAGCATCCCTTTCTGTTCAAAAACGGAGAACCTGCCCTTTCGCTGTTCCCCGCTCCCGCCATCCGGCAGCAGCAGGGAAGGGCAGGACGTTTTCTGTTTTTCCGCTTCTCAAAAATCAGGCGCGCCGCAAAACGCTTGCGCGTCGCAGCGCGCCTGATGGGTTTCTTTAAACGGGCGGCTGAAAAATTTAGAAGGTGCCGTTTACCGAGAGGGTCTTGCCGGAAGAGCTCTGCTTTTTGAAGGTGGAGTTCTTAATCCGCTCCTGCAGCAGGTTATAGAAGAGATCCTCATCCAGATTGGAAGGATCAACCCAGTTGTCAGTCCAGGCGGAAAGGTGCATCGCGTTCGAAATGGACAGGCCGCGGATGCCCTCCTCGCCGGGGGCCAGCAGCTTGGCGCCATGCAGAGCCGCATCGGTGAAATTATTGAGAATCCCCTTGTGCTGCGGATTCTCGCCCGGGGTGGGGATGACGCACTTCCAGCACTCGGGCTGGCCAAAGCCGCCGGTGTAGCTGGCGTTAAACTCCTTCTCCCCTACGCGGTTGCGCCAGAAGGTGACGATATCATCCTCAATGACCAGCTTGCCGCGATCGGCAGAAATCTCAAAGCGGTTGGTGCCGGGGGCCTCGTGGGTGGAGGTGACGAACAGGCCGGTGGCGCCGTTCGCATATTCCGCATAGGCGGTCACATCGTTTTCAACCTCGATATCGCGGTTGACGCCGTATTTCACAAAGGCGCGGATTTTGGTCGGCATGCCGCACATCCACTGCCAGAGGTCGAGCTGGTGCGGGTCCTGGTTGAGCAGAACGCCGCCGCCCTCGCCTACCCAAGTGGCGCGCCAGTCGCTCGAGTTATAGTAGCTCTGCGAACGGTACCAGTTGGTGATAATCCAGACAACCCGCTTCAGGTCTCCCAGCTCGCCGCTGTCCATCAGGTCCTTGACCTTTTTGTAAACGGGGTTGGTGCGCTGGTTAAACATCATGCCGAAAATCTTGTCGGTCTTTTTGGACTCGGCAATCATCTCGCGGACCTGCTTGGTATAAACGCCGGCAGGCTTCTCGCAGAGCACATGCAGCCCGCGGTGGAAGCCCTCAATGCACAGCGAGGGATGCTCATAGTGCGGAACGGCAACGAGTACCGCGTCAATCTTGGCGTTGGCGAAAAAGCTCTCATCCGAATCGAAGCGCTCAACGCGGTCGGAGAGATTCTTCTGTGCCCACTCGAGGCGATCGGGCTTTACATCGCAGACGGCCGTCAGCGTGGCGTTGGTGATTTCACCGGCATCCAGGCGAAGCGCATGGGAGGAACCCATGTTGCCGATACCGATGATGCCAAAACGAAGCTTATCCATTTTGATTTACCTCCATACCGCGAAATGCGGTTAAATTTACTTTTCAGAAAATGCGCAGACGAAAGGGCCTTCCGGTCAGTTCAGCCCGGAAAGGATCTTCTGCAGCGCGCTGTGGGCGAGCTTGTAGCAGCGCGCGCCCTCCGACTGGGCAGCCATACTGCTGGTAGGCTCGCTTTCCAGCGCCTTGAAGCCGCTGAATTTTGCCAGATGCGGCTCGAGCGAGAGGAAGCCCTCAAATCCGGCGGCCTTCAGGGCCGCAATCAGGCTGGGAACATTGCCGTCTCCCTCTCCGGCGGGAACGACATGCCCGTCCGCGAAGCAGGCATCCTTGATATGTACATATTCCACATAGTCCTTGAGCAGCTCATATCCCTCGGGATAGGGCTTGGCGCCGCACTGGATGAAGTTGGCGGGGTCAAAGGTGGCGCGCACCATCGGGTTATCGAGCGTTTTGAGAAGGTCAAGGCAGCGCTCGGGAATATCGCCGTAAATCTCCTTTTCGTTCTCATGCAGCAGGGTGATGCCGCGGCCCTTCGCCGCCTCAATGAAGCCGTTCCAGCGGGTGAACACCTCATCGCGCCATTTGGCCGGGTCCTCCCCCTTCGGGATGAAAAAGCTGAACATGCGGATATATTTCGTCTGCATGATTTCGGCGATATCCAGTACATGGCGGAATTTTTCCAGATGAGGGGTAAAATCATCGGTAATCTGAATTTTGCCGATCGGCGAGCCGACGGCGGAGAGCTTCTTGCCGCGCGCATCCAGCCTCGCCTTGATGGCGCGGGCCTCGTCGAGCGTGCAGTCGCAGAGGCTTTTCCCGTCAACGCCGCGCATCTCGATATAAGAGATGCCCAGCTCATCGAGGGTTTCCAGCTGTTTGTCCAGCATCGGGTCGATTTCGTCGGCAAAGCCGCTGATGATGAATTTGGCCATCGGTCATTCCTCCAGTTTTATTTTTTAGTGGTTGGCCGCAATTTCCTTGAGGTTTTTAAAACTGACCGCGAGGCAGTCAAACGGGTCGCGCGGGCAGACATCCTCTTCGATAACGATATATTTTACGCCGCTCTCCTCGCAGGCGCGAAATGCTTCATGCAGGTCAAGGTTCCCCTCGCCGACCTCAGCAAAAACAGGGTTGCGCTCGCCGGGGGCGATGGCAAAATCCTTAAAGTGGCAGACCTTCATGCGCCCCTTGAGCTTGCGGATATAAGCCGCCGGACTGACGCCGCCCATCTGCAGCCAGAAGGTATCAATAATAAAGCCAAACTTCTCCGGGTCGGTATCCTCAAGCATGCGATCCATCACCGTTTTACCCTCCAGCTTCTGGAACTCAAAGTTGTGGTTGTGGTAGGCGAAGTGCAGGCCCGCATCGCGGATTTTTCCGCCGATTTCATCGACAGCTTTCAGAAAAGCGCGGTAGCCCTCCATCGTCACGCCGCCCTCGCGAAACTGCCCCGGCATCGCCCCGAGGCCGATGGTGTCGCAGCCGATAAGCTTGTGCTCGGCAATAACCGCATCAAGGTCGCCGGTCAGCCGGTCATAGGGGGTGTGGGTCACGCAGACATCCAGCCCGAGCTCATGAATGAGGCCGGCCAGGCGCTGCGGCTCAATCGGACCGAAAGCGGAAATCTGGATGACATCAAACCCCAGCGATTTAATCTTCCGCAGAGACTTCTCGATGTCCTCCGGCGTTTTGGTAAATTCGCGGATGGTATAGAGCTGTGCGCCGAGTTTTATGTTGGACATTGGACCTTATCTCCTTTTTCCCATAGAAAGGGACTATAATTTAGCTTCATTATATGATATAATTATCCCAATATCCTTGCATATTTTCAGAGGAATATTGCAAAAATTCACTTTATGGAGGACAACACCGCCATGCTTGGAATTTCTCAGAGCGTGCAGCTGATTTCCTGCGAGAAAAAGCAGAGTCAGAGCCTGCCGGACCTTGGGTTTCACCTGCACAACCGCTATGAAATCTACCTCTACCTCTCCGGCGGCGCGCACTACTTCGTCGAGCAGAAGAAATATGTGCTCGAGCGCGGCGACATGCTGATTTTCAACAGCCGGGAGATTCATAAGCCCACCTTCCCCTCGCCTGCAGGCATCTATGAGCGGTATGTTGTGCACTTCGATCCTGCCGTTGCCGCTCCCTATTCTACCCCTGGCTTCAGCCTTATCGGCTGCTTTGAAAACCGGACGCGCGGGGAAAAGAACCTGCTGCGCCTGGGGCAGAAGGAGCTCTCCCGCTTTCTCGCCCTTTTTGACGGAATGATTTCCCTGCGCGATGAGGCTGCGCCCGGCTGGGAAATTCTCTTTCTCTCCCGCTTTCTTGAGCTTCTGGTGCAGATAGGCACCGCCTATGGCACGCATAGCCCCTCCCAGCAGGAGGCGGGCTATGCGCTCGAGCCGCCGCTCTCCGAGGTAGTCGCCTACATCAATGCCCACCTGCAGGAGGATTTGCGGCTGGAGGTGCTCGAAAAGCGCTTTTTCATCAATAAAAACTACCTCTGCAAGCTCTTTCGCCAGCAGACGGGCAACACCATCCACAGCTATATTCAGCACAAAAGGCTGGTGCGCTCGCAGGAGCTGCTGCTCGAGGGCTGCAGCGTAACCGAGGCCTGCCACCTAGCGGGCTTTAACGATTACTCCAACTTTATCCGGCTGTTTAAGCGGATGACCGGCCAGTCCCCAACGCGCTTTCGCGGAGGGGCCGTCTATGAGGCGCAGCCCACGCAGGAGCAGCAGGCCAGCAGCCTGCCGGATTTTTATGAATGCTAAGGAAGGGGCTGTTGCAAAATGCGAGCATTTTGCAACAGCCCCTTCTGAAAAACGACTTTTGACTCCACCGGAGTCAAATTTCGCCCGCATATCGCGGACGAAACCGCCCTTTTTCTGATTTTGGGCAAACCGGAAGCTCTTTGTTACAGAGCCTGCGCGCCCTTTCTTCGCTTATTTTCTGATTTTGGAGATGAACTCCTTCATCCACCCCTTAAAGCCCTGCTGCGGCTGCTCTTCGATGGCCTCCGCCTGCGGTTCCGGCTTTTTAATCTCATCCGTCTTCATGATGAACTTAACGCTCGCATCCGCCTGCTCGGCTGCGCCAGTGTAGGCGCGGTAACCATCCGCCAGCTCTACATAGGCATCCTTGCGGGCTAAAAGCTCGTCGGCGTCATCTATCTGGCTGACATATTTATCCACCGAGCCCTTTTCCTCCAGCCGATCGAAGGTGTCAAACATCCCGCTCGCAATGGAAACGCGGTCGGGAGCCACCGTCTCCCTGAGAATTTCCGATACCTCGCGGTTGGCATACAGGTCATCCTTCATTTTGAGCAGCACCTCTACGCTTTCGGGCGAGGCATGCAGACTTTTATCAATGGCCGGGTCCTCCAGATCGTCCCGCAGCGCCTGCAGAATGGGCTTCACATCCTTCAGGTCATGCCGCAGGTCGTTATAGTGCTCCCGCAGGGACTCCATGTCATCGCTGTCATATTCCCGCAGCAGCCGGCGCAGCGCATTGATGCTCTCTTCATTCGCCCTGAGGTCGTCGAGCATATCGCCCGTTTCCGAAAGCAGATACTGCAGCTTGCGGCTTTCCGGCGAATGGTCCAGCCGCTCGGAGAGCTTCTCGGCCGTCTGCATCATCTGCTGCAGGGGGCCTACCATCTGCTCAGTGAAGGCGGCGGCCTGCTCGAGCCTGGCCGTCATCGCCTCGGCGGAGGAAACACCCAGGCCCTGCATGAGCCCCCCCTCCAGCTTCTCTATCTGGCCCTTGAGGGCAGCAATTTTGCCCATCGTCTGCTGGATTCCCTGGCTCACCTGCTCGCCTGCCGCATTCTTTACGCCCTCTTTCGCCGTCTGCAGGGCGCTTAGCAGAGTATCGCGAACGGTAACGCCGCTCTCGGACATGCCCAGCGTCGGGTTTAACAGCGCCATATCCCACTGCAGCGGCGCCTCCATCAGCGAGGCGAGCTTTTCCGCCTGCTCGGGCGCCAGCTGATTCATCAGCCCAAGGAAGGAGGAGGAGAGCCCCGCCTCCTGCAGGCTCAGCTGCTCCGGCACCGCCTGAATACCTCTTTCCAGTGCCTCTATCTTCTCCAAAACCGGCTTTATCTGCTTGTTCCCCTCGTTTTCTGCAATGCCGCCGACCGCCGCGCCGATGTTCTCATCGTTCACCATGTCGAGCAGGCCGGAGGCCTTTATCTGCTCGCAGAGCGCCATCATATCATCCGCATAGCCGGTGAGCACCCGGATGGTCTGCACCTGCTCCTGGTATTTTTCAAGTGCATCCAGAAGTGCAATGCTCTGCTCGACAAGGTCGCTCAGCTCCTGCGAATCGAGCGCCTTCAGGGTATCGTAATCATCCAGCAGCTTTTTGAGGTTTTCAATGTTCTTTTTGGTCATCGTATCGAGGAGCTCATCGAGCGCCTTGGAGTCAAGCAGGCTGTCGATATCCACCGCATCGAGGTCATCAGAAATGCGGTCGAACAGTTCGATGTTTTCTTTGGTAATATAGTCGGGCAGAATGTCAAACATCGCCGTATCCAGATCATAGAAATCGAAGATATCCTCTACCAGCACCTGCGCTCCGGAGACGAGCCGTGGGGTGGAAAACAGCGAGCGGATGTGCCGGTTCGGGTCCCAGGCGGAAAGGTCATCCTGCGCGCCCTTGAGTTCATAGAGATCGTCGCGCATCTCGTCGATATCCTTTGCCGTGCCGAGCTCATCGAGCCCGGAAATCCCGCTGGTTACCACAATGCCGATGGGCCCCATCTCAAACCCGGTGCAGTCCGCCGAAATGGTGAACTGCTCGGGGAAGTCCAGATCGTCCATCTCAACGCCGGGCAGGTCATAATCTTTGAGGCCGATACTCTCACCCAGCCCCGGCATGGCGACCAGCGCAACCGCCTGATTGCTGCCGTCCGTCTGAACAGTACCGTCCGACACGGTGACGTTTGAAAAGCTGCTGCTCGGGAAGGAAAGGGCGGCCGCCGCCATCATGGGGGTATACATCGTCACGTTTTTCTTCCCCACCTGCACGCTTTTGCGCAGGTTGTTTTTAAAGGTCAGCTCAATTTCCACATGCCCGCTCTTTCCCGCCATCTGCTCGGGGCTCATCTTTTTCCCATCCAGCCTATAGGTGATTTCCACTGAAACGGGCAGCTGGCCGTCCGTCCTGCCGCGGTAGTAAAGGTCGTTTCCAGTGAGCTTCCAGGTGAGCATATCGCCGCTGCGCGCCGGCTGCTCCTCCCCTTTGACATTCTCTATCTCTTTGAGGGTGGAGCGGTCGGTGAGCGTGGCGCCCGCCGTATCGGAATGCAGCCAGCTGGAAACAATCTGCTCGCGCGGCGTGCCGTCCGGCTCAAGGTTGACATAGACCGTTTCCCGCTTGCGGTAGGCGGTCTGCTTTTGCTCCTGTGTGGTCTCTTCGGCCGCATTGGAAAGTTCCTGGCCTATTGCATCGGCCGGATTCGTCCCTGTGGCTATCCCATCGGCCGCAAAGGCGCTCATGCTCATCATCGAAACTGCCAGCAGGGCACACAGGATTTTAACAAACAGGCTGTTGCTTTTCATGGATAAAACTCCTCCTACTATCTTTATCTGCGCTTATCTCTTTAATCTCTTCACTGCCGGGCGGCGTCTGCGCCGCCTATATCTTTGCAGAGGCAGGCTTGCTGCCCTGCATATTCTTTTTGCGTTTTCTTTCTCTTTTCACCGGCGCTGTCCGCCAGTTTCTCGAGGTTTTGGCGATGAGCCCCTCACTCGCCAGCAGCACCGACGGGAGAATAAAGATGCTCACCAGCGCGCTGACGATAGCGCCCCGCGCCAGCATCAGGCAGATTGACTGGATAATCTCGATTTTCGAGATGACGCTCACCCCGAAGGTGGCGCAGAAGAGCACCAGGGAGCTCGAAATGATGGCCGGGTCGGCCGCCGTAGCCGCAATGGCGATGGCCTCCCGCTTATCCTGCCCGTTTCGCAGCTCCTCGCGGAAACGGGTGGTCATCAAAATGGCGTAATCCACCGTTGCGCCGAGCTGAATGCAGCCGATAACCGTCGGCGAAATGAAGGGGATGACCGCGCCGGTCAGATAGGAGATGCCCACATTGATGAAGATGGAAAGCTCGATGGCCGCCACCAGAATAATCGGCACCGATACCGAATGAAAGCACAGACCGACAATCAGCAGAATGGCCGCAATCGAAATGGCGTTGGTCACCTGAAAATCGGTAGTCGCCGTTTCGATAAGGTCCTTGGTCATCGCCCCTTCGCCGGTAATCATCGCCTGCGGGTCATAGGATTTTATGATGGCAGTCAGCGCATCAATCTGGGCGTTTTCCTCATCGAGCGCCGGTTTATAGGCAGAGTTGACCATAATCATCTGCTTGCCATCTTTTTTGCAGATATCCTTGATTTCCTGGGGGATAAATTCATCTGGAATGGCTGGGCCGACAAATTTATTGTAGCCGATGACCGACTCGATGCCGTCGACCGCCTCGATCTTTTCGAGCATCTCGCTCTGCTGGTAGGCAGGCAGCTCGTCGCTGACAATGATAAAGTGGGTGGAGGCCATATTAAACTGGGTCTTCATCTTGTCGAGCGCAATCATGGAAGGCAGCGTATCCGGCAGGCTGTCTGCCAGGTTATAATACTGGGCAACATGGCTCTGCGCATAGTAGGCCGGAGCCAGCAGAAGCAGGAAAAGCACCACAAAGGTTTTATAGTGCCGAATGATAAAGCGGTTCATCCGGGTAAAATCCGGAATTATCGAACGGTGGCGGAATTTCTGCATCGGCTTATCAAACTGCAGCACCAGCGCCGGAAGAATCATGACCACCGTTAAAACGCCGAGCACAACCCCCTTGGCCATGACGATGCCGATATCCCGCCCGAGCAGCAGGCGCATGAAGCAGAGCGCTAGGAATCCGGCGATGGTAGTCATCGAGCTGCCGGAAAGGGAGATAAAGGCACTGACAATCGCGCTGGCCATCGCATCCCGCCGGTCGGCAAACTTCGGCTTCTCCTCGATATAGCGGTTGATAAGAAAGATCGAGTAGTCCATCGTAACGCCCAGCTGCAGAATGGCGGCGATTGCTTTGGTTACATAGGAAATCTCCCCTAAAAAGATGTTGGTTCCGAGGTTAAAGGCAACCGCCAGCCCGATGCCCAGAATCAGCACCACCGGAAGCACCCAGGCCTCGGTCGTCACCGCCATGGCCAGCATCGAAAGGATGACCGCCACAATCACATAAATGGGCATCTCCCGGTCGGAGAGCGCGCAGGTGTCGCGGACAATCACCGAAAAGCCGCTCAAAAAGCACTGCTCGTTGCAGAGCGCGCGGATTTCATCAATCGCCCGCATCGTCTCCTGTGAAGCGCCGGGCAGGTCATACTGGATAATCATCATGGTGGACTCTTCGCTGTAGAAGATATCTTTAATATCCTCCGGCAGAATCTCCTTGGGAACGCTGAGATCCAGCATCTGGTCAATCCAGAGGGCCGAGCTGACCCCTTCTACCTCTTCAATCTTCTCCCGCAGATCAGCAGTATACCTGTCCGGCATCCCTTCTATGACCAGCATGGTAGTGGCGGCGTTGTGGAAGGTATCCTCCAGCACCTTCTCTCCTTTGCTCGAATCCATATCCTGCGGCAGATAAGAGAGAATATCATAATTCACGCGGGTGCCGATTGCCCCGATGGCGCTCGGGATAAGCAGTAGCACCGCCACCATCAGAACGACACCATAGCGCCTTGTCAGCAGCCGTGCGAATTTTTCCAGCATACCGCTTTCTCCCCCTTTCTCTCTTTTTTCACCGGAGCTCTTCCACTGTCTGTGGCGCTCCGCGCCCTTTCTATCCGCCAATTTTTAAAATGGTTTTTCAAGCATATCGCCCTCCCTTCCTGCTGCAGGATACCGGACGTACGGCCGGCGAACTATATTTGACTGACCAACAGTCATTTTTTGATAAAAACGCTTCCTGTGAGAAAAAAGATTGTTGACTAACCATTAGTCAGTTTACTTCCAAAATAAATTGCTTCTCCCGTAGGGCCTTGCCGCCCGGAGCTGCGAAAGAAACAATTTAACGTCTACCCGGAAATGCAGAGCGCCTCCTGAATGACCTGCACAATCTGCTTTTTCTCCATGTGGGTAAAATCGGTCATTCCAAAGCCATAGAAGAGGATTTCACAGGTCAACAGCGGGTTTTGGCAGCGGATAATCCCCTGCTCCACCCCCTCGTTAATCATATCCCTCAGGCTGCCGGAAAAGCTTTGATAGGCATGCTCGAGAATGCTCTGATGAAACATATACCGGTCGGCCTTTTTGAGCTCGGCAAACACCGTTTCGGCATCGCTGCTCATATCGATAATGGTGAAGACGATTTCGGTCAGCCGGGTGAGAAAGTCCTCCTCTCCGCCTGCGATGCGGTGCACCTTCTGCGCGGTCAGGCTGACATAATCGTCAATCACCGCCGCCATGACCTCATCCTTGTTCTTAAAATAGTAATAAAACAGGCCCTTCGCGATTCCGATGTGTTGCGCAATATCGTTGACGGTGGTCTTCACAAATCCCTGTATGGCAAACAGCTCGCGCGCCGCATCGACAATCTCTGCACGGCGCTCCACCGGCTTTTTAGTAATCCGCATCCTCTCTCCTCCCCTCTCTGCTGCTTAGTATAACATTTGACTGACCAATAGTCAATATAAAATTTCAAAACAAACCTTCTATAATTTGTGTCCGAACTATGAAGCGCAAAGCAAAGACACGCGCCCTTTGCGGGCAGAGATTTCACCTATTAGTATAAATAAACAAATTAAATATATTTAGTATTTCAAAACTAAATCCCGGACTGCTGAACAGATAGTATTCATGAAAGCCTGTATCTTTCAACAGTCAGCCATAAAATTTCCCGGCCGCTGCCCGCTCTTCACAGACTGCAAGGCCTTTCAGCTGATTGAAGGATTCTTCCCTATATTACCTTATCTAATTTTTCGGGGCCATTTCAAAACACCGCGCCTGACAAAAACCCTTCTGCATGTCAATGATATTTCGTGAATGTGCGGATTTTATCCGCCGAATATTTGTGATAAAATAGCCGCAGAGCGACTATTTTAAGCCGATTTATTCGGCCGCCCTATCGGGTATGGCCAATTTTATCATAGACGTTTCATGTCTATGATAAAATGATGGCAATTTTATGAAGGGGGTGTTTCGGCTTTGGAAAAAGCGAAACAACTGCTCACCTGGGAGACCGGCAAACGGCTGTTAAAGCGTTATTTTGTGGATGCCATGAGCGCCATGGCGCTCGGCCTGTTCTCCTCACTGATTATCGGACTGATTCTTTCGCAGCTCGGCAAGCTGCCGCCCCTCTCCTTTCTGTCGCCGCTTTGCGAGGTAGTGGCTGCCTCCTCGCCGGTGGTCGGCGCGGCCATCGGCGGCGCCATCGCCTATGGGCTGGGATCAAAGCCGCTGGTCATCTTCTCCTGTGTCGTCGCGGGGGCTATCGGCTATCAGGCGGGCGGGCCGGTCGGCGCTTATGTGGCGGCGCTGGTCGGCGCGGAAATCGGCCGGCTGGTAGCCGGCAAAACGGGGGTGGATATCGTTCTCTCGCCGATGGTCACCATCGTTTCCGGCGGGCTTGCCGGGCTCTGGGTGGGGCCATATATCAACGCCTTCATGCAGGCCTTCGGCGAGCTTATCAACACTGCCACAGAGCTCAGTCCCTTTCCGATGGGCATTCTCGTTTCGGTGCTCGTAGGCCTGGCGCTCACCGCACCCATCTCCTCGGCTGCTCTGTGCATTATGATGGGACTCGACGGGCTGGCCGCCGGAGCGGCGACGGTCGGCTGCTGCGCGCAGATGGTGGGCTTCGCCGTTGCCAGTTACCGGGAAAACGGGTTCGGCGGGCTCATCTCGCAGGGAATCGGCACCTCGATGCTGCAGTTTTCAAACATCATGCGCCGCCCCGCCATCTGGATTGCGCCGACACTGGCGGGAGCGGTGCTCGGCCCGGTTTCCACCTGCCTGCTGAAAATGACCAACACCCCTACCGGCGCCGGGATGGGTACCTCCGGGCTGGTCGGGCAGTTCGGCACCTTCGCCTCAATGGCGGATACCCCGTTTCTTCTCCTGCTGCTTGAGGTTATCCTGCTGCACTTTGTCGCTCCTTCCATTCTGACGCTGCTGTTCGACCGGCTGCTGCGCAAAATCGGCTGGGTACACCTGGGGGATATGAAAATCGGCGTTTAAAAGGGTGCGTTGCAAAACCTTCTTTTGCAGCGCACCCTTTTAAAAAAGCGCTTTCAGGGGCAAGACCTCGCCCCGAATTTCGCGCCTTTTGGCGCGAAACCACCCTTTTTTCCGGTTCCTGCAGGCCGGAAACAGTGTTTCTCTGAAAAGGGTTTACCAGAGCTCCTTCCCATCCCCCAGCAGAATATGTTTGATGTTTTGGTCGATGTCGTTTTCCTCCATCCCTTTTGCAATCAGCGGCTGTATCACCTCCCGGCTCTCCCTCGTGTGCGCAAGTGTAGAGGCCAGCGCATTTGCCTCTTCGCCTCTCCCGCATTTTAAATATAAAAAGCAGAGCACGGCGCGCATGGTTGCCTTCTGTTTCTCGTTGACAGAAAGCGGAAGCCCCCGCTCGATGAGCTCTACCGCCTCCCGCGATTTCCCCTGCAGGGCCAGCGCGCCCGCTAACCCCAGAATCATGCCGGGCTTATTGGGATAGATGAGCAGCGCATCCCGATAGACCTTTTCCGCCTGCTGATACTGCCCCTTTTTTTGAAACTCGTTCGCAGTCTGGTGGATATGATAGCGCGTCTGCTCCGCACGAATGGTATCCATACCGATCAGCAGATCGACGCTCGTTTCCAATATGTTGGCCAGAGCGGGCAGAAAGGTGATATCCGGATAGCATTCCCCCCGCTCCCATTTGGAAACGCTCTGCGGGGTAATGTTCAGATATTCGGCAATATCCTCCTGGGTTAGATTTTTTAAGGTCCGGTACTTTTTCAGGTTTTCCGCCAAATAAAGCATTGCTGTTTCTCCTTCGCCGTTTATTTTACCTATATCCTATCATCCCCCGGAATGCCGTTCAATGGCGCGTTCGTTGCAATCCTTTCAACCCCGCAGGGGCGGCCCTTTGCCTCAATATTCTTTCAAAACAGGGAAGGCTTTACCGGAATATGACAGCACCGCAGCGGCCAAAAAAGGGCTGCTGCGGTGCTGCTGTTTCTGAAAAGGCGGAGAAGGCAGCAAAATACCCCGCGCCCTATCTCTGCTTTTTATAATCGACATAGTGGGAGACGTTTTTCATCTCTTCAAAATAGCGCCCGGCGTCCATCCCCCGGATTCTCCGGCTACCCTCCTGCCAGCTCCGGAGCAGGCGGGGGGGTCCTTTCCGAAAAACTCCTCCGCCTTCCGGCAGGGAAATTCTTCGCACTGTGCGCAGAAATCTATCTCCCGCTCTCTGACACAATCCGAAATGCCGCAGCCCGAAAGGCAGCCTCTTTTGAGGGCGGCATCGCTGCGGCAGCCATGGCAGCCGCCCCCGCTCAGCTGGCCGAGAGTGCCATAAAAGGCATCAAAAAACGCCTCCTGCTCTTTTTGCTCTCCGGGCGGCAGTCGGAAGCTTTCCGTCAGAAACTCGCAGACGTCCTCGCTGTAGGCCAAAAGCCGCGGCGCGCACTCGGAAAATGCGCCGTCGCGCAGCGCCAGGCAGGTATAGCAGAGAAAAGAACAGGGCGCCAGATAATGCAGCAGCTTCTCCCTTTCCATTCAAAATTCCCCTTTCTTTTACCCGCCGCAGCCGGTCTCAACTGAGCCGGTCGGTCTCGTGCATCTTTTTCAGATTGCCGATTTTTTCTCGGCGGCGGCATAGTTCCTCCTCCACTTTATCGAGCGGAATATCCTGCTCAGCCATCAGCACCAGCAGGTGATAGCACAGATCGCAGATTTCGCCGACTGTCTCCTCCTGCAGCCCGTTTTTGGCGGCGATGAGCACCTCCGCGCACTCCTCGCCGCACTTCTTTAAAATCTTATCCAGCCCCTTATCAAACAGGTAGGCGGTGTAAGAGCCCTCCTGCCGGTTTTCCCTGCGCTGCAAAACCACCTCATAGAGCTCTCTGATAACGCTCTGCATTTTTTATCCCCTTCCTTAAAAGCCGCGGTATGGGGCAAAACCGCCCCACCGTTTATGAAAAAACGCCTTTTGGCCCGTTGCGGGCCCCGGGTGCGCTATGGCCCCGCCGCCTAGTCCTCTGCGACAGGGTTAAAAAAGCAGCTGTGGCTGCCGGTGTGGCAGGCGGGCCCCGTCTGCTCGACGATGGCTAAAAGCGTATCCCGGTCGCAGTCGCCAAAAAGGCGCACCACCCGCTGCAGATGTCCCGAGGTCGCCCCCTTGTTCCAGAGCTCGCGCCGCGAGCGGGAATAAAACCAGGTGTAGCCGGTTTCTATCGTCCGGCGCAGGCTCTCGCGGTTCATGTAGGCGAGCATGAGCACCTCGCCGCTTTTTTCCTCCTGCACAATGCAGGGAACCAGCTCCCCCTTTTCAAAATAGCTCTCCAGCTCTTTTTCCAGCTGCTTCATCTCTTCGCCTCCTGCGCCGGGCGCACCGGAATGCCGCAGCCTTGCAGATGCTCCTTTACCTGCCCCACCGTCAGCTCCCGGTAGTGGAAAAGCGAGGCCGCCAGCGCCGCCGAGGCCTCTGTCCTCTGAAAAACCTCGGAAAAATGCCCGAGCGTTCCGCAGCCGCCCGAGGCGATGACCGGAACAGAGACCCGCGAGCAGACCTTTCCGGTCAGCTCGATATCAAATCCCTGTTTGGTCCCGTCATAATCCATCGAGGTGAGCAGAATTTCGCCTGCGCCGAGCGCGCAGACCCTCTGCGCCCAGTCAAGCGCGCAAAGTCCGGTATCTATCCGCCCGCCGTTTATCACCACATGAAAGCTCCCGTCCGCGACGCGGCGCGCATCAATGGCCACCACCACGCACTGGCTGCCGAACCGGTCGGCCGCCCGAGAGATGAGCTCGGGGGTATGCACCGCCGCAGAGTTGACGCTCACCTTATCCGCCCCCGCCCGCAGCAGGTCGCGAAAATCGTCAATCTCCCGTATCCCGCCGCCAACTGTCAGCGGTACGAAGACACTGCGCGCCGTGCGGCGCACAACATCCAGCATCGTCCCCCGGCCCTCGTGGGTGGCGGTAATGTCCAGAAAGGTGATCTCATCTGCCCCCTGCCGGTCATAGCTGATGGCGCACTCCACCGGGTCGCCCACCTCGCGGATGCCGACAAAGTTAATTCCCTTTACCACCCGCCCATCCCGCACATCCAGGCAGGGGATAATCCGCTTAGCTAGCATTCTTCTCCTCCTCTTCTAAAAACGCCAGCGCCTCGGAGAGCGGCAGCGTCCCCTCATAGAGCGATTTTCCGCAGATGGCGCCGTCCATCCCCAGCGCCGCCAGCGCCTTGATATCCGCAAGGTCCCGAACGCCGCCCGAGGCGATAATCCGGCAGCCGACCGAGCTTTTCAGTGCCGCCAGCTCCGCAAGATTCGGCCCCTGCAGCGTGCCGTCCCGCCCGATGTCGGTATAGATAATCGTCTGTATACCCGCCTGCTCCATCGCCCCCGCAAGCTCGATAAAGCCGGTTTCGGAGGTGTGCAGCCACCCGTCGGCCGCCACGCGGCCGCCGCGCGCATCAATACCGACCGCTATGCGCCCGCCGTAGCGGGCCGCCGCCTGCCGGACGAGCTCCGGGTCCGAGAGGGCGGCCGAGCCGAGAATCACCCGCGCAATCCCGCACTGCAGATAGTCCTCCACCGTCTGCATATCCCGGATGCCGCCGCCCACCTCTACCTGCAGGCCGGTGCTCTTTGCTATCTCCAAAATGGTTTTCCGGTTCACCGGCCGCCGGCTCTTCGCCCCGTCCAAATCCACCAGGTGCAGCCATTTCGCCCCGGCGCGCAAAAAGGCCCTCGCCGCCTCCAGCGGGGAAGCGGCCACCTCCTGCGCCGTCTGAAAATCTCCCTGATAGAGCCGCACACAGCGGCCCTCCTTTAAATCGATTGCGGGAAGAAGAATCATTTTTTCAGCCCTCCAAAGCTTTTCAGAATCTGCAGCCCGGCCGCCGAGCTCTTTTCCGGATGAAACTGCGCGCCATAGACGCTGCCGCTGCTCACCAGCGCCGGGATTTTTTCCCCATATTCGGTAGAGAGGGCGATATATCTCTGCTCCGTCTCGGCCCGGTAGGAATGGACAAAGTAAAAATATTCCCCCTCCCGCAGCCCCTCGGTGAGCGGGCAGGGAACACCCCTGTGCGTCTCATTCCAGCCTATGTGCGGAACTCGCAGGCCGGGCGCCTCTATTTTCACCACCCTGCCGGGAATGAGTCCCAGCCCCTGCGTTTTCCCAAACTCGGTGCCTTCTTCAAAAAGCAGCTGCATGCCGAGGCAGATGCCGAGCAGCGGCTTTTTTTCCGCCTGCCGGCGCAGCGGCTCGCAAAGCCCCGCCGAAAGCAGCTTCTCCATCGCATCGCGAAATGCCCCCACCCCCGGCAGGATGATGCTGTCCGCCTCATCCAGCTGCTCCGGCCTGGATACGAGAGTATAGGGCAGCTGCAGATAGCTCAATGAATTGCAGAGGCTAAAGAGGTTGCCCGCTCCATAGTCCACCACCGCAATCATGCGAGCACCCCCTTGGAGCTGAGCGGCGCCTTTTCCCCCGTCTGCCGGATGGCCTGCCTGAGCGCATGGGCCAGCGCTTTAAAGAGCGCCTCCATCTTGTGGTGGTCGTTTTCGCCATAGGGGCAGCAGAGGTGCAGCGTAAAGCCCGCATTCATCGAAAGCGCCCGGAAAAACTCTACCGCCATCTGCGTATCCATCGTTCCGATGCGCTCGCTCGAAAAGGCGCAGTCAAAGCGCAGAAACGGCCGCCCGCTGATATCCAGGGTACAGACGCCGAGCGCCTCATCCATCGGAATCTGGCTCATGCCGTAGCGGGCAATGCCCGCCCGGTCTCCGAGCGCCTCCCGAAATGCCTGCCCGAGCAGGATGCCGGTATCCTCCACCGTATGGTGGCAGTCGACCTGCAGATCCCCCTTTGCCCGGATGTCGAGATCGAGCCCGGCGTGTACCGTCAGCGCCGTCAGCATATGGTCAAAAAAGCCGATGCCGGTTGAAATGCTGCCCTTCCCCTCCCCGTCAAGAGTAAGGGACAGGGTGATATCCGTTTCGCGCGTTTTGCGCGTCAGAACTGCTTCCCGCAATTTTTTCCTCTCCTCCCGCTGAAATGGGTCCGTCAAAAAGGGCGCGGCTCCGAAAAAACGAAAGCCCGCTCCCCCTTCCGGCCGCCCCGCGCTTTTTAAAGGCTGCTAAGGATCTCCCGCAGCGCGCCGAGGAAAAGGGCATTCTCCTCCGGCAGCCCGGTGCTGACGCGCAGATGCCCCCTTATCCTGCGCACCGCTATCCCCTTCTCTGCCAGCCGGGAAGCTACCTCGGCCGCACGGGGCAACTCAAAATAGACAAAGTTGGTGTGTGTCTCATAGACCCTGCCAATCTGCACCGGAAATTCCCCGGCCAGCCGGCGGATATCTTTTTCCAGCGCTTTGGCATAGCCCGCCATCTCCCGCGCCGAGTGCCGGATATATTGCGGGTCTTCCAGAATGGCAGCGGCCGCCGCCTGAGTCAGCGCATTCACATTGTAGGGGGATTTGACCGCCTTGAGGGCGAGTATCAGCGCTTCACTGCCGATGGCAAAGCCGAGCCGCGCGCCCGCAAGCCCCCCCGCCTTCGAGCAGGTGCGCAGCACCAGAAGGTTCTGGCAGCACTCGGTAAGGCCGATGACCGAATCCTCAGAAAATTCCATGTAGGCCTCATCCACCACCACCAGCGCCGGGGTGCCCTTCACCAGCCGCTCGACCTCCTCGTGCCCCAAAAGCAGCGAGGTGGGGTTGCAGGGGTTGGAGAAAACGAGCATCTGCACCCCCTCGCGGTTTATTTTTTCCAGCACCGCATCCACATCGATTGTCAGGTCCTCCCGCTTTTCAAGCGGCACCGGCGTCAGCTCGGCGAGCGCATCATAAAAGGCATACATCGAAAAATCCGTCTCGAAGAAGGCGGCCTTCGCCCCCTTTTCGAGCAGGGTGTAGCTTAGTAGGCTCAAAATTTCATCCAGCCCGCTCCCGGCGACCAGCCGGCTCTCCCTTACCCCATAGAGCCGGGCGGCCAGCCGGCAGCACTCGGCCGCATAGGGGTCCGGATAGCGGCGCAGCTCCACCTGTGAGAGGCGCTGCAGCACCCTTTGGTGCAGCGCCTCGGGAAGCGGAAAGCAGCTCTCGTTGGCGTCCATGCGGATGCTCATCTCCCCGGTGATGGGCGCATAGGGGGTGAGGGAGAGCACCTTTCGCGGCAGCGTATACATCTGTTTTCCTCCGTTCATTCCTTTTCAAAGCGGATGGAGACCGCGCTCGCATGCGCCGTCAGCCCTTCGGTGCGCGCAAGCAGCTCGATATCCTCCCGGGCGCCCGAGAGCGCCTCGCGGGTATAGTAGATAAAGCTCGAGCGCTTAATAAAGCTGTCAACCGAGAGGGGGGAGAAAAAGCGCGCCGTTCCGCTCGTGGGGAGTACATGGTTCGGCCCGGCATAGTAGTCGCCGAGCGGCTCGGGAGCAAAATTCCCGAGGAATATGCTGCCGGCGTTGTCGAGCCTTCCCACATATTCCAGCGGGTTTTCGCAGCAGACCTCCAGGTGCTCGGGAGCGACCCGGTTGGCAAGCTCCACCATCTGCGTCCTGTCCCGGCAGACGATCACCGCCCCCCAGTCCTTTAACGACTGCTCGATAATCTCCCGGCGGGAGAGAAGCGCCGTCTGTTTTTCCAGCTCCTCTATAACCGCATCGGCCATCTTTTCCGAGTCGGTCAGCAGAATGGCGCTGGCCATCCGGTCGTGCTCCGCCTGAGAGAGCAGGTCGGCGGCCACATAGCGGGGGTTGGCTGTCCCGTCCGCCATCACCAGAATCTCGCTCGGCCCGGCAATCATGTCGATATCCACCACGCCATAGAGAAGCTTTTTAGCCGTCGCCACATAGATATTGCCCGGGCCTACAATCTTATCAACCCGCGGAATCGTCCCGGTTCCATAGCAGAGCGCAGCGACCGCCTGCGCGCCGCCGCAGAGGAACACCCGGTCCACCCCGGCAATCGCCGCGGCAAGCAGAATATCCGGATTGGCCTGTCCGTTCTGGGGCGGGGTGACCATGATAAGCTCGCGCACCCCTGCAATTTTGGCCGGTATGGCATTCATCAAAACAGTAGAGGGGTAGGCCGCCGTCCCACCCGGGACATACAGCCCGACCCGGTCGAGCCCCCGCAGCCGCTGGCCGAGAATCACCCCGTCCGCCTGCAGGTCGACAAAGGCCTCCCGCTTCTGGCGCTGGTGGAAAGTGGCTATCTTCTCCTGCGCATTTAAAAGCGCCTGCACCAGCTTCGGGTCCGCAGAGGTCAGCGCATCGTTTATCTCCTCCCGGCTTACCTCGAGGCGCTCAGGGCTGCTGCCGTCAAAGCGTTCGGCATAGTCCTTCAGCGCCGCATCCCCCCGGGCGCGCACCTCATCAATAATGGCGCGCACCGTTTCGCTCACCCTGTGGTCGGTTTCCTCGCTGCGCTCCCGCAGCGAGGAAAGCAGTTCCTTTTCCGCCGACCCGTCGGCCATGACCTTTTGTATCATCAATATTTCTCCCCTTTTCTGTCGTTTCCTTTTTCTGCCTGCCGTTTAAGGCCGAAAGTTTTGGGCACGCTTCTGCAGAGCCCTTTTAATCGGCCGCCCAAAATCCCTGCTCATTTCTCCGGCCGCTCCGCCTGCTCCTGCAGGTAGCCTTCCATCTGAGAAATCAGCCGCTCAACCGGCTGCTGGCGCAGCTTCATCGAGGCGGTGTTGACAATCATCCGGGCGGAAACGGGGGCAATCTCCTCTATCACTGAGAGCCCGTTCTCCCGGAGCGTCGACCCGGTCTCCACAATATCTACAATCCCATCGCACAGGCCGATGAGCGGTGCCAGCTCGACCGACCCTTCGATTTTAACGATGTTGACATCCAGCCCCAGGCTTTCAAAATAATCGAGGGCGACATGCGGATATTTCGAAGCAATCCGCTGGGCGCGGTAGCCGCCGAAGACCGCTTCGCGGCTTTTGGCCGCCAGGGCAAACCGGCAGCGCCCGAAGCCAAGGTCCAAAACCTCATAAAAGCTGCCGCCGTTTTCCATAATGGTGTCCTTGCCGACAATCCCGATATCCGCCACCCCGTTTTCCACATAGGTAATGACATCCGCCGCCTTCGCCAGAATGACCCGGATGCCGCTCTCCCCCAGCGGCAGCACCAACCGCCGCCCCTTCTCCTCGAGCGCCGAGCAGTCGTAGCCGAGGGCAGAAAGCAGCTGGGCGGTTTTCTTTTCCAGCCGGCCTTTGGTGAGCGCGAGGGTCAGCCCCTCCCCCTGCTGCTCCCCGCCGCCGGTAAGTCCGCGGCTGACGAGCGAGGCGTTGACGCCAAAGCCGGTCGCGGGAAGATCCCTTCCGAAGCGCCCGAGCAGCCGGTCATAGCGCCCGCCCGAGAGCACCGCCTCCCCCGAGCCCTCCATATATCCGCGAAAGATAACGCCAGTGTAGTAATCGGCATCGTTAATGAGCCCCAAATCGATGGCGACATTTTCATGAAGCCCCGCCTCTCTCAGCTTTTCGAGCAGCTCCTCCAAATAGTCGAGCGCCTTTATCCCCTCTTTTTCCGGCTGCAGCGCGCGCGCACGCGCGAGCACATCCTTCGCGCCGAACAGCCGGGGCAGCGCGCAGAGCGCGCGGGCGGCCGGCTGCTCCAAAAAGGGGGAAAGCAGGTCGGAGAGCTGGGCATAGCTTTTCTGCTCGATGAGCGCACGCGCCTGCTCCTTCACCGTCTCCTCCGCCGAAAGCGCCCCCATCAGCGAACGGAAGAAACCGATGTGGCAGATTTCCAGCCGGTAGCCATTTCCCAGCGCGCGCAGGCTCTGGGAGGCGAGCGAGAGGATTTCGACATCTGCCGTCATCCCCCTTTCCCCGATAAGCTCAACCCCCACCTGGGAAAACTCCGCCTCCTTGCCGGAATGCTCCCGCGCAACGGAATAAACCTGCTGGCTGTAATAAAGCCGGATGGGCAGCGGGGCATTTTTCAGCCGGGTTCCACAGAGCCGGGCAATAGGCAGCGTGCAGTCCGGGCGCAGGCAGCAGAGCCGCCCGCCGCCATCCATCAGCCGCACCATCCGCTGGGAAACGGCGGCATCCGCCGAAAAAACGCCGCTGTATTCAATCGAAGGGGTCATCACCTCGCGAAAGCCGTTCCCGGCATAGAGGGTGCATAGCCGGCTCTGCACCCCGCGCAGCGCCTCGCATTCCTCATAGAGCAGATCCCGGGCTGAAGCGGGGGTCAGCCTGTCCGTGCGTTCCATAAAAAACCTCCCAAATGCCCTCTTTCCTGCGCAGGGCGGCGCAGAAAGGAGAGCCTGAATCCTCTTTATCGGTTATTTTTCAGCATAATCCTCCGGGGAGAAGCTTTCTGAAAGCGCGGCATCCTCAAAAAGGACCGGCTGCAGAATAAAGGTCGTTATCGAATTTCCCATAAGCTCTGTGGTAAACCCGTCTTCACGGGCCAAAAGCGGCACCAGCGGCGTCCAGCTCTCCCCGCCCTCAATCTGTCCGCCGGCGTTTTCACAAAAAGTGCCGCTTTTCCTTTTGCTTTAATGTGCTACTATATTACCACATGAAATCATCTGCTGTCAATAGCCTCGAAAAAAGCGGCAAAAAGCTCAGCCGTTCAGTGCTTCCTTTACCCGCTGCAGATTCTCGGAGAGCGGCTGCGTGCCATCCAGCACCGGCAGCGGGCAGGAAAGCTGTTTCTGCCACTGGTCGTGGTTCTTTTTGCTGCGTATCTTCTCATCGCCCGTATCGTAGGCGGCGGCCCAGCGGAGAAATTCCTGATGGGCCTCTTCTATATCCCGCCCGGCTCAATGCGCGCGCCGAAGCGCTCCCGCTCCCGCCGCCGGAGCCGTTCAATGCGCACCCCGGTTTCTGTCACCAGCCGAATGCAGAGGGTAAAACAGGGGATGAGCGCATCTCCCCAGCCGGCCAGCGAGCCGGAAACAACCGCTTTTTCGGCCCTCAGGATGTCTGCGCGCATCAGCCGAACCCGCTCTGCCGCCTCCCGCTTTTCGGTGAACGGCGGGTCGGTGGGCAGCCAGAAATAATCGTCTGAATCGAGCGGCGTGTAGGCGAGATTCTGACAGATATAGCGCGCCAACGTCGTCATCCCCGAGCCGGAGGCGCCAAAGATATGAATGACGCTTCTTTCGCTTTCCCTCATCTCTTTCCCTCCTCTTATTTTATCCGGTGAAAGAGCACCGTCTGCTCCTTCGTCGACTTTTGTAGCTCATAGCCATAGACGGTGAGCTCCTTTTTATCTTTTAAAAAGGAGTGATCGAGCGGGACCCCGCTATCTCCCCGATCTGCTCAAAGCGAAGGCAGAGGCTCTCTTCCCCGCTTTTTTGGTGGCTTCCCACAAGGCCATATATTTACTCATCCGCACCGCCTCCGAAAGCCCGGAATTTCTTTCATATAAAGCCGGAAAATCCCGGCAGCCTTTGGAGATCCCGGCTGCCGGGATTTTTTTAAAACAGGGTAATCTGGCTGGATTCGGGAAGGGAGACGAGCGCGCCAATCTCCCGCAGCGTTTCGATAACCGCCTTGGAAACGCCCGCGCGGGCAGAGATATCCTCTACCGATATATATTCCCCCGCCTTCCCCGCCTCCTGCAGCTGGCGGGCCGCCGCCTCGCCGAGGCCCTTTAAGGAGGTAAAGGGCAGGCGGATTTTCCCCTCCTCCAGAAGATAGCGGGTCGCATCTGACCGGTAGAGGTCGACCGGCAGAAAGGAAAACCCGCGTGCGAGCATCTCGTTGATAACAAGCAGCGTCTGATACTGATCCTCTTCCTTGACGCTGCGCTCATTGCCCTTCTGCTTGAGGTTTCCCGCCTTGCGGCGCACCTCGTCGCGGCCCATGATGGCGGCCTGCGCATCAAAATCGCCGCCGCGTACGGTGAAAAAGGCGGCATAGTAGGCGAGCGGCTCATACACCTTGTACCATCCGAGGCGGATGGCAGCGATGACATAGGCGGCGGCGTGTGCCTTCGGGAACATGTATTTAATCTTAAAGCAGCTGTCAATATACCACTGGGGAACATCGTGTTCTCTCATGGCGCTGATGTGCTCCTCGGTCAAAAGCCTGCTCGCGTTGCCCTTTCTGGTAATCTCCATAATTTTAAAGGCCATCTTCGGCTCAAGCCCGTGGTGCAGCAGATAGACCATGATGTTGTCGCGCGTTCCGATTACCTCGCTGATGGTGCAGACCTTATTGTGAATAAGCTCCTGCGCATTGCCCAGCCAAACGTCCATCCCATGCGAGAGGCCGGAAATCTGCAGAAGGTCGCTGAAGGTTTTCGGCTGCGACTCCTGCAGCATGCCGCGCACAAACGAGGTGCCCATCTCGGGCAACGAGAGGGTGCCGGTGTTGCAGTCAATATCCTCCTGCGTTACGCCGAGCGCCCTGGGGGAGGTAAAAAGCGAATAGACTGCCGGGTCGCTCATCGAAACAGAGAGCACCGGGATACCGGTCATATCCTCAAGATGCTTATAGAGCGTCGGCACATCGTGCCCGAGAATATCAAGCTTTAACAGCGTATCGTGCATCGAATGGAAATCAAAGTGGGTGGTCGTCACATTCGAGCCGGGGTCGTCCGCCGGGCGCTGCACCGGGCAGAAATCATAGATTTCATACTGCCGCGGCACGACCACCATCCCGCCCGGGTGCTGCCCGGTGGTGCGCTTGACGCCCGAGCAGCCGATCGAAAGCCGGTCAATCTCCGCCTTGTGCAGCACCAGCCCGCGCTCCTCCATGTATTTCATCACAAAGCCATAGGCTGTTTTCTGGGCGATGGTTGAAATGGTGCCCGCCTTGAAGACATGGCTCGAGCCGAACAGCTCCTCGGTGTAGCGATGGGCCTGTGTCTGATATTCGCCGGAGAAGTTTAAATCGATATCCGGCTCCTTGTCCCCGTCAAACCCGAGGAAGGTCTCGAAGGGGATATCGTGCCCGTCGCGGCGCATCGGCTCCCCGCATGCGGGGCAGTTTTTTTCCGGCAGGTCGAACCCGGAGCCGACGCTGCCGTCAGTAAAGAATTCCGAATGCTTGCATTTTTCGCAGATATAGTGGGGAGCCAGCGGGTTGACCTCCGAGATGCCCGCCATAATGGCGACAAAGGAGGAGCCGACCGAGCCGCGCGAGCCGACGAGGTAGCCGTTCTCCTCGCTGTTTTTCACCAGCTTCTGGGCGATGATATACATCACCGCAAAGCCATGCTTGATGATGGAGGAGAGCTCGCGGTCGAGCCGGCTGCGCACAATCTCGGGCAGCGGGTCGCCGTAAAGCTCCTTCGCGCGCGCCCAGCAGATGCGCTGCAGATCCTCCTCCGCCCCATCAATCGTCGGGGTGAAGGTCCCCTTCGGGATGGGGCGCAGCTGTTCGACCATATCGGCAATTTTGTTGGTGTTTTCCACCACCACCTCATAAGCCTTTTTTTCGCCGAGGTAGGCAAATTCCTCGAGCATCTCATCAGTGGTGCGCAGGTAGAGCGGGGCCTGCAGCTCGGCATCCTTAAAGCCCTGCCCGGCCATTAAAATCTCGCGGAACTTCGCATCTCCCGGGTCGAGAAAATGCACATCGCAGGTGGCGCAGACCGGCAGCCCCAGCTTCTCCCCCAGCCGGACGATGGTGCGGTTTAAGTCCTGCAGCCCCCGCTCATCCGGCACGCGGCCCTCGCGCATTAAAAAGGCGTTGTTGGCAATCGGCTGGATTTCGAGATAATCATAAAAACGGGCGATGTCGCAGAGCGTTCCCCAGTTTTTCCCGTCGAGTACCGCGCGGAACAGCTCGCCCGCCTCGCAGGCCGAGCCGACGATAAGCCCCTCCCGGTGGCGGACCAGCTCGCTCTTCGGAATGCGCGGGCGCTTAAAGTAGTAATCAATATGGGAAATGGAAATCAGCTGATAGAGGTTGCGCAGCCCCGCCTGGTTTTTGGCCAGGAGAATCACATGGTAGCTCGGCAGCTTCTTCGGGTCGCCGCCGCCGAGCGCGACGTTGATTTTCCCCACCTCCTCTATCCCATAGTCGCTGCGCAGGGTGCCAAGAAAGCGGATGAAAATCTCGGCGAGGATGTTGGCATCATCCACCGCGCGGTGGTGGTTAAACTCCCCGAGCTTTAATTTGGCGGCCACCGTATCCAGCTTGTGGTTTTTAAGGTCGGGATAAAGGGCGCGCGCAATGGCAACGGTATCCACCGCCGTAAAGGCATATTCCTGCTTTGTGCGCCCGCAGGCCGCGCGGATAAAGCCGGTGTCAAAGGGGGCGTTGTGCGCCACCAGCACCCGGCTGCCGGCGCAGAAGGCAAAAAACGAGGCGAGCGCCTCGGCTTCCAGCGGCGCATCAGCCACCATGGCATCGGTAATGCCGGTGAGCTCGGTAATCTTCTGGGGAATCGGCCGCTCGGGGTTGACAAAGCTGGAAAAGCGGCTGACAATCTCCCCCTTTTCCAGGCGCACCGCGCCGATTTCGGTGATGCGGTCGCTGCCCGCCGAAAGCCCGGTTGTTTCGAGATCGAAGACGATGATGGGCTCATCAAACTGCGCGTTTTCCTCCCCCTCGACCGCGCCGATCATGTCGTTGACAAAATAGGCCTCAACGCCATAAATCACCTTGAAGTTTTCATCCTTCATCGATTCCAGGGCGTTCATCGCATCGGGAAAGCCCTGCGCTACGCCGTGGTCAGTAATGGCCACCGCCGGATGGCCCCATTCGTGGGCACGCGAAACCAGCCTGTCCGCCGGGGTCATGCCGTCCATCGCGGACATGTTCGAGTGCATGTGCAGCTCCACCCGCTTTTTGGGGGCGGTATCCTGCTTTTTCATTTTCTGAACGGTTATGATATCATAAGGGCGGATGTTAATCTCCTTATCATATTTATCAAATCCCACCTCGCCGCTGACAAGCACGGTCATCCCCTCGCTGAGCGCTTCGAGCGGCTGCGCCTTCTGCTTGTCGGCAATGAGCTTTAAAGTGTTCGAGCTGGTGTAATCGGTGATATTGATCGAGAAAATCACCTTGCTGCCGTCGCGCGTCTCCCGGCGGTCTATCTGGAAAATATCCCCCCAGACAACGCATTTGCCCCCCTCCTCAGTCACCTGGGAGAGGGGAATGGGATGATTGCGGATAAGCTTTCCCTGAACCACCTGCGCCGTATCCGGCAAAAAGGGCAGGTCGGAGCAGTCAAAGGGAAGTGACGATCGCGGCGAGCCGGCCGCCGCGCCGCCGGATGCGGCCCTGGGTGCTGCCGGCAAGCTAACCGGGACCACATGGGCCGCCACCGTTTTCTGATACAGCTCGCTCTGCGCCTTTACCTCGGTGATGCCGCAAAAACGTACCTCCACCGATTTATGAAACCGCCTGCGGATTTCCGCAGCAATCTCCCGGTCACAGCCCGCCTGCAGCAGCAGCTGCTCGCCGCCGCGCGAAAGCTCGATAGAAAGTATATTATCTTCCAGATTATACTTTGCGTTGTCAAAAAAGCCGTTGACCGGCAGGCCGCGGCGGCGCAGGTCGAAGATGAGCGCAGGCAGCTGCACACAATCAAACGACTCCGGGGGATAGACCGGAGCCACCTCACAGCCATGCAGCCCCAGCGCCTGTTTGGCAGCATGTTCAAACTTCTCAATCGTTTCGCTCGCAAGCGGCGCGGGAGCGCCCACCTCGATTTTCATCAGCCGCCGGGGCTTGTCCACCTCCAGCGCATGGATTTCGGTATGTAATATCGTCTCGGGAAGACCCTCAATGGCCGCTCCCGCAAAAAGCTCGCCCAGGGTTGCCAAAAGTACACCACCATTTCCTTCCTTTTAAAGGGCTCAAAGCTCAGCACTCCTCAATCAGCTTTAACAGCGCGGGGAGGATCTCCTCCTCCGGCACCTTATAAAGGATTTCGCCCTTCTTAAAAAGCAGCCCGCAGCCGTCCCCGCAGGCGACGCCGACATCCGCCTCCCGCGCCTCGCCTGGCCCGTTGACCGCGCAGCCCATCACCGCAACGGTGATATCCTTCTGTACCCCGGCCAGCGCCTTTTCCACCTTCTCGGCCAGCGGGACGAAAGCGACGCGCGTACGCCCGCAGGAGGGGCAGGAGATGACGTTCACTCCGCCGCGCATTCCGCAGGCGCGCAGGATATCTCTGGCGGCAAAAATCTCCTCCACCGGGTCGGCGGAGAGCGAAACGCGGATGGTATCGCCAATACCATCGCAGAGAAGCGAACCGATGCCGACTGCCGATTTGATCAGCCCCATGCGCCTGGTGCCCGCTTCGGTAACCCCCAGATGAAACGGGTAGCGGCAGCGCTCCCGGGCAAGGCGGCAGCTCTCAATGGTGCGCGCCACATCGGAAGACTTGAGTGCCAAAACGATGTTGTCATAGTCATACCGCTCGATGAGCGAAGCATGGAAAAGCGCGCTCTCGGCAAGCGCCGCGGCGGTGGGCGCGCCATATTTCTTTAAAATTTCCTTCTCGAGCGAGCCGGAGTTGACGCCGACCCGGATGGGGACCTCTCTTGCCTTGCAGGCCTGCACCACCGCCTTTACCCGGCTCTCTTCCCCAATGTTGCCAGGGTTGATGCGAATTTTATCCGCCCCCGCCGCCACCGATTCGATGGCCAGCCGGTAGTCAAAATGGATATCCGCTACCACCGGAATGGCGAGCACCTCTTTGAGCGCTGCAATAAGCTGCACCGCTGCCTTATCCGGCACCGCCGCGCGCACGATTTCGCACCCGGCCTCCTGCAGGCTCTTCGCCTGCAGGAGGCTGCCCTCTATATCATAGCTCGGGCGGTTTAACATCGACTGAATGGCGACCGGCGCACCGCCGCCAATCGTAACTCCGCCGATTTTTACCCGTCTCGTCTCTTTTCTGTCCATCGCTCTTTCCTTTCTCCCCTTTAAAACAGGCGGGCGATGTCCCCCACCGTCACAACAATCATCAGCCCGAAGAGGGCGATGAGCCCCGCGGCATGCACATAGGCCTCATATTTGGGCGGCACCCGCCTGCGGAAGAGCGCCTCAATCAGCAGAAACACCAACCGCCCGCCATCGAGCGCCGGCACCGGCAGAAGGTTAAAAACACCGATATTGATGGTGATAAGCGCCAGCAGGCTCAAAACGGTCGAGAGCCCCATCCCGGCCGCCTCGCCAATCGCGCTGGTGACACCGACCGGCCCGGAGAGCTGGCTGAGCCCATATTTGCCGGTAATAAGGTCGAGCAGTGAAGCCCAGGCCTCCCGAACGGTGCCCGTCGTCCAGTACCAGGCATATTTCAGCACATTGCCCGGCGTTTTGGTGATGGCATAGACCTTGAAATCAAGGGTAATGAGGTTGGTGCCATCCTCCGCTTTGGCGCTGTTAAAGGCAACCCCCTTCAGCTGCACCCGCTCCCCATCGCGCAAAACGGTGAAGTCAATTACCCCGTCGCTGTCGCGCAGCATCTCAAAAATCAGGTCGCTGCCGATATGCACCCGCGTGCCGTTGACATGGGTAATCCGGTCGTTCTCCATGAGCATCTGCGAGCTGACGGCCCCCTCCGAAAAGCGGGCAATGGTGGTGGAAGAGAGGCCATCCTCCGAGACCGACAGCCCCAAAAGAATGAAAAAGCCGAGCAGAATGTTCATCGCCGCGCCCGCAGAGACCACCAGAATGCGCTGCCAGACCTTCTTCTGGCCGAAGGAGCCGGCAGCGCTGCTCTCCTCATCCTCCCCCTCCATCATCACAAAACCGCCGATGGGAACAAGCCGCAGCGCATAGACCGTTTCGCCGCGCCGAAAGGAAAAAAGCTTCGGCCCCATTCCCAGCGCAAACTCATGAACGGTAATCCCCACGCTCTTTGCCACAATAAAGTGGCCCAGCTCATGCAGAAAGATAATCAGGCCAAAGGCAAGCAGCGCAATCAGAATTTGTATAATCCAATGCGTAATCTATCGCCCCTTTTTAACATTTAGTAATGCGAAGAGGCGGATAACACCAGCCTCTTTGCCTCCTCTGCCGCCGAAAGGACCTCCTCCAGCGTTTGGTAGGCTGGAGCGCCCAGGCGCTCCAGCACAGAACCCACCCGCTCCTCAATCTCCAGAAAGCCGATTTTCTCCTCCAAAAACAGCGCGACAGCCGCCTCGTTGGCCGCATTGAGAATGCAGGGGGCGAGCCCGCCCGCCTCTGCCGCCCTTTTGGCCAGCCGCAGGCAGCCGAAGGTCTCTTCATCCGGCGCGGCAAAGCTCAGCGTTCCCGCCCGGATAAGGTCAAGCGGCGCGACAACGCCCGCATCCACCCGCTCCGGCCAGGTGAGCGCCAGCAAAATGGGCAGCGCCATATCCGGCCGGGAAAGCTGGGCAATGATACTGCCGTCCGTATACTCAACCGCCGAGTGCATCAGGCTCTGCCGGTGGATGAGAATCTCAATCTGCGAGGGCGCCGCATCGAAAAGCCACATCGCTTCGATGAGCTCGAGGCCCTTGTTCATCAGCGTGGCCGAGTCCACCGTAATCTTTTTCCCCATGCTCCAGTTGGGGTGGCAGAGCGCCTGCGAAAGGGTCACCTTCTGCAGCTGCTCGCGCGTTTGCCCATAAAACGGGCCGCCCGAAGCAGTCAGCAGAATGCGGCGCATCGCCTTTTTATCATTCCCATGCAGGCACTGGAATATTGCCGAGTGCTCGCTGTCCACCGGGAGCAGGCTGCCGCCATGCTGCTTCGCCGTGTTCTGCACCAGCTCCCCGGCCGCCACCAGTGTTTCCTTGTTGGCGAGCGCCACCGTTTTTCCGGCTTCAAGCGCCGCGAGCGTCGGACGCAGGCCAACCATGCCCACCAGGGCGTTCAGAGGCATGCCGCAGGCCGGGTCGGCGGCAATCTCGCAGAGGCCCTGCATACCGAAAAGCAGCTGAATACCGGTATCCTGCAGCCGCACACGGATATCCCGAAAGGCTTCCTCGTTGGTTACGCAGACCTTTTTGGGCAAAAAGGCGCGCGCCTGCTCCTCCAGAAGTTTGGTGCTCTTATCGGCGCTGAGCGCCACCACCGGGCGTCCGAGCGCCCTGCAGACGCGCAGCGCCTGCGCTCCAATCGAACCGGTGCTGCCTAAAATACCGACAGGTTCCATTTTTCATGACCTTCCTTTTTGCGCAACTTGTTTCCTGCATACCGCTGCATGGCCGGCAGCCGTCAGACGCGAATCAGCGTCAGCCACTGCGCAAACATGAAAACGGTCGGAACGGTGAACAAAACACTGTCAAACCGATCCATCACGCCGCCATGCCCGGGCATGATGTTTCCATAATCCTTCACACCGTTTTGCCGCTTGATCACTGAGGCAGTCAGGTCGCCGAGCATGCCTGCCACCGAAACGAAGGGGGAGATGAACAGTACCAGCGGCAGATTCACCTCTGCCTGTATGCCGAAAAAGCGCTGCGAGGCCCAGGGGTATACCGCCCCTATCAGCAGAAAGCCCAATAGGCAGCAGAGGACGCCGCCCACCGACCCTTCCACCGTTTTTTTGGGGCTCACCTGCGGAGCCAGCGGATGCCTGCCAAATGCCCGGCCCGCGAAATAGGCGCCGGTATCGCTCACCCAGGCGCCGATAAGGCCCAAAAGGATAAGAAAACAGGCCGCCGACGAACCCTCCCGGTCGCGCAGATAGATGCTGACCGTCAGCGCAAAGGGCAGAATGGTGGAGATAAAAAAAACAAAACCTACCTGCAGGGCGCTGATTTCGCTGTGAAAGCCGAGCAGAAAAAGAAAAAGCACCGCTATGTAGCAAAAGCTGACAAGCGGAAATATTTTCGCCGCAAAAAGATAGGGAATAAAGGGAATACTTCCGCTGTAAAGGCAGCTGACCGCCAGCAGCGCCCGGTTTTTGGCGCAGCCTGCCGCCTGCAGCACCTCATAGACCGCCAGCATGACGATAACCGAGATCGCCGCATTAAAAACGGGCGTTTCAAAAAAAGCAAGCACCGCTGCCAGAAGAACCAGCCCGATACAGGCACTAATAACGCGTTGTTTCATATAGACCACAGCCCCTAATCTCCCCCGTGCAGCCGGATTTTCTGCCGCATGAAAAAAGGGGAGCGCCGTCCCTTCTCTGGCGGACGGCCTGCCAGACTCTCCGCCCTTTGCAGACGCCGCAGCGCCCGCGGGGACGGCTCCTCAAACATTTTTTGCTTTCTTCTCTCTTAAACCGGTGCAGCCGCCTTCCCTGCCGCCCGGATGGATTCTGGCCCTAAAGCACCCCGCCGAAACGGCGGTTTCTCCCCGCATATTCCAGCATGGCCTGCACGAAATCCTCCTCGGTAAAGTCCGGCCAGAGGGTATCCATAAAGATAAATTCGGTATAAGCCGCCTGCCACAGAAGAAAGTTCGAGAGGCGCTGCTCCCCGCTCGGGCGGATGATGACATCGCACTCAGGCATTCCCGCCGTATCGAGCGCCTCGGAAAGGCGCTCCTCGGTGATCTCCTCCGGGCGCAGGGTGCCCGCAGCCGCCTGCCGGCAGAGGGCGCGCGCAGCGCGCACAATCTCATCCCGTCCGCCATAGTTTAGGGCGATGTTCACCGTAATGCCGGTGTTCTGCCGGCTCTCCTCCCGCAGCCTCTCAATATCCTGCTGCAGGTCGGGCCGCAGGCGGGTGAGATCCCCCAGAAAACAGACGCGGATGTTTTCCTCCTTGTATTTATACGTATCCCCTAAAAATTTATGCAGAAGATCCATCAGCTGTTTGACCTCATCGGCCGGACGCTTCCAGTTCTCGGTAGAAAAAGCATAAAAGGTGATATAGGGAATACCGCAGTCCCGGGCAAAACGGGCGATTTTCCCGAAGGTTTCTGCCCCCTCCCGGTGGCCGGCGCTGCGCGGAAGCATGCGCTGGCGTGCCCAGCGCCCATCCCCATCCATAATGATGCCGACATGCTGTGGCAGGCTGATGCCGCGAAGTCGTTCGATAAGCTCCTGCTTGTCCAATCCCGGGACCTCCTCCAGCTTCCCGGCCCGCGCCGGGCTTTTTTATGCATCGGGCGGGCCCGCGCCTCATCTTTTCCAAAAGCGCAGACCCGCCAAAAGCTTTTAAAGCTCCATGATTTCCTTTTCCTTGGCGGCAATAATCGAATCGATTTCCTTGCAGTATTTATCGGTCAGCTTCTGAATCTGCTCCTCGCCGTTCTTCTGATCATCCTCGGTGATTTCGGAGGCCTTCTTCATCTGCTTAAACTTCTCGTTGGCATCCCGGCGCACCGAGCGGACCGAGACCTTCGCCTCCTCGCCATATTTGCGGGCCTGCTTGCTCACCTCGCGGCGGCGCTCCTCGGTCAGCGGCGGGAACTGTAGACGCAAAACGGTACCGTCGTTCGTGGGATTTATTCCGATATCCGAGGCCTGAATAGCCTTTTCAATCGCGCGGATCAGGCTCTTGTCCCAAGGCTGAATCACCAGGATTTTGCCCTCCTGCACCGAAACGGCCGCCACCTGCTGAATGGGAGTCGCCGTTCCATAATAATCAACGTTCACCTTGTCGAGCACCGAAGCGTTCGCCCGCCCTACGCGGATAGAGGCCAGCTCGCCTTTAAGCCCCTCTATTCTTTTCACCATTTTTCCTTCAAAAAGCTTAACCTGTTCCTTCATTTTCCCTTTGCCCCTTTCTGCCTTACTGAAAGCCTTTTATCGGGGGCTCTGCCCCCTTTTCAGTCCTCATGAATCAGCGTGCCGACCGGCTCGCCCTGCACCGCTTTGACGATATTCTCCGGCGGCTGCAGGGAAAACACCAGAATGGGGATATTGTTATCCTTGCACATGGCGAAAGCAGTCATATCCATTACCGCCAGCTCCCGACTGATGACCTCGGTGAAGGAGACCTCGCTAAAGCGTACCGCATCCGCATAAACATGCGGGTCGCGGTCATATACCCCATCCACCATCGTCGCCTTGAGAATAACATCCGCCTCAATCTCGGCCGCGCGCAGCGAGGAGGTGGTATCGGTGGAGAAGAAGGGGTTGCCCGTTCCGCAGCCAAAAACGACCACCCTTCCCTTTTCCAGATGGCGCACCGCCCGCGCGCGGATATAAGGCTCAGCAATCTGGCGCATGTCAATCGCCGTCTGCACCCGCACCGAAAGGCCCTGGGCCTCCAGCCCATCCGCCAGGGCAAGCGCGTTGATAACGGTCGCCAGCATGCCCATGTGGTCGGCGCGCGTGCGGTCCATCTCTCCGCTCGTGCGTCCCCGCCAGAAATTGCCGCCCCCGACGACAATCGCCATCTCGCAGCCGAGGCTGACGCATTCTTTGATGCTCCGGCAGATATTCACCACAATCTCATGATCGATTCCCGTGCGGTTTTTGCCAGCGAGCGCCTCTCCTGAGAGCTTGAGCAGCACGCGCTTATACTTTAAAGCCATAGTTTGCTCCATTCTGCCTGTCCGGCTTTCGGGGACGGTCATTTTCGGAATTTTTCCAAAGACTGGTCCCATCCTGTTTATTTTACACTAATCCTGCAGGGATGTAAAGCTTCTTTTCTACTCCTCCCGTATAACGCGGGCAGCCATTACCGCATTGACCACCGCAATCGCGCATGCGCTGGCGATGAGGCAGACTGCCGTCACCATCTTATAAGTATAGTGCCGTGTTCTCCCGCCTGAAAGCATGTTCATCCTTTTTCCTCCTTTTTGCTGTTTTGCCCGATAAAGATATCCCCTGCCCCTGCGGGGCAGCTTCTAAGCCTCCGGGGCTATTCTGCTTGCGGATACGATTCTGCCATACCAGTTGGCATAGGAAACCAGGCCCTGTTTGCCGTTAAAGGAGAGGCGCTGCTCCTCCAGCTCCTCCAGCCTCTCCAGCCGGCCCGCCAGAAAGTCCTCTATCTCCTCCATCGCCGAGCGAATGCGGATAAAGAGGGCGCCATAGCGCATATCCAAAACCTCCCAGCCGATTGCCTTGTGGAGGGAAAACCAGTTGCGCTTGTGGCAGCGGCGCAGCGCCTGCGCCCGCCGCAGCAGCTCGGGAAGCTGCTCCTGCGCCAGCGCCTGCAGCGTCTCGCGGTCCTTCTCCCGGTAGGCCCTCGTCAGGCGAAGGCCTATCTGCGCCTTTATCGCCAGCGTATCGGCCAGATGAAAATAAAAGAGGAACATTTCATGGTAACAGCCGCCCCGCTTTGCCGCCCGGGAAAAGGTCTGCGCCAGAGCGGCATAGTGCTCCTGCAGCGGCAGTCCCTCACAGTGGTAATCAAAAAGGCCCAGCAGCGGATCCTGCCACAAAAGATATTTGGAGGCGTTGACCTGTTTCAGGTTATCCTTTTCGCAGCCGGGGATTTCATCGAGCAGGCGCAGCGCATAAAAATCCTCATACCACCCGCCGCAGCAGAAGCGAAAGCGCCGCTCAAACTTCTTCTGGTCAAATTCCCGGACATAGCCGTGCTCGGCAAAAAGGGAAAGCCCCATCAGGTTCGCCCAGAAGCTGCATTCAGTGCCGTTGTCCCCCCAGACGGTCGCAAACACCCGCCGTATCCCGTTTTTTTTGCAGCTTTCTAAGGCGGGATGGGTGGAGGCAAAGGTCATCCCCCAGTTGGGAGCAAAGCCGGTCCAGGTCCAGATGCCCCCGGCAAACACCGGCTCCCCGAAAATACGGTGCCGCTTAATAAACCGGTCATAAAAACCCTCATCCAGGTGGTAGTAGTCCCAGTAGATGAGCGAAACATCCCCCGGCACCAGCGAGGCCGCCGAGGCGGGAATTTCGGCCTTTTCACTGTAGTAATCGCCATGGCCGAACGGGCGCAGAAACATGTCGCTCCACATCATCGGCCGGAGTCCCAGCCGGCGCACAATCTCCATCACCCGCTCCAGGTGCTCCGCCATAATCCGTTCGCCCGGCACAATGCCGTGCTCATCCAGATAGCGCCCCCGTCCCAGATGCCAGGCTTCATCCATCCCGATATGGATGCGCCGGGATCGGAAGGGGCGGCTGGCGGCCGAAATCAGCTGTTCAATAAAAGTATAGGTCTCTTCCCCGCCCACAAAGAGGGTTTCATGATCCTCCTTAATATCAGAAAAGGCCGGCCATTTCAGCACATCAGTAAGGTGGGAGAGGGTCTGGATGCAGGGAATCATTTCAATGCCGAACAGGTCGGCATAATCGTCGCATTCCCGCAGCTCCTCCTCGGTATACCTACCCCGCATATAACCAAAATAGGGCTGCTCGGGCACGGTAAAACTGTCCTCACAATAGAGCATCAGCATGTTAATCCCCATCATCGCCATACGCTCGAGCAGCTTTTTAACGGTAAAGACCTTTAAAAGGGCGTTTCCCTGGGAAACATCGAACATTGCGCCGAGCTCCTCAAACTGCGGCGTTTCCTGCAGCAGCGCCTCGCTTTCTCCCGCCTCAAGCGCCTCCAAAAGCAGGGAAAAACCCCGGAAAAAGTGGCATTTGTTCTGATAGCAGATGAGCGCCTCCCCCTTCGTGAGGCGCACCTTTATCCCGGGCTGCTCCCACTGCTGAGCCAAAAGGGAGATGCCCTCCCTCTCCGAAAGGGCAAAATCATAGGTGCTGCGAAGGGCATAAAGCCCCTCCCGCAGCTCCGCTTTCAGGGCGCCTGCACAAAACTGTATCATCTTTTTCCTTCTTTCCTTGCCGGTCAAATAATCCCAAAGCCAGTCAGTGAAGGGACCAAGAGCACCGGCTCTTTTCCCGCTCAGTCCAGAAACAGGTTTTTCCTCGAATGCATGTATACGCTGAGCACCAGGCCGATTCCCAGCCAAACTGCCATCACCGAGGTACCGCCCGCCGAAAGGAAGGGCAGCGTCACCCCCACTACCGGCAGAAGCTTTAGATTCATGCCGACATTGATGATAATCTGAAAAGAGAGCATCGAGAATACCCCTACGCAGATATAGCGGCCGAAATCATCGAGCGCGAGGTGGCTTATCCAGAGCACCTTGATGCAGATACCGCCCAGCAGCAGCAGCACGCCGCAGCAGCCGACAAAGCCGAGCGCCTCCCCGATAAAGGAAAAGATAAAATCATTGCGCATGGCGGGTACATAGCTGTGTTCCCCTGAAAAGAGCCCGACGCCGAGCACCTGCCCGCTCCCGATGGCGATAAGCCCCCGGTTCTGCTGGAAAAGAAAGCTCTCATAGGCAGCGGCCGCTTCCCCCTGCGTATAAAGCGCGAGGATACGCCCGCGCTGGTCGTTATTCATCACATACAGCCAGATGACCGGAGCGGCAGCAGCTACCAGAAGCCCGCTCGCGGCGATATACCACCAGCTGAAGCCGGCAACAAACATCATGCTCACGCAGATCAGCAGAAAGATAAGGGCGGTGCCGTCATCCCCCTGCTCGTGTACCAGAAGAATCAGTGTGCCCGCATGCAGCAGCAGAAAAAAAACATGGCGCAGCTCGTTGAGGTGCGGCCCCACCTTCCAGAGATGGTAGGCGAAGGTGATAATAAAGGAGATCTTCAGCACCTCGGTGGGCTGCAGCGTCATCCCGCCGAACAGGCGCAGCCAGGCAACGTCATCCGCCTCCCCTACCCCTTCTCCGAAAATGAAGGTCAGCAGCACCAGAAGGATGCACAGCGGCAGATGCAGCTTCCAGAGCTTTCCGATTATATGATAATCTATTTTAGAAAGGATGATCGCACCCACCAGCCCTGCGCCGGCGGCCGCCAGCTGAACCAGCGCCGTGCGGAAGGGGATGCCCGGCGCCGTATCAATATAGCCGGTGTTGGCCAGCGCGCACAGCGCAGCAATACCCACCCCCGTCACGGCCATACAGGTCAGATAGAGGAAAATATCCGTATGGCGCAGGTAACCCGATATCCCATGCAGCAGCTTTTTCATCTATGTCCTTTCCCGAATCCCCGGTTCCGGCAAAAGGATCTCCGAAAGCCGGCGCCCTGCGTCAAAGGACAGCGGGCCGCCCCTTTTTTCAGACCTCTTGCCTGTACTGATTAGTATTATAATGTTTCTCTCCCGGTTATGCAAGAAGCCGCACAAACTTTAAAGTATTATTCATATCCCTCTGTCTCCATTAAAATTTTAGTCAAAGAGTCCACACAAGAGGGATTTTCTATGTTATAATGGTGGTGTAAAAGCGCCGGCGTTTTTACACCACCATTCTCTGCAAACCGCAAGGTGCTTTTTTATGTTTTCAGGCAAATCAGCCATGCGTTTTCTAACCGGGCCGGATAAGCTGTCCTTTCCGGGCGCTTTCATGCGCTGCTCAAAAGTCGAAACATTTCCTGCCGTCTGCAGCGGCCGTCATCCGGCCTGCGGGCGGGAAGTTTTCCATTTTATCCTTTCATCCATCTTGTAAAAATCTAAAAGGAGAGAAAAGAATGCTGTCGGATATTGAGATTGCGCAGGGCGCGCAGATGAAGCCAATTGCCGAAATCGCCGCTCGCCTGGGCCTTTCAGGGGAGGAAATCGAGCCCTATGGCCGCTACAAGGCCAAAATTTCCGAGGAGGCGCTGTCCCGCCTGGAGAAGGGGCCGGATGGCAAGCTCATTCTGGTGACCGCCATCAATCCCACCCCCGCCGGCGAGGGGAAGACGACCACCACCGTCGGGCTCGGACAGGCGCTGGAAAAGCTGCAGAAAAAAGCGATTATCGCGCTGCGCGAGCCGTCTCTCGGGCCGGTGTTCGGTGTCAAGGGCGGCGCGGCCGGCGGCGGCTATGCGCAGGTCGTGCCGATGGAGGACATCAACCTGCACTTCACCGGTGATATGCACGCCATCACCAGCGCGAACAACCTTCTGTGCGCCATGCTGGACAACCACCTGCAGCAGGGCAACGCCCTCGGCATCGATACCCGCCGCATCCTCTTCCGCCGGTGCCTGGATATGAACGACCGCGCGCTGCGCGGGGTGGTCGTCGGCCTCGGCGGGAAACTGAACGGGGTGCCGCGCGAGGACTCCTTCCAGATTACCGTCGCCAGCGAGGTAATGGCCATCCTCTGCCTGGCGGAAAATCCGGACGACCTCAAAAAGCGCCTGGGCAATATTCTGGTGGCCTATAACCTGCAGGGCGGCCCGGTCTATGCCCGCGACCTCAAGGCCGACGGGGCGATGGCTGCGCTGCTCGCGGACGCCATCAAGCCGAACCTGGTGCAGACGCTGGAAAATACCCCCGCGCTGGTGCACGGCGGGCCGTTTGCCAATATCGCGCACGGCTGCAACTCGGTGCGCGCCACCCGCCTGGCCTTAAAGCTTGCGGACTATACCGTTACCGAGGCGGGCTTCGGCTCTGACCTCGGCGCGGAAAAATTCCTGGATATCAAGTGCCGGGCCGCCGGGCTCACCCCCTCGGCCATCGTTCTGGTCGCCACGCTGCGCGCGCTCAAATATAACGGCGGCGTATCGAAGGCTGAGTGTGGTAATCCCAACGGGCAGGCGCTCGAAAAGGGGCTCTGCAACCTGCAGGCGCATATCGAAAACATGCGCAGCTATGGCGTGCCGGTGGTGGTCGCCATCAACCGCTTCCCCACCGATACCGATGAGGAGATAGAGCTTCTTGCCGGGCGCTGCCGCTCGTTCGGCGCGCGCTTCGCCGTTTCGGAGGTGTTCGAGCGCGGCGGCGAGGGCGGGCTTGCCCTGGCCAGAGAGGTGGTCGCCGCCTGCGAAGAGGAAAACCATTTCCACTATCTCTACGATACCGCCCTGCCGGTTAAGGAGAAGCTTCTCGCCATTGCCCAAAATATCTATGGGGCGAGGGAGGTCTCCTATGCACCCAAGGCGGAGCGGGCCATCCGCGATATTGAGGCGCTGGGCGCTGCCGGGCTGCCGGTCTGCGTGGCCAAAACGCAGTATTCCCTTTCGGATGATCCCGCAAAGCTCGGGCGTCCCACCGGCTTTACCCTCTCTATCCGCGATATCCGCCTCTCGGCGGGTGCCGGGTTTCTGGTGGCCTATGCGGGCGATATCATGACAATGCCCGGCCTCCCCAAATCCCCTGCCGCCGAGCGGATCGATCTAACCGGCGGCCGGATTACCGGGTTGTTCTGAAAAAGAGCACTTTTATCAAAAACTACTGGAGAAAAACAGCATGCTGGAAATTATTTCTAACCATGCCGAAGAGACGGAGGCGGCCGCTGCAGCCCTGGCGCAGAAGCTGCGGGCGGGAGATGTGCTCGCCTACTTTGGCGGGCTCGGCGCAGGCAAGACCACCTTTACCCGCGGGCTGGCGAGAGGGCTTTCCCTTCCCGATACCGTTTCCAGCCCGACCTTCGCGCTGGTTCATGAATACACCGGCGGAAGGCTCAGCCTCTGCCACTTTGATATGTACCGCATCGGCAGCGAGGAGGAGCTCTACGGTATCGGCTTTTATGACTATCTCAGCCGCCCGGAAACAGTGCTGGCCATCGAGTGGAGCGAGAATATCTCCTTTGCGCTTGATATGCCCCATATCTCGGTAACCTTCACCGCCCTTTCCGAGACCGGGCGGCGCATCCGCATAGAGGGAGATGATCGCTTTTGAAGCTGCTCGCCATTGAAGCCTCCTCCCAGGCTGCCTCCTGCGCGCTGGTGGAGGATGGGACGCTGCGCGCAGAATATTTTCTCAACTGCGGCCTCACCCATTCTCAGACGCTACTACCGCTCATCGAGCAGCTTTGCCGTGAGGTTGGGCCGCTCGAACAGGTGGATAAGATTGCCGTCTCCTCCGGACCTGGCTCGTTCACCGGGCTGCGCATCGGGCTGGCCACCGCCAAATCGCTCGGCTTTGCCCTCGGCCTTCCGGTTGCCGGGGTGAGCACACTGCTCTCGCTTGGCTATAACCTTGCCGGCCTTGCGATGGATGGCCTATGCTGCGCCGCGCTCGATGCCCGCCGCCAGCAGATTTATGGCGCCCTCTTTTCGCTGGAAAAGGGCGTCCCCCAGCGCCTGATGCCGGACTGTGCCCTTTCGCTGGAGGAGATGGCAGAAAAGATCGCCGGATGCGCGCATCCGGGGCAGCCGGTATTTTTAGTGGGGGATGGCGCGGCGCTCTGTGAGGCTGCCTTTTTAAAGCGCGGGCTTTCTGAGGTGCGTCTGGCCCCCTCCCCGCTGCGGCTGCAGCGCGCCAGCTCGGTTGCCTATGCCGCGCTGGAAACGGGAAACTGGCTGCCGGCCGGGGAGATTTTGCCCTGCTATCTGCGCCTTAGCCAGGCGGAGCGGGAGCTGCAGGAAAAAACGGCGGCTCAAAACGGATAAAACAGCCTGCCGCCGCAACCAGAAAGAAGGGGGTTATTTCATTGATCATTATCGGAGCGGACCAGGGGGGCTTTCTGCTCAAGCAGGAGCTCACCGCCCATTTGAAGCAGCGGGGAATAGAATTTGAGGATATCGGCATCCATACCCCCGAAAGCCGGGACTATCCGGATATAGCCGAGCCGCTCTGCCGCGCCGTGGCAGAAGGGAAATATGAGAAGGGCATCCTCGTCTGCGGCACCGGCATCGGCATGTCGATGGCCGCCAACAAGGTTCACGGCATCCGCGCGGCGGTGTGCGGCGACTGCTTCAGCGCGCGCTTCACCCGGCTGCATAACGATGCGAACGTTCTCTGCCTGGGCGGGCGGGTGGTCGGTCCTGGACTTGCGGCGGATATTCTCGACCTGTTTCTGGATACCCCCTTTGAGGGCGGCCGCCACCAGCGCCGGGTGGATAAGATGATGCAGCTGGAAAACCGCTGACTGTTTTATCCGCGTTTTTTGAAGGAAAAAAGTCTATCCGCTTTTTGCCCGGCTTTCTCCTCCCGCTCTTTGCAGGGCGGGAGGAGTCCCCGGCCAAAAAGCGGATAGACCGGCTTTTAAAGAAAGGAAGAGGTCTGTCATGGGAAAACCTGTTATTCTGGATCATCCGCTGATTCAGCACAAAATCTCTCTGATGCGCGATAAGAACACCGGCTCGAAGGAGTTTCGCGAGCTGATTACCGAGGTAACCATGCTCATGTGTTTTGAAGCCACCCGCGATCTGCCGCTCAAGGAGGTCGAGATTGAGACCCCCATCGCCGTCGCCAAAACGAAGGTCATCTCCGGGCGCAAGCTCGCGCTGGTTCCCATCCTGCGGGCGGGTATTGGCATGGTGGATGGCGCGCTCAAGCTGCTGCCCGCCGCCAAGGTCGGCCACATCGGCCTCTACCGCGACCCGGATACCCACCAGCCGGTGGAATACTACTGCAAGCTCCCCGGAGATATCGCCGAGCGGGACGTTATCGTCGTCGACCCGATGCTTGCCACCGGCGGCAGCGCCATTGACGCTATCTCCCAGATTAAAAAGCACGGCGCGCACTCGATTAAGTTCATGTGCATCATCGCCGCTCCCGAGGGTCTTCAGGCGCTGACCGAGGCGCATCCGGATGTGCAGGTATATATCGCGGCGCTCGACCAGAAGCTCAATGAAAATAAATACATCATTCCCGGGCTCGGGGATGCGGGTGACCGCATTTTCGGCACCAAATAGCCCCGCAGATGCACAAAAACAGGAACCGGCGCAGTTTCTCTCTGCGCCGGTTCCTGTTTTTGTGCCGGATATTTATCTTTTCTTTACCGGAATCCAAATCTCCGTGTAATACTGCTCATCGTTCGTTTTGTTTGGATAATCATCGGGGCTTGTGTAGAGCTCGACGTTATAACCGCCGGCCATCTCATAATCCCGGCAGTTCGGCAGCCATTCGGAGAAGATCCTCCGGTTTACCGACTGCAGCGCATCCGGCATCGCGCCCCGGCAGGGAAATACTGCCCAGCTGCCCTTGGGCAGGGTGAGCGCCTGCAGCCCCTCGGGAATCTCGTTCCAAGGAAGGTAGTTGTCAGCAATCCAGTAGTCGAATTCCTTGGAAGGGGTCTCGCCGTCCATACAGATGCCATACATCCCGCAGACAAGCTTCCCCTTTTCGCCCGCCGCATGTTCCTTCCAGAATCGCGGGATATCCGCAAAAGAGCTTTGATAGGAAATTTTTCTGGAAACGCCCATAACCGTAAAAGCCTCTTTTTCCACAATCCTGTACTCCATCATCGAAGCACCCTCCAGTGTAAAAATAATTTTCAGCGGGGCAAAGGATTTGAGCATGGCCCCCTCTCTGCGCACGGCGGTGGGGGTCACGCCGTGAAAGCGGGTAAAGGCTTTCGTAAAGCTATCCGGGGAATCATAACCATACCGCAGGGCGATATCGATAATCCGCCTGTCGGTCGAAAGCAGCTCGCTGCCAGCCAGCGCCAGCCTGCGCCGGCGGATATATTCCCCCGCAGTAAAGCCGCAGAGCATTGAAAATGCCCTTTGAAAGGCAAAAACCGAGAAGCCCGCCACCCTGGCGGCCCCTTCAATCGAAAGCTCGCCGGTCATATTCTCTTCCATATGGCAAATCGCCCGGCGCATCCCCTCAACCCAGTCCATTCTCTTCCCCCTTTGCCATATCTGCATTACGCAGTATAGCACAGATGAAGGCTTCGGCGCCCGATTTTCCCTGCCGGATTTTGTCCGGCTGCCGGGCTTTCAGTCCAGCCGGCCAACGCTGGGGACCTTCCGGAAAACAAGAAAGCCGGCGACAAACAGCAGGGCGACGCTCAGAACCCCATAGCGCGAAGAACCGGTCAGAGCGGTAAACAGCGAGATAAGCAGCGGGCCAATGATGGTCGCATATTTGCCCAGGATGTTATAAAAGCCGAAATATTCGCTGTTCTTCTCCTTGGGGATGAGCTTGCCGAAATAGGAGCGGGAGAGCGCCTGAATCGTCCCCTGCACCAGCCCCACGCAGATGGCCAGCATCCAGAACTGCCAGGCATGCTGCAAAAAGAAGCCGAAAATGCAGATGCCGGTATAGACGGCAATGGAAAATAGGATGATGCGCTTCGCATCGAAGCGCTTAATCAGCCGGGCAAAGAGCAAAACGGCGGGAAAGGCCACAATCTGGGTGACAAGCAGCGCCAGCACCAGCTGCGTTTCATCAATCCCCACATCATAGCCAAAGGAGGTAGACATGCGGATGATGGTATCCACCCCATCGATATAGAAAAAATAGGCGAGCAGGAAAAGGCCGATGCGCCGGTCATGGGCGATATCGCGTATCGTTTTCCGCAGCCGGGAAAAGACGCTGCGCAAAAGGTGCTCGGGCGCTTCCTCCAGAGCATACCGCTGACGGACGCGAAAAAGCATCGGCAGTGAAAAAAGCAACCACCAGAGCGCCGTTATCACCAGCGAAACGCGCACCCCCGTTGCCGTATCCCACCCAAAGGGATGCAGGAAGATAACGGCGATGCAGACGACAAACGGAATGCAGCTGCCGATATAGCCGATGGCATAGCCGAAGGAGGAGACATAGTCCATCCGCTCATCGCTCGTTACATCGACCAGAAAGGCATCATAAAAATTGTTCGCCCCTGCATAGCAGAAGGCGCAGACGGTGTTAAACACCAGCAGGGCAAGGTAGCTGCCGGTCAGGGCCATCAGCATCAGCGAGCCGATGCCCAGCAAAAAGAAGAGGGTAAACAGCTTCTTCTTTCTGCCGCGGTAGTCGGCCAGCGCGCCGAGCACGGGAGCCAGCAGCGCGACAAAAAAGGTTCCGGTCGACTGCACAATCCCCCAGTGGGAGGTGGTCTGCGCGGCCGTATAGCCGGCCGCCTCGCCCAGCGATTTCACATAGAGAGGGATGACCGCCGTCAGCAGCAGGATATAGGCGGAGTTGGCCACATCATAGAGTGCCCAGCTGCGCTCCTCGCGGGTCAGTTTCATTTGGGACATTTCCAGTGCCTCCTTCATCTTGGGCGGCCGGTGCCCGGCCTGAAGCCAAAAAGCTTTTCTGCAGCCCGGCCCCTGGTTAAAGAGGCGGCCTGCAAAATTATCATCTTCATTTTACACGAAACCTCTTTAAATAAACAGCTTTTTCCTGTAAAATAATAAATAAAAAACGTCCTCAAAATTTGATGGACGAAAAAAGCATCTTTAATACCGCCTGAAAACAGCCGGTATTCCCCTCTTCCCCGGTCTGCCGCTTTCAGAAGAGCGGGCTGCCGGGCCGGGACAAATAACAGAGAAAGGAGGCGGGAGCAGTGCCGGATTTTACTGCTCATCATCTGCTGGGAGAGGAGGTGCGCCGCCGCCTGCCGCCCGGCGGCCGGGAAGTCGTTTCGCGCGCGCCGTCTGCCTTTTTCTGGGGGCTGCAGGGGCCGGACCCGCTCTTTTATGGCGGACGGCAGCTCTCCCGCTGTGGCAGCGGGCTGCACCAGAAGAGCCCGGAAAAGCTTCTGCGGCTGCTCTTTCTGCAGGCCGCGCACGCCCGGGGAGAGCGGCGGGAAATTTTAGAAAGCTATCTGCTGGGCTTTCTCTGCCACTATGCGATGGATGCCCGCCTGCATCCCTATGTTTACTGTATGGAGCAGCGCCTGCGCAGGGTGCGGCCGCAAAAGTGGTGGCCTTCGCTTCATGGGGAAATCGAGTGCCGGATGGATGAGCAGCTTTACCGGCTTTTGCGCAAAAAACCGGTCATCCGCTTTTCCCCCGACAGCTACCGGCTCGATTCAAAGACGCTTGCTGCCCTCTGCCGGCTTTACCAGCTGCTTTTCTATGGAATGTTCGGCCTCAGGATAGCACCGGACAGGATTGCCGCCGCCTTTCAAAACTGCCTGCAGATTTCCCGGCTCGTCTATACCGCCCCTGCCCGTATCGGGCGGCCCGCGCTGGAGCTTTTGGAATATGCGGCCGGGTGGCCGGGCATTTTCTCCAGCCACGTCAAATTCTCCAAAAGCCGGGGAGGGGACATTCTGAATCTGCGGCATGCCGCCTGGCAGGATTTTTCCCAGCCGTTTGCCGGGCACAGCGAAAGCGTACCCGAGCTCTTCGAACAGGCGGCAAAGGATGCCTGCAGCCTCTGCCGGGTTTTTCTCGCCGCCCTCTGGGAGGGGCGCCCTCCCCTTCTTCCTCCCCTTCCTGCCTTTGATGCCGGAAATTTTAAAAGATAGCAGGAAAAGGCGGCTTTTTAAAGAAAATTTAAAGAATTTTCTGGTACCCTGTTATTGTCAAAGCAACGGACGGCAGTCTGCCTGCAGAGGAAAAAAAGCCCAGGGCCGAAAATTTCTTTTTTTCGCAAGAAATCTATGGAAAAGCTGTAAATTTTTTATAAAATCCTCTGTAAAGCGTTGTTTCCTTTCCGTTTGCGTTGTATGATAAGCAGGAAGGATAGAAAATCCTGAAAAACGATTAACAGTATGAAAAGAAGGGTGGAAACATGAAGCATTTCATTCAGAAAACGGCCGCTGCGGCCCTCTCGCTTTCCCTGGCGCTTGGGATGAGCGCAACCGCCTATGCAGCTACCGAAAGCACCAATACCTACAGCCTGTATGTCAAGGATAAGGTTGTGCAGTTTATGCTGGACGGAAAAACAGCTGCTTCCTATGATATCAACAACGACCACATCGACCTGATTACCGACCGCGAGGGGGACTTTCTGGTCTGCTTTTTTGATGACCGCGGCACCCACAAGGGCGTTTCCCTCGGCAATCAGAAATCGCTGAGCGTGAGCGGCACCATCAGCGAGCTGCGGCTGGATGAGTCACTGAAAGACTCTATCTCCCTGACCGTCGCTTCCGATGCGCTTGTGAAAAACCTGAATGTCCGCACCGGCAGCGATATTACGGTGAAAGGCCGCGTCAGCGACCTGGAGGTGGATGCGCCTGCCGAGATTGAGGTCACCTCTACCGGAACGGTCAACACCGCCGAGCTGATGCACCGCCAGGCGAAGCTGCATGCCGAAAAGGGCGCTACCGTCAAGCGGGTGCAGTCGATCTACCGCACCAATGTGACCGGCAACGTAGACCGGGTAACCCGCGTTGAGGATGAAGAGGAATTCTATGGCTACAGCGCCTATGATGACGACGACAGAGATGCGAAATACCGCGTCCGCCTGGAGACCGACACCATCTATGCGCGCCGGGGCGATACGCTGCGTGACCTGCTGAGCGACTTGGACACCGCCGTTTACGCCTATGTGGACGATTCCGCCAGCCCGGACGACGGGGATCCCATCAGCGGCCGCGTTGCCTGGAGAACCCGCTATACCCGCGATGAGCTCGAATCCTCCGGGACCTATGGCTTCACCTTTACGCCCAGCGACTCCGACTACCGCACGGTACGCGGAACAGTGCGCGTCATTGTCCGCTAAGGGGACAGAAATACCTTTCTGAAAAGCAGAGATTGATCTGTACAAAGATCCTGCCTGCAGGAAGCCAACCGCTTCCTGCAGGCAGGATCTTTTCTTTTCAGAAGTGACCGGCGGCCCCATCAGAGATACTGCCGCGGTAATCCGCCTTTTTAAATGGACGGCATCCTTCGCCCGGCAGCAGAAGCGAAAGGGTGGGCGGGCCCGTCTGTTTTCCAAAATTTTCATCAAACATTCGTTCTTTTTTTCTTTCCCTCCTCTTGACAGGCGAAGCGCAATCGTGTATCCTATCCATAGGAACGAACGTTCGTTTGCATAAAGGGGGAATTTCCATGGAGCTGATAGATAAGCTGACCATCCTCTCGGATGCCGCCAAATATGATGTCGCCTGCACCTCCAGCGGCACCGACCGCAAGGGGGAGGGCGGGCTGGGAAACGCAATGGCCTGCGGCATCTGCCATAGCTTTTCGGCGGATGGGCGCTGTATTTCGCTTTTAAAGGTGCTGCAGTCGAATGCTTGCAGCTATGACTGCCAGTACTGCGTCAACCGCGTTTCCAACGATACACCGCGCGCCACCTTCACCTCCCGGGAGCTGGCCGAGCTGACGATAGGCTTTTACCGGCGCAACTATATTGAAGGGTTGTTTCTCTCCTCCGCCGTCGTCGGCAGCCCGGATGCCACCTGCGAACGGATGATCAAAACACTCGAGCTGCTGCGGGGGGAATACCGCTTTGGCGGCTATATCCATGCCAAGGCCATTCCCGGGGCAGACAGCGCGCTGATTGAACGCATGGGGCTGCTGTGCGACCGGATGAGCGTCAACATCGAGCTGCCGAGCCGCCAGAGCCTGCAGCTGCTTGCTCCGGATAAATCGAAGGAAGCCATTCTGCGGCCAATGAGACAGATTAGCTTTAAGGCGGCAGAAAGCTCTGCCGACCTGATGCGCTACCGCCATGCCCCCCGCTTCGCGCCTGCCGGCCAGAGCACGCAGATGATTATCGGTGCCACTCCGGAAAGCGATTTTCAGATTATGCGCCTGAGCGAGGGGCTCTACCGCAAATACGGCCTCAAGCGCGTTTTCTACTCCGCCTATATGCCGGTGGCAGAAAGCTCTCTGCTGCCTGCGCCAAGTACCAAGCCGCCGCTGCTGCGGGAACACCGGCTCTATCAGGCCGACTGGCTGCTGCGCTACTATGGCTTCTCCGCCGGGGAGCTGCTGGATGAAAAAAATCCCAACCTGAATCTCTATGTAGACCCCAAATGCAGCTGGGCGCTGGCCCATATGGAGCATTTCCCGCTGGAAATCAACAGGGCGGACTATGAAGAGCTGCTGCGGGTTCCGGGCATCGGCGTGCGCAGTGCACAGCGCATTCTGAAAGCGCGCAGAACAGGACAGATTACCTGGGAGGGCGCAAAGAAAATCGGCGTTGTTTTAAAGCGCGCACAATATTTTCTCACCTTTTCCGGCAAAATGGTGCCGGGGCTGAAAATATCTCCCGAATCGGTCCTGCGCGCACTGATGGGCGAAAGGCAGGCCGATATATTTAAGGAACAGGCAGCAGGCCGGCAGCTCTCGCTTTTTGACCCGCCGCCGGTGACCAGAGAGGAGGCTTACCAATGTCTGAACGGAGAGATTTAGTGTATCTCTATGATGGAAGCTTTGCAGGGCTGCTTTGCTGCGTTTTCGAAAGCTTCTACCAGCATGAGCGGCCGGAAGCCATTTATACCGCTGAAAGCTATCCCTGCACCCTCTACCCGGTGCGGGAAATTAAAACAGACCCGTCGCACAGCGAACGGGTCTGGCATGCAATTGAAAGAAAACTGGGCGAACTGGCGGCGGACCTGACCCAGTTCGGCTTTTTAACCTGCCATGCTCAGAAGGAAGAGCTTCTTCTCGATTTTCTGAAACTGGGTTTCCGTGTCGGCCCGCAGGTCGTGCATATGCTGCAAAATGAAACAGTCCATACCCTCACGCACGCTGTACGCGCGCTGCGCAACGAGGCCCACCTGCTCTGCGGCTTTCTGCGCTTTAGCGAGATAAATGGGATACTGGCGGCCGTCATCGGCCCGAAAAACAGTGTATTGCCTGTTCTCCGCGAGCATTTCTGCGACCGGTTTGCCAACGAAACCTTCATGATTTTCGACCGCACCCATAAGCTGGCGCTTTTCTATCAGGGGGGATATGCGCGCATCGTTCCGGTAGAGTCGCTCAGCCTGCCTGCGCCGGGAAAAAAGGAAAAAAGCTGGGAGGCGCTCTGGAAGCGGTTTCATGAAACGATCGCCATCGAAGGGCGGCTCAATCCCCGCTGTCAGATGGGCCATTGCCCCAAGCGCTATTGGGGCTACATGACCGAGTTCGGCGCCGCCGAGGCGGCCTCCTTCTTCGAGCAACCCCAGCCGGAGCTCATACCGGCTGACATAACCGAAAATGCTTATCGCTCGCCCAGAAGCAGCCGCCTGCCACAATCGGCAGGTAGAAGGTAACGCTGCGCCAGAGCAGCAGTGCGAGCCCCACCAGCGCCGCCGAGGGAAAGAAAAGATGAAAGAAGAGGAAGAAACCTCCCTCCGCTCCTCCCGAACCGCCCGGCAGCGGCACAAAGGAGGAGATCATCAGCACAAACGCCCCTGCGCAGACAGCGGCCGCAAAGGTCAGCCCTGCGCCCAATGCGCGGCAGATAAAATAAGGAGCCGCAAAAAAAGCGGTCAGCTGCAGGGCGGAAAGAATGGCCAGAAGGAAAAGCAGGCCCGGGCTCCGGCGCAGCTGCAAAAAGCTCTCATAAAAAGCCTGCAGCTCCCGAAGCGCACGCTGCTTCGCCTCTTCCGGGCTTCGGCAGAGCCGCAGCCGCGCGCACATGCGGATTGCCCAGAGGGCAAAGCGTCGGCTGGCCGAGGGAAAACAGCAGATAGCAATGAGCCCCGCCATCACCAGCGTATTCACCGCAAAGCCGGTGAGCAGTAGCGGCGTTATCCCGTGAAGCTGGGCGAAATTAGCTCTTCCGGCCAGTGCGGCAAGCGAATAGAGGCTCAGCACCGTCTGGTAAACGATAAATTTGCTGACCAGCGCCGAGGAGGCCTTGCCGGCCGGCATGCCGCGGCGCATCAGCCCCATCACCTGCGCGGGCTGCCCTCCGCTGGCAAAGGGGGTTACGCAGTTGAAAAGCTGACCAATCATGGCGATGGTCACACTGTCCTTTAGCCGCTGCGCCGGATAGAGCCGCCGTGTGGCCAGGTGCAGGCCGGCCGCTTCCAGCAGCCAGTAGCCGACCATGCAGCCAACCGCTCCCAGCAAAAACGCCGGATGCGCATTGCGCAGCGCTCCCACAAGCTTTGCCGGCCGGTCTACCAGCAGCAGGCTGCCCAAAAGCGAAAGAGCGCAGAACAACAGCACGGCCCCATTCCAAATTCTTGTTTTCCGGTTCATCCTAAAGCCCCCTTCTTTCAGCTCGAACCGTTAATCCGATTTCCCGTTAACGGACGCCCCAGAGTCCGGCCGGCAGCTTCGGCCTTTTGTGCGCCGCCTGTCCGGCAGCCCGAAGAAGCGGCTGCGCCGCCTCCCCACTCTGCGCCGTCAGCACATGCCCATAGAAGCTGCGCCACATCTGCGCTACCCGCTCCCGGTTATAAAAGCGGCTTCCCTGCTGCGCACGCGCTGCCGAGTCCTGATAAAAAGCGGTATCCTGCTGCAGGCGGCGAACGACCTTTTCAAACCCCTCTACATCCTGCGCACTCCGGTAAACGCCGGAGAGGATGTTCTCATAAAGCTTCAAATCCCGCAGCACGACCGGCTTCGAGCAGCTCATCGCTTCCAATACGGTCATCGGGAAAAGCTCCTCATAGCTCGGAAGCAGCAGGCAGTCGGCCATATTGTACCAGGCATTCATCTCACTGCGCGCAATCAGCCCGGGCAGCAGCAGATTTTCCGGCGGATTTTCGAGCGCCGTGCGGATTTCCCTGTACCCGTCCGACAGGCTGCCAAAGGCGAAGCCGCCCGCCCAGATAAACTGAATATCCGGCATGCGGCGCGCCAGCTCGATGAAATCAAAGATTCCCTTGCGCTTTTGCAGCTGCCCCGCGCAGAAAACGGTAAAGCGCTCCTGCGAAAGACCATGCTTTCTGCGCAGCGCTCTGCGCTCCTCTTCCCCCAGCGGATAAAACTGCTCCGCTGAAACATAGTTCGGGATAAAGCAGATTTTCTCCCGCTTAACGCCATACCCCACCAGGCGCTCCACAAAATCCGGATTAACCGTTACCAGATAATCCATGCTCTTATAAAAGCGAAGGACATACCGGTAAAAAATGCTCTTTGCCAATGGGGAAAGATGAATGCTCCCCTCCAGTGTTTCCGGAAGAAAGTGCACATAGCCAACCGTTTTGCTGTGCAGCCTTACAAAAGGAAGGGTTAAAAAGTATTCCAGATTAATGGTATGGTAATGAACGATATCGCTCGGAAAACGTTGATTGACTGAAACGGAAAAGGTATCGCCCAGCTCGCTTTTCACCAGCTCAACCTGTTCCAGATAGGCAGAGAGTACGCCCTGCCCCTCTACCGTATCTGCCTTTGAGAGCATATTGATCGTTTTCACTGTATCTCCCCCATTCTTTTATTTTCAAGCCGCTATGGCCGCCTGTATGCATCCTGCGAACAGTCGTTTTTTCGTCTGCACTTTTATTTTATCAAATGAATCTCTAATATTTCTCCATAAAAGCGGGACTTCAGAAATTGTGCGATTGTATTGTTGTGTTACCGTACTATTTATAGTAGCACTGTAGTACAATAGATACTATAGCACGTTTTTTGCCCCTTTTCAAGTAGCGAGGGCTGTCTTTTTATGAAAAAATGTTGTCAATATTATGAATAAATTATAAATCTCTATAATTGAAACTTATGTATTAATAATATCACACTACTATGTATTACACAATACATATTTTAAAAAAGTATTCTACATTTTTAAAACAACCGGCGGCATTTGAAGGCGAAAGCAGCTTTAAGGGAAATCCCTTGCGCCTTGCCGGATAATCCCAGGCATTCCCCCATCAGCCGCCCGTTCCTGCGCTACCGGTGAGGTACCGTTTCTATGGGGCTTCTGTTTTTCGGCCTGTCTCTTTGTCTGCCTGCTTTTGCCGCCTGAAAACTGCCAGTGGTTGAACCCCTTCGCTCGGCATCCGTGGCAAAGCTTCTCTCCTTCCCTTTGGCATTCTCTTCAGATTTCTTTATGTTAAAGACGATAAAAATGGCGGTTTTAAAAGGAAAATGCAACAGACGTCTGCACAAAAAACTGAAGATAATAATAGGAATCGGCTCTCTGAGAAGCCTTTTTCGCTTCCTTTGAGGGCCGATTTTTGTACATGATTTTTCGAGAGGGCTATCTTGCAACCGCCCCAGACCATCGAAAAAACCGGGGATAAGCAAATCTCTTCCAGAGGCGGACAGTAGCGCCGAAGGGGTCACCGAACAGAGCAGCGATGAGAAAGCCCGGTGCGGTCTCTGGAGCCACTTTGCGGCTTCGAAGGAATCCAAATGGGGGGAGAGCAAAGCGCGGCACAGCCGACGCGATGGAGGCTTCCCCATGAACCTTGGGTTCTTTTTGCAGAATATCGGCTTTGCCGGTATACTAAAACCGCCTGCAGAATACGAAAGCATCTGCAGGCGGTTTTAGTATTTTATTAAGGATGAAAAAGATTAATAAACCGTATCCTTCTTGACCCGGAACTGGCTGACAAGGCTCTGAAGGGCCTGCGCCTGACCAGAAAGCTCCTCGCTGGCAGCAGCGCTCTCCTCAGAAGTGGCAGAGTTCGTCTGCACCACCTGAGCAATCTGGGAAATGCTGACCGTAATAGTGTTAATGGTTTCCGTCTGCTGAGCAGAGGAATCTGATATATTCTTTACCTTATCGGTCACCGTCTGTGCGCCGCCGACTACCGAGTCGAGCGATTTCTGCGTCTTCTCCATCAGCCCAACACCGGACTGTACCGAGAGCATCGACTGTTCGATAAGTGCCGTCGTGCTCTGAGCTGCTTCTGCACTCTTAGAGGCAAGATTGCGCACCTCATCGGCTACAACCGCAAAGCCCTTGCCTGCGCTTCCGGCCCGCGCCGCCTCAACCGCAGCATTCAGTGCCAGAATATTTGTCTGGAAAGCAATATCCTCAATCGTTTTGATGATATTGCCTATCTGCTGAGAACTATGGCTGATTTCCTGCATGGCGCCCGCCATCTCGTGCATCTGCTGATTGCAGATTTCAATCTGCTGGCCAACCTCTGCCGTTGCATCGTTCGTCAGCGCCGCATCCTGTGCATTCTCGGCAATCTGCCCGGAAACCTCTTTGAGGCGATCCATCAGCTGGTCAATCTCCTCCGACTGCTCGGTGGCGCCCTGCGCCAGCGTCTGCGCGCTGTTGGAAATCTGCTCAGCGCCATGGGAAACCTCAATCGCTGCCTGATCAATCTGGGTCATCGTGCCGTTAAGCTGATTGATAATCAGGCCGATCGACTCCTGAATCTTCACAAAATCGCCAATATACTGCAGATCGTTTTCAATCATCAGGTTGCCATGCGCAAGCTCATACAGCTTTTCAGAAATATCCCGAATATAGCGGGAGAGAATCTCTCCCGATTTATTCATGCACTCCGCCAGCAGGCCCACCTCGTCCTCACTGTGCAGATCAATATGGAAATTGAGGTTGCCCTCTGAGAGCTGCTTACCGCAGACAGTGATCTCTTCAAGCGGATCGATGACCCGCTTGACTACAAAGCGGATCAGCAGATAGCTGACAAAGAGAATCAGAAGAATGGTCACAACGCTGACCGCATATGTAAAGGTAATCGCATAAGAAAGATCCTGCGCATACCGCGTCAGCCGCTCCTGGGAAATGGAAACGACCTCATCAAGCAGCTCTATCAGCTTGGTGACGTTTGCACGCGTTCCGTTCAGATAGGCGGCATGGGCAGCTTCCGGATCGCTCTCCCGCATTGCCAGCACCTCGGTGGCGGATTCATGCACCGCCCGGTGCAGCGGTTCAATCTCCTGAACAAGCCTAGCAATCGATTCATCCGAATCTTCGATCGCACTGCCATAAAGCCACTGGCCCAGCGAACAGGCAGTGTAATCGGTGCTGCCGGTAAACTCGGTCCCCAGGCCCACAGCGGAGCTCAGGTTTTCAATCCAGCTGAAATGCGCCTTCTCTGCATTGAGAGCAGTATGAAGAAGTTCAGTAGCTTCCATGGTGGACCGGTTAAAACCATTGATGCCGCGCACTCCCAGCATTGTCGCGCCGCCGCTGACGATTACGACAAGGAAAATGATGGCTACACGGATCCATACAATCTTCTTAATGGAACGTTTCATTTTCTCAGCCCTTCTCTAAACCAGTATTTTAGTATCATCCCTATATTACCTCAATTTTTAAAAATTTGCAAATGCTATCCTTCAAAAAATCATCCAAAACATTGCCAAAAAATTAGCTATACATCCTATAATTCACCGAAAAAAACATATTTTTCCTCAGATTCAGGAAAGATATCCCTCCCTGCCCAAAAGTCCGCCAAAACCGGCAAAAAAATCCGGCTGCAAAAGCCCGAAGACTCTGCGGCCGGTTTTTCATACGGATATTTTTCAGCTGTCTTCACCGATGGACTCTTTGACAGAAACGGTGACCTTTCTGTCATAGCAGGAGAAGATTTTCTCCAGCAGCTGCTGCTCGGGCGCTTTGGTAAAAAGACTGACCACCGGCACCAGCACCAATCCGGCCAGCATGCAGAATGCGCCGGCATTGATCGGCGACTGAAGCAGTACCGGGAAGGCGGCGCGCCAGAAAATATTGGCGAGCATTACGATTGTCGAAAAGATAAAGCTGACCCAACAGGAGGCGCGGGTTGCCCTCTTCCAATAGAGGCCATAGAGGAAGGGCGCCAGAAAGGCGCCGGCCAGAGCACCCCAGGAAACACCCATCAGCTGGGCAATAAAGGTGACATTGGAGCGGTACTGTATGAGTGCCAGCACGACTGAGATGGCGATAAAGGCGACCACCAAGCCGCGCATCCATTTCACCTGCCGCTTTTCATCCATATCCTTAATCAGGCTGCCTTTGATGAAGTCCAGCGTCAGGGTGGAGCTGGAGGTAAGCACCAGCGAGGAGAGGGTGGACATTGAGGCGGAAAGCACCAAAATCACCACCACTGCAATCAGCAGCGTCGGCAGGCCGGAAAGCATGGTGGGAACCACCGAATCATAGCCGTTCGCGGCGATATCAATCTGATCGGAGAAAAGCCGGCCGAAGCCTCCCAGGAAATAGCAGCCGCCGGCTACCACCAGGGCAAAAAAGGTGGAAATAATCGTTCCCTTGCTGATAGCGTTTTCGCTCTTGATGGCATAGAACTTCTGCACCATCTGCGGCAGGCCCCAGGTGCCCAGGCTGGTGAGGATAACCACCCCTAAAAGATTGATGGGATCCGGCCCGAAGAAGGAGGCATAAACGCCGGGAATGCTGCTCTCCCCCTTTACCATGGCCAACTTCTCGAGGGAGGCGAGAAAACCGCCCTGGCTGTTCAGAACCGACAGAATGACGGCAACGATGCCGATCAGCATGATGATGCCCTGAATAAAGTCGTTGATGGCGGTGGCCATATAACCGCCTGCGATAACATAAATCGCGGTCAGCGCCGCCATCACCAGAACGCAGACCGAATAATCAATGTCGAAGGCCATGCCAAACAGGCGGGAAAGGCCGTTATAAAGCGAAGCGGTATAGGGGATAAGGAAGATAAAGATAATGGCCGAGGCGCAAAGCTTTAAGGGCCTGCTGTTAAAGCGCTTGCCGAAAAATTCCGGCATGGTAGCGCTGTCGAGGTGCTGGGTCATAATGCGCGTTCTGCGCCCGAGCACCACCCAGGCTAAAAGCGAGCCGAGAAACGCATTGCCCAGGCCTGCCCAGGTGGCGGCAAGGCCATATTTCCAGCCAAACTGTCCCGCATAGCCTACAAAGACAACAGCGGAGAAATAGCTGGTGCCATAGGCGAAGGCCGTTAGCCAGGGGCCAACGCTGCGCCCGCCCAGAACAAAACCGTTTACATCGGTGGCGTGGCGGCGGCAGTAAAGGCCGATGCCTACCATCACCCCGAAAAACACCAGCAGCAAAACGAGCTTTATCAACATATCCACCATCAAAAACAGACCTTTCTTTCGTTAATCCGCCCTCGCCCTTTCAAGGCTAATTTTTGAGCTGCGCCTCCACCAGCCGCCCATGGCAGTATTTTTCGCGCAAGGCCGGCTTTTCAATCTTCCCGGTCGGGTTTCTCGGCACATGGTCGAAAATCACCTTTCTCGGCCGCTTATAGCGGGGCAGCTCCCCGCAGAAATCAATGATTTCCTGCTCGCTGCAGGACGCCCCTTCCTTGATTTCCACAATCGCTGCGGCAATCTCACCCAGCCGGGTGTCCGGCAGGCCGATGACTGCTACATCCTTAATCTTATCAAACCGGCGCAAAAAGTCCTCAATTTGAACCGGGTAGAGGTTTTCGCCGCCGGAAATGACCACATCCTTCTTGCGGTCCACCAGAAAGATAAAGCCATCCTCATCCATCCGGGCCATATCGCCGGTATAAAGCCAGCCGTCCTTCAGAATTTCAGCAGTCGCCTCCGGATTCTTGTAATAGCAGAGCATCACACCGGGACCCCTGACGGCCAGCTCGCCAATCTCTCCCCGTGCAACCTCCTTCCCCTGTTCATTTATAATTTTTGCCTGCCAGTGATAGCCGGGAATACCGATGGCCCCCACCTTGTGGATATTTTCCACCCCCAGATGCACACAGCCGGGACCTATCGATTCGCTCAGACCATAGTTGGTGTCATACTGGTGGTGGGGAAAAATTTTTTTCCAGCGCTTGATAAGGCTGGGGGGCACCGGCTGCGCGCCGATATGCATCAGCCGCCACTGGTCGAGCAAAAAGCTTGTAAGCTCCACCTTTCCGGAATCGATGGCATCTAAAAGGTCCTGCGCCCAGGGCACCAGCAGCCAGACGATGGTGCATTTTTCCTCGGTCACCGCCCGCAGAATCCACTGGGGAGTGACCCCGCGCAGCAGCACGGCCTTGCTCCCGGAAATCAGGCTGCCGAACCAGTGCATCTTCGCGCCAGTGTGGTAAAGCGGGGGGATGCAGAGAAAAACGTCCTCCCGCGTTTGCCCGTGGTGGTGCTGCTCGGTTTCGCAGGAGCTAACAAGCGCCCGGTGGTTGTGCAGAATGGCCTTGGGAAAGCCGGTCGTTCCCGAGGAAAAGTAGATGGCCGCATAATCGCTCTCTTCAAGCGCAACCGGCGGCGCGCTCGAAGAGCAGAAACCGGTCAGGCGCAGGCAGTCCTCCGCATAAAGCGGCCTCTCCCGCCCGACAAAAAACATCATGCGTATCCCCGGCAGCTTGTCCGCAATGGCATCCATGCGCTCCACAAATTCCGGACCGAACAGCAGGATTTCCACATCCGCCAGCTCGAGGCAGTATTTGATTTCATCGGAGGAATAGCGGAAGTTGAGCGGAACGGCGATACAGCCCGCCTTCAAAATGCCGAAATAAAGCGGCAGCCACTCCAGACAGTTCATCAGCAGAATGCCCACTTTTGTCCCCTGTGCGGTCCCCCGGCTAAGCAGCAGGTTCGCAAACCGGTTGGCCTGGCGGTCAAAGTCCCGCCAGCTGAGCGCACGGCGGTAGGGGGCATCCGGCTGGGCGCTTTCAATCAGGCTGGCCTCCCGCCAGGTGACCGCCCGATCCCGTTCCTCAGAAGGGTTTATCTCCACCAGCGCCGTCTCCGAGCCATAAAGCCGGGCGTTGCGCTCCAAAAAATCTGTAATGACCATATTGCTCCTCCAAACTGTATGTATCTAAGGCAGACTGCCCTGCGGCAGGCCCGGAAAAAGCAGCTGGCTTTTGCAGGTCGCCATAGAATATACTTTACTACTTTTAATGGCTAAAGTCAATAGGAGGCTTTCCCCCGACTCCAAAGCTGCCCAACCCGCCGCCAATTGCTCCGTTGATTTTGGCGCAGAAGAATGCTATAATAAGCGCAGGCAGGAAAGCATAGCTTTCCTGAACCCGCTTTTTGCAGCCCGCACCCGGCTGCAGGCGGCATTGAGGAAAAAAGTCCCCATTATCGTGATAAATCGCCGGAGAGAAGCCTTCTCCGGCAGGAGCGGAGGAATCGGATGAAAACGAATCGAAACTGGATGCTGGTTCTCTGCCTGGCGCTGGTCGTGGCGCTGTGCGGAACGGTTTTCGTGTTTGCACAGGGCGGCGGCCCTGTCCCGGGAACGAGCGGGGAGGAGGCCGCGTCCAGCTCGCAGTCGGAGCCTCTCCCTTCGCTGATAATCAGCGGCACAGAAGATACGGACCTTTCCGAAGATGGGTTGACAATCGGGGAGAGCAGCAGCGGCATGCGCCTGCAGAAGGTAGCTTTAAGCGAAGAGGAGATCCCCATCGGCGAACAGCTGGTAGTTACGCTGGGGGCAAGCGGCTGCGGCCCTGGCTCCTACCGGGCGGACGTTACCTTTATCGGGCTGGAGAGCGCCGAAGAGCTCACCGCCTTTTCCCATTCCAACCCCTCGGGCGATGAGCTGACCCTGCGCGTGCATCTCCCGGTAGAAGGCCCGGCGGATACCTATGCGCTGCGCGCCGTACTCTTCACCTCGGAGGATGGGGAGGAGACCGCCTTTCATTCGCTCGGCTATGCCGACCGCTCCCCTTCCGCCAAACCGCTGCCGCAGGAGGTCTCCTTCAGGGCGGTGGACCCGGACGCGCAGCAGCGAAATGAAGAAATTACCCTCTACCTTTCCGATCCGGACCTGATTCCGACGCTGCGGACGCTTGGCAGCGGGGCGAAGGCTACCATCCTCTACGGGGCGAAGGACGAGGAAAATTATCTCGCCGAAGCGGAAATTTTTGAAATCGCGCAGCAGAAGGGCTTTCTGCTGCAGTTTGATGACGGAAACGCCCTCTGGGCTTTCTCCGCCGGGGGAATCAGCTCCCCGCAGGAGCTGAATCTGGAAATCCGCGGGGAATACGGCATCTCCGCTCTGGAGGAGCTCATCGACTGGACGACTCCTTACTACGCGTTTCGCATCTCCGGGGAGGGGGCGCTTCCCGGAACAGCCACCATCGCCCTGCAAATCGGCCAGATGAGCCGGTTCGACGGCGGCAGCCTGAACCTCTACCGCTATGATGAGGCAGCCGGGGAGCTGAAGCTCATCGGCGGACTGACGGCGGCAGAAGGCGCTATCACCTTTAAAACGGCACAAAGCGGTGTCTATGTGCTGTGTAAGGAGCTTTCGCAGGAGGTCTCCTCTCAGCCGGAGGAGACGACCGAATATCTCCCGATTGACGAGGGGGATACCGAATGGTTCTCGGTGCGCGACCGGATGGATACGGCCGAGCCCGGTGCGACGGTGAGCGTACGCATCGAGCGGGATGAGCCGATTCCTTACTGGATTATCCGTTCGCTGTGCGGCAAGGACCTCCGGCTGACCCTGTCGGACGGCAGCCGCCTGATAACGCTCGACGGGCTCTCGATTGACCCGCCAAAGCGCCAGCCGGTCTTCAAAATGGAAGAGCTGCAGGAGCTCTTCGGCTAAAAGGAGAGGGCCATGAAAAAGACGCCGCCGGAGGATTGGGAATTTTCCATTCTTGTTACCAGCGCTGCACCCTGCAGGCTGGGACTGGAAGAGGGAGACCTTTTCTCCTGCCAGTATGGCTGCCCGGCCGGCTTTTGCCCGAAAACGATGGGGAACCTGCACCGGCTCTGCGATGTCGCCCGCGCCGGCGGGGATTACCGGCTGCTGGGCGGCAGCGAAAAGGGAGAAATTGATTTCTGCTGCGCGGATGGCTGCGTACAGTTTCATCTGAGTGCGCACCGGCTTTACTGACTTTTTCTCCCCTGTTTCTCCCAAAAACAAAAAAAGGCTTGACAAATCTCTTTTTCGCGTTATATAATCGGAGCAACCCAAAGGCGAAGGTGTTTTCCCTCAAAACGCTCGCTGGAGGAAGGGCTGTCCCGCCAAAAAGGGCAGCATAAAAATTTCATACCGCAAAGGCAATGAAAAGAAGAGTAAGCGAAACGAACTCCTTACAGAGAACCCGGCTGCTGAGAAAGGGCAGGCTGTTTCCTTCGCTGAAGATGGTCTTGGAGCCGCGCACCGAGAGCGCCGCCGGGCGCTTTAGGCTGCGACGGGAGCGCCCGTCATAGCGCCAGAGTGTCGGCTGAAAGGCCCGCACTTGCAAAGGCCTGCCGCCGTGAGGCGCGGGTGAACTTGGGTGGTACCACGGTCGCTGTCAAAGCCTCCGTCCCTGGATAAAAGCCGGGGACGGAGGCTTTTTGTATCCCCCGTCCCCCTGCCATCATTCGGCCGCAGCAGGAAAGCTGTCGCGCGCAGCGGGCGGATGGCCCACTGGAAGGAAAAGCGCAGCCCGCACTTTTCCGGACGCGGCAGCCCTGTCCGGCGCGGCCGCCTGCAGAAAAGGAGGAAACCCTATGCCCCAGCCGCTCATTGAAATTCAGTCGCTCTGTAAAACCTATTCCGGCAAGGGGGGAGCGGTGCCCGCTTTAGAGGATGTCAGCCTCTGCATTGACCGGGGGGATATTTTCGGCATTATCGGCCTTTCCGGCGCGGGAAAAAGCACGCTGGTGCGCTGCCTAAACTATCTGGAAAAGCCGACCTCCGGCACCGTGCGGGTGGATGGGGTGGACCTTTCCGCCCTCTCCGGCGCCGGGCTGCGGGAGCTGCGCCGCTCGATGGGGATGATCTTCCAGCAGTTTAATCTGATGATGCAACGCACCGCCCTGCAGAACGTGCTCTTCCCGCTCGAGCTGCAAAAGGCGGATAAAAAGCAGTCGGAGGCCCGCGCCAGAGAGCTGCTTGAGCTGGTCGGCCTGCTCGATCGGGCAAACGCCTACCCTGCCGAGCTCTCCGGCGGCCAGAAGCAGCGGGTAGCCATTGCCCGGGCGCTGGCCACCCGCCCCAAGGTGCTGCTGTGCGATGAGGCCACCAGCGCCCTCGACCCGACGACGACCGTCTCCATCCTCTCGCTGCTCGAGAGCATCAACCGGCAGCTCGGGCTGACCATCGTCATCATCACCCATGAGATGCGGGTGATTGAATCCATCTGCAACCGGGTGGCCATTATTGATGAGCACCGCATTGCCGAGTGCGGGCCGGTGGAGGAAATTTTCAGCCGCCCGCAGAGCGAGGCCGCCCGCCGGCTGGTGCTCCCGGAGGGACGCACGGTGCAGATGACCGGCGGCCGGTGCGTGCGCATTGTTTTTAACGGCAGCTCCTCCTTTGAGCCGGTGGTGGCCAACCTGGTGCTTGAGTGCCGCGCGCCGGTCAACATCCTCTTTGCGGATACCCAAAATGTCAGCGGCCAGGCCCACGGGCAGATGGTGCTCCAGCTCCCTGAGGATGAGGCGGCCGCCGGACGGATGCTCCGCTCGCTTGCGGCGCGCGGGATAACGGCAGAGGAGGTAACCGGATATGTGGAATGAAGCAATGCTCCGCCTGCTGCTGCGCGGCATCGGCGAGACCTTTTATATGACCCTCGGCTCTACCCTTTTTGCCTATATCATCGGCCTGCCGCTCGGCCTTCTGCTGGTCATCTGCGCGCCGGATGGCCTCGCTCCGAAGGCCATTCTCTACAAAACGCTCGATATCATCGTCAATATCACCCGCTCCATCCCCTTTCTGGTGCTGATGATTTCGGTCATCCCCTTCACCCGGGCGGTGGTCGGCACTTCAATCGGTTCAACGGCGGCCATCGTTCCGCTGGTGCTCTCGGCGGCCCCCTTCGTCGCCCGGCTGGTGGAGTCCTCCATCCGCGAGGTGGATCCGGGCGTGGTGGAAGCGGCGCAGTCGATGGGGGCCAGCACCCTGCAGATTATCTGCAAGGTACTGCTGCCGGAGGCAAGGCCCTCGCTTTACAGCGGCTGCGCCATCGCTATCACCACCATTCTCGGCTATTCGGCCATGGCCGGAGCGGTTGGCGGCGGCGGGCTCGGCAATATCGCCATCAGCTACGGCTATAACCGCTACCAGAGCGATATCATGCTCGTAACGGTTATCCTGCTTATCCTGATCGTTCAGCTGTTTCAGGAGATTGGCTCCCGCGCCTCCCGCAAAACGGATAAGAGAAAGTAAAGCGGCTTTATAAAAGTCCATCCGGCAGGGCGGTCTGATTTCAGCCGCCCTGCAGATAAAATATCCACAGCTTATATGCAGAAAGGAACGATGAAAGATGAAAAAATCCATTTATGCAGGGCTGGCTGCACTGCTCTCTGCCGCGCTTCTTGCCGGCTGCTCCTCGGGCGGAGCGGCCCCGGCCTCCTCCGCGGCGCCGGCCTCTTCCGCCGCTCCGGCTTCCTCTGCCTCCGGGGAAGGCAATGCGAATGCCGATACCGTCCCCCTCAAGGTGGGCGCATCGCCGACGCCGCACGCCGAGATACTGGCTAAGGCCGCAGAGGAGCTGGCAGAAAAGGGCATCCAGCTGGAGATTGTCGAGTTCACCGACTATGTGCAGCCCAATCTGGCGCTGGACTCCGGCGAGCTGGACGCAAACTTTTTCCAGCACACCCCTTATCTTGATCAGTTCAACGCCGACCGCGGCACTAAGCTGGTCCCCGTCGGCACGGTGCACTATGAGCCACTCGGGCTTTACGCCGGAAAGACCTCCTCAATAGAGGCGCTGCCGGATGGGGCCACTATCGCCGTCCCGAACGATACGAGCAACGAGGCGCGCGCGCTGCTGCTGCTTCAGGCGCAGGGGCTGCTGAGCCTTCGGGAGGATGCCGGCGTCAACGCCACCCAGACGGACATCACCGAAAACCCCAAAAACCTGAAAATCCAGGAGATTGCCCCCGAGCAGGTCGCCCGCTCGCTGCAGGATGTGGATATGGCGGTTATCAACGGCAACTATGCCATTTTAGGCGGGCTCAGCATCGCCGATGCGCTCGCGCAGGAGGAGAAAGACTCGCTGGCAGCCGAGACCTATGCCAATGTTCTGGTCGTCCGGGAGGGGGATGAGAGCCGCTCAGAGATTACCGAGCTGCTGGCGGTTCTGCAGGGGGATGCCATCGCCTCCTTTATTGAAAGCAGCTATGCCGGCGCCGTCGTCCCGATGAGCTGAAGGCAGAGGGCTGTAGGAAACACGCTTTCGGGTTAAAAAAGAGGCTGTTCAAAAACGCGGACGTTTTTGAACAGCCTCTTTTTCTCTTCATGGCTCCGGCCGAAGCTGAAGGCTGGCGGCAATCGTCTGCAGCTGCTGCTCTGAAACGCCGCAGTCCGGCAGGAAGCGGATGCCCACATAGGCGGCCAGCTCTTTTTGATAACAGAGAATTCCCTTCGTTTCCAATACGGGAACGCTGGCCATCGCCGCATCCGGATGCTCCCGCATATATTCCTCATCCAGATAGGAAACCCCGGCAATACCGCTCTCCCCGCTCTCATCGGTGCGCACCGGCGTATAGGGGTCCCAGACTTCCATCCGCCCCAGGCGCAGCTCATAGTAAACGGTTTTATAAACCTCCTGCGGCGGCAGCTCCTCCTCCCCCTCGTAAGGGGTGTAGCCGTTAAAGCCGATGGTGGCCACCCGCTGTCCCTCTCCCTCCCCTACAACGATATCCAGAACGGTATAAAAGGGGCTGCTCCCGCTCTGCGGCTCTTTTGGGGCCTCTATCCGCCAGCCCTCGGGCAGGGCCAGCTGCGCCTGAAAGGGAGCGTCCGCGGCCAGGCTGTTTTGCTGCAGAGCCTGCTGCTCATAGGCCGGAAAACGGACGGCCAGCAGCTGATAGCCCTGCGGCAGGGACTGCTCCTGCTGCAGCGCCAGCAGGTCCACCCGCACGCTCTGCCCGCTGCTGTGAAGAGAGGCTTCCATCCAAAGCTCCTGATAGCTCGCATTGGACAGATCAATCTGATATTCGCCGCCCGGCTTCCAGCTGCGTTCGGCATTCGCCTTCTCAAAGAAATGCACGCTCCTGCTTTGCTCCCCCATCCCCGCCCGGCCGGCTATCTGGATATTCCAGTCCTCCCCGTTCGGATAATTCCCGGGAAGGGTGAAGTACACCGAGCCGTCCTCATAAAAAAGGCTGTCGGTCAGCTGATGGAGCAGCTCGTCAGAGGCGGGCTTCGCACCGGTAAAGGTGCAGCTTACCAGCGCCAGCGTGCCGACCGCTGCCAGCAGAAGGCCGGAAAGGGCGGCCTTCGGGGCATGCGCAATCATCTGAATGCGTTTTTTTAGCCCGCTGTGCCCGAGCGCCATGGTGGTCGCCATGCAGCCCAGCTGGGCGGGCGACTGCCGGATGCGGATAAGGCTGAGAAGCGTTTCCCCATAGGCCAGCCGCTGCTCTTCCCCCAGCAGAGCCATCGTGCGCTCATCGCAGGCGAGCTCGCAGTCTGTCCGGGAGCAGGCGGCCGCTGCCCAGACCAGCGGGTTAAACCAGTGGAGCGTCAGGCAGAGCACCCGCAGCAGCGACCAGAAAAGGTCCCGCTGGCGAAAGTGGCAGTATTCGTGCGCCAGCACATGCCGCAGCATCTGCGGCGTTTCGGCTGCCTGCGCCGTGATATAGACCGCCGGATGAAACAGGCCGAACAGGCAGGAGGAGGGAATATTCCACACCAGATAGACCGGCAGCGGGCAGTCGGCCGCATAGCGCTCCCTCTGCCGCCTCAGCCCCCTGCCAAAGGAAATGTTGACCAGAAGAAACCATCCGCCAACCGCCGCCGAGCCCGCCGCCCAGAGAAGGGTGAGCGGAAAAAGTCTGTTCTCTTCCTCCCCGGCAGAGGGGAGAGTCTCCTCTGCCAAAGCTTCTCCGGCCGGCGAAAAATCCGTTTCAACCATAGCCGCCTGTCCGGACAGGCGCTGCTGTGCCGGCAGAACTGCCGCCACATTGGCCACGCTCGAGGCCGCCGGCAGCGAAAAGGGAATCAGCAGCCGGAGTACCGCCGCCAGCCAGAGCCCATATTGCAGCCGACGGCTGATTTTTCCCCACAAAGCCCGCCGCAAAAGCAGCAGCGCCCCCAGCAAAACCGAGGAGGTCAGCATCCATTCAAAAATTTTAATCATCCTTCTCCTCCTTCGCCCGGCGCAAAATCTCCTGAAGCTCCTCCACCTCCTGCCGGGAGAGGCCGCGGCTATCCGCCAGCGTATTGAGCAGCAGCCCCAGGCTTCCGCCATAGAGCCGGGCAAGAAAGCTCTCTGTCTCCTCCCGCCGGGCCTGCCTCTGCTCAATGGCCGGATAAAACTGCTTGGCGCGCTCCCCCTGTTCATGGCGGACCGCCCCTTTCTGCTCCAGCCGGCCGAGCATGCTGATAACCGTGTGCTTGCTCCAGCCGGTCTCCTCCTGCAGCGCCGCCACCAGCTGGGTAATCGTGCGAGGCGGGGAATGCCACAGGACATTCATCAGCTTCCATTCCCCATCCGACAGGCTGATCATATCCTTTTCCCTCCTTTGGTAAGCATTTGACTACCTAAAAAATAACATATAGGTAAACATTTGTCAACCTTAATTTAGGATTTTAAAGGGCAAGGATATTTAAAATATACTTTTTTTAAATGCTGTGCCCTGGGACTTTTACCGATAAAAAACCGCTTTTGGCTTTTTTAAAGTCAAAAGCGGTTTTTTAGGATCGCATATAGCCCTTGGTGCCGGAAACTGACACAGAAAAACAGCCAAAGCGGCCTTTGCCATTACCGATTACCGAATCAACTGCGCTACTCCCGCACGCAGCAGAAAACGCCTGCCTTTTTTCCGTTTACCAGCGTATCTATCCGCTGGCGGCAGCGTATCCCGGAATTTTCCAGCGCGCCGGCAAACTCGGCCTTGCGGGCAGAGAGCAGAATGAGCGTTCCGCCCGGCTTTAAAACCCGATAAAGCTCCTGCAGCATCTCCCGATAAAAGCCCTCCATATCCGCTATCTGCTCATAATAGCCCCAAGGCGGATCGGTAATCACCGCATCCAGCGAGCCCTCTGCCAGCCCGGAAAGCTGTCGTACATCCGCCGTCTGCAGAGAGAGGCCCGGAAATTTTCTGGCCAGCTCTCCTTTTTTCAGCGCCTGTATCTTCTGCGGATCGCTGTCAGAGGCAAGCACCCGCCGGATAGAAAAACCAGTCAGCAGCTGCCGGGGAATGGCGCCATAGCCGCAAAACGGGTCACACACCAGCATGCCGGCACTCAGATGGGCGCAGCTGCACAGAAGATAGGCAAGCTCCGGGCGCAGCTCCCCTTTGTTGAGGTTTTTTTCGGTCGCCTCCCGTTTATGAAGAAGCTGCCCGCAAAAGCCGGCCCCCTCCGAGCGGATGATATACCAGATTTCGGTCTGCGGGTTCACCCGGTCGAGCCGCAGCCGGCTCTGCTGCGCCACCTGCTTTTCCGCCATCAAAACAATTCCCTTATCCACCTTTGCAAACTGGTTTTCCCGGGAAAAACGGACGCGATAGCTGCCCTGGCTGATTAAAAAGCGATGCTTTTCCCGACAGACGGTGCGCACCATTTTTTCAAAGGAAAGAGGTCCCCGAGGAAAGGAGGAGAGCAGATAGAAGGTGTTGTTCAGATAGAGCGCCTGCCGCAGCAGCCGCCAGTCCCCGTCAAACCGGTAGTGAATCAGCCCGTCATAAACGGCAATCACCTTCGCGCCGGGAAGCTGCCGCACAAGCTCGCGGCTGACCGCCTCCCCAAACCCAGTGATAAATGTCGAAATATATTCGGCCAACCTAAAGCCCTCCCGTCATCGATTCAGCCGCCGGACTCCCAGGCGCACTCAGCAAAAGTCAAACCGGCCGTTGTCTACATCCAGCCGCGCGCGGATACCGAGGGGAAAAACGGCATGGCGGGTGCCATGGCCGAAATCATCGGTATAGGCGACCGGGATATGGCAGCGCTCCCCGAAGCGCTGCAGGCACTGCAGCAGCATATCGGGCGGCTGCTGGGCATAGTGCCCGAAGATGAGCCCGCTCACCTGCCGCATAAAGCCGCTCTGCTCGATGAAGGCGAGGGTGGAAGCGACTGCCCCCACCTCGCTGAAGTGCTCATGGTCCTCTAAAAACAGCAGATAGCGCTCCCCCTTTTCATAGTGAAAATAGGGGTTTGCCAGCGTGAGGGCAAACTGCGGGCCATAGCCGCCGATGAGCGTCCCCTCGCAGCGGCCAGGACAGATGCTGCGCCAGCGGCTGCCGCGGATATACCCCTGCCCCTCATATCCTTCGACAAAGCGCGCGCAGAACTGCTGCCAGTCATACTGCCGCAGGTCCGCGAAAACGCCCGCGCCCATCCCATAATAGGTGGTCAGACCGGTCTGCGCATAGATGGCGTTTAAAATCGAGGTGCCGTCGCTGTAGCTGGAAAAAAGCTTGGGATGGCGGCGGATATGCTCATAATCAATCAACGGCAGAATTTCGGCCCCGCCTTCCCCGCCGCCGAAGAGCACCATCCCCACCTTCTCATCGGCAATCAGCGCGTTAAGGTCCGCCGCGCGCTCCTTTTCGCTTGCGGCATAGCCGTAGCTGTCCCGGTAGATATTTTTCCCCGCCTTTACCGAAAATCCCTGCCGCTCTATCTCCTCGAATATCTGCGCATAATGCGCCCTGTCCGCAACATGGCAGGGGCAGAAGATGCCGATCTTCCCGCCGGGCGTCAATCTTTTTGCCTGCACAATCAAGTCCTCCTCCATATGACGTCCTTATATCATTTCCGGTCTTACGGCAGGCCCTTTTGGCCAAAGCCGGCCGCCTTTTCATTATAATGCAAACAGCAGCCGGCCGCAAGAAGGGCGGCCGGCAAAAATCTATAGCTCGCTGCAGATGTGCGTATACAGCGCCTGCATGAACGCTTCCCCCTGCCTGCACTCCGCTACCGTCGTAACCACCGCCTGCTTATCCGGCAGCACCATGGCAATCTGGGAATATTTCCCGTCCGCCCGGTAGGAGTTATATTCCCCCCGCCAGAACAGGTAGCCGTAGGGCGCCTGCGTCTGCTGCCGGGTGCTCTCTATAATCCAGCCGGGGTCCAGCAGCTGCCTGCCCTCCCATCTTCCCTGATAGAGGCAGAAAAGGCCGAACCTGTGCAGCTCGGAAAGGGACAGAAAAAGTCCTCCCGCGCCAAAGGTGTTGCCCAGCGGGTCGCATTCCCAGGTGGGACGCTTGATTTTAAGAGGGGAAAACAGCCGCGGCGTCAGATAGGAGACCAGGTCACAGCCCGCCCGCCTCTGCACCAGTATCCCCGCCAGGTAAGGTCCCACATTGTTATAGACAAAGCGGCTTCCCGGTTCATGGGTGAACGGAATAGCCAGAGACAGCTTTACCCAGTCATCTTCCTCGTAGAAGGGGCGCTGCTCCCCCATCAGGCTGCCGCTCTCCTGCCCCAGGCACATAGTCAGCAGATCCCGCACCACCGCCCGGCTCAGCGGGCCGGAGATATTTTCCGGTATATCTGCGGCAAATGCGTCTGTCAGCTTTTCATCCAGCGAGAGCAGTCCCTCCTGAAGGGCGAATCCGACTGCGCAGGAAGTGAAGCTCTTGGAAGCCGAATAGATATTTCTCCTGCATTCGCCCTCCAGCAGCCACTGCTCCTGCCTGTCCCCCTCCTGATAGATTTTGATTCCCAAAAGGCCGAGCGGCTTTGCCGCCTTAACGAATTCCTGCAGTCCCATAATAGCCTCCTTATTTATACAGCCTTTCTTCTGCCGCCTCTAAGGAATCTCCTTTGTGTGCGCTCCAAAAGCCGTTTCCAGATAGGCGCTCGGGGTCATCCCGGCATATTTTTTAAAAATCTGCCCGAAATAGCGGGGATTGTGCCCATAGCCGACCTGCTCGGCCACCGAGCTGACCGTACTGCCCTCCTGAAGCAGCAGCGCCTTCGCCCGCTCCACCCGCAGCCCGTTGAGATAATGGGAAAACTTCTCTCCCGTTTTCTGTACAAACAACCGGGAAAGATAGTCGACGTTGACATGCACATGCTCCACCGCTATCTGCTTTAAGGAGAGGTTTGAATCGGAAAGGTTTTCAAGAACGCACTCCTTCACCTGCTTAATCAGATCGTCATGCACATCCTGATCGCTCACCACCCGCCGTGTCCGGTTCACCAGAATATCAATAATTTTTTCCGGCTTCTGCTCCCGGTAAATCTCATCAAAGGCGCCGGAGAGGTAGGCAGAGCTTTGGGAAGGATATTGGGAAAACAGCCGGGAAAGGAAATTGGCCGCATAGGTGCGCAAAATAAGCAGATCGTCTATCGCCGCGAAGAAGGCACGGATGAGCCTTTCGCTCTCCTGATCCCCGCCCTGCTCCAGATAGGGGAAAAGCTGGTCGAGAAACTGCTGCAGCCGCTCGGAAGAAACGCCCGCATCATAGACCTCATATCGCCGGCTCTCCTCATCTACGGCGGTTACCCGATGGCAGCCGGCCAGGCACTGCTCCATCTTCCGCATACAGTCGAGCAGCCCCTCCTTCGGAAAATCCCAGCTCTCCACCTGCATCCCCATCTCGGCGACAGGGGGCAGCTCCTCCCAGCAAAACGGCCCCTCGCCCGCACACACCGCTACCAGCGACTGCCGGGTATATAAAATATCGGCGACCAGGCGCACTCCTCTCTTCTCCAGCTCCCGGCACAGCCGGGTATTGTAGGCGGCCATGTTGCCCGGCCTCGGGCCGGTGCAGGAGCAGAGGTGGTAGCTGCCGGATTTAATGCCTATATGCTGCTCATATTCCTTTACCGTTTCCTCCAGCCGCTTGCCGGGGAGGAAGAGATCATAGAGAAACATTTTGCGGTTATACTGCTCCATCTGCCTGCGCAGCTGCTCCCGCTCGCCGGCCTCCTGCCGGGCCAGCCGGTTCTGCTGGCAGCAGCGCTTGGCATCCTCCACCGCGTCGATGAGCTGCTCCTCATCCACCGGCTTTAAAAGGTAGCGGCGAACGCCGTATTCCATCGCCTTTTTGGCAAACTCAAATTCGCGGAATCCGGAGATGATGATCATCTCCGTTCCTCTGTCAATCTGCTGAATCCGCTCAATCAGCTCGAGGCCGCTCAGGCCCGGCATCTTGATATCGGTCAGAATAATATCCGGCGATTCATCGAAAATCGTCTCCAGTGCCTCCAGGCCGTTCGCGCAGCAGCCGACGATGCGGATATCCCGCCCCGCCCAGTCGACACACTCCATGATGGACTCCCGGATCACCTTCTCATCGTCTGCTATCAGCATGCTGTACATAAGGCCCCTCCTGTCGCATTTTTAGCGGTCAGTCCGGCCATTCGGCCGGCCATCGGGCACGTTCAAAGCTCAGTTCCCGTTTTTGCGTTTTCTGTTCTGGATTACGCGAACTGTCTTTTGGGCTTCTGCTCAGGCCGGAGCCGTTTTTGCGGGGATTTCAAAGCTGACAACCGTTTTGTCCATGCCGCCCTTCGCCTGCAGGCCATATTCCGGCCCGAACAGCAGCCGGATGCGTGAATCAATGTTCATCAGGCCAACGCCGTTTCCCCGGGCTTTCAGCTGGCGGCTGCGCAGCTTCTCAATAATGCCTTCCTCTATTTCCGATCCGTCGTTTTCCACCTCTATGTGCAGTCGACCCTCCAAAAGCATTGCCCGCACAAAAACATGGCAAACACCGATATTTTCCTCCAGAGAATGGATAATCGCATTTTCCACCAGCGGCTGAATGCTCATTTTGGGCACCAGTATCTCCTTCGTCTTTTCCTCCACCTCCAGCTGCAGGCAGAGCGTGTCCGGAAAACGCAGCCGCTGAATCTTCAGATAGTTTTCCAATATATCCAGCTCGCGCCAAAGCGGGATTTTATCCTCATTTTCCGAAAGGGTGCTGCGCAGCAGCCTGCCGAGCGACTGAACAATCTCGCTCACCGCCTGCCCCTCTCCCCTTCGGGAGAACCAGTGGATCGATTCGAGCGAGTTATAGAGAAAGTGCGGGTTTATCTGCTGCTCCAGAGCCTTCAGCTGCGTCTGCGTCAGCAGGAGCTCCTTGACGTAGTTATCCTCAATTACCTTTTTAAAGTCCGCCGTCATCCGGTCAAAATCGCGGTTTAAGCTGCCCAGCTCATCCTCCCCCAGCCGCTCGCTGGTGGAAAAAGGGTCCAGATTGCCTGCCCGCACCCGCTCCATCTTGATTTTCAGCAGCTGCAGGTGACGGTTGATGCCTGAAAACATCCACCAGGAGAGCAGCACCGCCAGTACCCCCGCCAGAAAAACACTCAGCCCAAAGGAAACGTTGGCGGCAAGCAGCGAATAGAAAATCTCATCATAGGGAATCCCCAGCACCAGCTCCCACTTCACCCGGTCGGCCTGAACGGCCGAACGGGTGAAAAACCGCTCTCCCTCCGGCGTACTCCTGATTTCGTAGAGCGAATCCGGCCGGTTCATCAACAGGCGGGGGGCCTCTTTCAGGGCGGCGGGATAGAGAAGCTCTCCCTGCCGGGAAAGGCTGATTTCGCAGCCGGATGAGGGCAGCAGCCCGTCTGCTGCCTCCTGGATGATCCTCCCGATATCCACCCGCAGCATCAGATATCCCAGGTGGTCAAGAAAGGGCAGGGCAATATAGCGGATTTCCCGCACGCAGAGAAGGCTTCCATCCTTTCTTCCGCTCGGCAGCCAGATAACCGTCCCCTGTGCCTCATCCGCCAGCCGAAAGGCATGCTCCAAAAGCTCAGCCGACTCCCCGGAGGAATCGCTCCCCCAGATAATGGGAGAACCGCTCACCGGAAAAACGGTGCAGCTGATAACGCTGTTTTGCATCGAGCGGTAAAGGTGGGTGAAAATATTGGTGCGCGCCTGCTTGCCGGCACTGGTCTGTACTTCCCGATTGACTACCCGCAGATTTTCCTGAAAATCCTTATTGACCGCAATATACAGCGAAATATCCATGATGGCGTTCAGCTGGGCGGCCATTTTATCAGAAACCGTTCCCAGCGCCATGGCCGTCTGGGTATAGACCATTTTGTTTGAGCGCGAGGCGACCAGCCGAAATCCCAAAAAAGCCGACAGGCTGATAAACAGTACGACAAGCAGCGTAACCGCAAAAAGCTTGCGCTTGAGCGGCAGATCCTGCGGGCGAAATATCTTCAGGGTCAGTCGAGGCATGGAGAATCCACTTCCTGTTTTCAATATTATGCATTCTGTCATCCAACCAAACAGCAGATATTTTTATTGTTTATCGATAAAAATATCCGCTGTTTTCTGCTTTCCGAAGGAATTTTGCGCCTGTTGCTAAATGCATAGATTTAGTAACGCAGCAGGGACAGAGATCTCCCGCCTCATATATTATACAATTTTCCTGTGCATATTGCAAAGCAAATATGTAGGTTTTTTTGACATAGGTTCTCAGTTTTTTTAATGTACATTTTTTGACGAATCTTTATAATAAAAGCTGTCCATAACGCACAAAACAAAAGACAAGGAGGACACTTTCGTGAAAATGACAGGTAAATCCGGCAAAGTCTTGACCCTGCTTCTGGCCGGTGCAATGGCCGGCAGCATGCTGGCAGGCTGCTCGGGCGGCGACAATTCCTCGTCCGCTCCGGCTTCCTCTGCGGCTCCCGCTTCTTCCGCTGCAGCTTCTTCTGATGCAGGCAGCAGTGCTGCTCCGGCCGCTGAGGGGGACATCACCCTGCGCATCGCCTGGTGGGGCAACCAGCTGCGCAACGATACCACCAACGCCATGCTCGCCGCTTACAGCGAGGAGAATCCCGGCGTCAAGTTTGAGGCAGAGTTCATCGACTGGAGCGGTTACTGGGACCGTCTGGCCACCCAGGCTGCTTCCGGCAACATGCCCGACATCATCCAGCAGGACTATTCCTACATAGCCCAGTACTATGAGCGCAACCAGCTGGCGAACCTCTCCGAGCAGGTCGAAAAGGGCAACCTGAATCTTGACGATGTCTCGGACAGCATTCTTGCGACCGGTATGTTCGACGGCAACCTTTATGCGCTGTGCATCGGCATGAATGCGATGTGCACCATCTACGACGTGGATGTGTTTGAGCAGGCCGGTGTTACGCTGCCCGAGCATCCCACCTACACCGAGCTTATCGATGCGCAGGCCCAGGTTTTTGAAAAGACCGGCATCAAGGGCTCTCTGCCGAGCGGCTATGGTCCCGTGTGCATGATGGCACGCGACAAGGGGCAGATGATTTATGATGTTGATAACCACTGCCTGGGACTCGATGAGTCGATTGTTCTCGAATACTTCACGAGAATGCGCGACGCTATCAACAGCGACTGGCACATCTCCGTTGACGTCATGCAGGAAGCTTCCACCGCCGGCCTTGAGGCGCAGCCTCTCTGCCTGCAGACCTGCTCGACCAACTTCCCCGGCGGCTCCAACCAGATGGATGCCATGCAGAATGCTACCGACCACAAGCTGGCTTTAGTCATGTACCCGAAGAGCGATGATGCGGCCACCGAGAGCATGTATCTGCGCCCCTCGCAGTTCTTCTCGATCGTTGAAACCTCTCAGTATAAGGACGAGGCCGCCCGCGTTATCGATTACTACACCAACTCTGAAAAAGCGCAGGACTGCCTGCAGGCGGAACGCGGCGTTCCGGTCTCCTCCAAAATGGCCGCCTACATTGCCCCGAAGCTCAGCGAGAATCAGCAGGTAATCTTTGAGTATATCTCGAAGGTTGAACAGGTTGCAGTTCCTTTCGATCCGCCCCTTCCGAACGGCGCTTCTGAAGCCGGCAAGCTGCTTGATGACCTGACTGACCTCGTCCGTTATGGCGAGCTCACTCCTGAGGATGCGACCTCCCGCTTCATGACCGAGGCCAATGATATTCTTGCGAAGGCCGCTGCCTAAGCGAATAGTCTGCGTTCATAAACTGCTCATACCTATACAAGCCCCGCGGGCCCTCCTGCGGGGCTTGTATGGAAATATCCAGGAAAGAGAGGACTTTCTATGAAAAATTCGCAGCCGGGCAAAATTGCCTCCTTCCTGAATAAGGAGGGAGTGGCGGGATATATCTTTATCCTGCCGTTCCTGATTGGCCTGTTCGCCTTCACATTGATTCCGATCATTATTTCATTCTGCCTGTCCTTTACCCGCTATGATATTCTGTCCTCCCCCAGCTTTATCGGGCTGGACAACTTTATCCGCATGTTTACTCAGGATGCTACCTTCTGGAAGAGCTTTCGCGTAACCTTCTTCTATGCCATTGTTTCGGTTCCGCTCAAGCTCATCATGGCGTTGTTTGTAGCCATGCTTTTCTACCGCGGCACCCGCGCGAGCGCCATTTACCGCGCCGTTTACTATCTGCCCTCCATTATGGGCAGCAGTGTTGCGGTTGCCGTTTTGTGGAAGCAGCTGTTTGCTGTCAACGGCGTTGTCAACAGTCTGCTCGGCAAAATCGGCATCCATTCGGAAGTTGGCTGGCTTTCCCGCACTGATACCGCTATCTGGACGCTGATTCTCCTCTCGGTCTGGCAGTTCGGCTCTTCCATGCTTGTCTTCCTCGGCGGCCTCAAGCAGATTCCTGCTTCTCTCTATGAGGCGGCAACGGTGGATGGCTGCGGCAAGATACGCCAGTTTTTCTCGATCACCCTGCCGATGCTGACCCCCGTTCTCTTCTTCAACCTGATTCAGCAGACGATTAATGCCTTTACCGCCTTTACCCAGAGCTTCATCGTTACCAACGGCAAGCCGCTCGATTCAACGCTGTTCTATGCCGTTTACATGTACCGCCGTTCCTTCGAGTACTCTGAAATGGGTTATGGAGCTGCGATGGCCTGGTTTATGCTCTTTGTAGTTGCGCTGCTCACCTGTCTCATTTTCAAATCTTCTGACAAGTGGGTATTCCGTAATTCCAAGGAAGGTTAAAAGGAGGGCATGGAAATGAATAACACAAAAACTTCTTCAGGCCCCGTCGCAAAATCCACGACCATGTCTTACCGTACGCGCAAGGCGATTATGCGGGTTGTTTATCATGTTGTCGTTATCATTATCGGCTTCTGGATGATCTATCCGCTGCTCTGGATGGTCATGAGCTCTTTCAAGGAGAGCGGAACGATCTTTACTACTGCCGGTTCGCTCATTCCCTCCCCCTTTGTAACCGAAAACTATCCTACCGGCTGGAAGGGTTTTGCAGGCTACTCCTTCTCGAACTTCTTCAAAAACTCCTTCGTCATCTCCGGGCTGGCTACGCTGGGCGCCCTGCTCTCCTCGCCGATGATCGCCTTCGGCTTCTCCCGGCTGCACTTTAAGGGCCGCGGCCTCTGGTTCGCGATGATGATGGTGACGATGATGCTGCCCTATCAGATTGTTATGATTCCGCAGTACATCATCTTCTACCGGATTGGCTGGGTTGGCACCATTCTGCCGCTCGTTCTCCCGAACTTTTTCGGCGGCGCTTTCTTCGTCTTTCTCATTATGCAGTTTATCGACGGTATCCCGCGCGATCTGGATGAAGCCGCTTTTATCGACGGCTGCTCCTGGTACGGCATCTATGTGCGGATCATCCTGCCGCTTATCGTTCCTGCGCTCGTTACCTGCGGCATCTTCGCTTTCATGTGGAAGTGGGATGACTTCCTTGCCTCGCTGCTCTACCTGACCTCCCCTGCGCAATACACTGTCGCAGTCGCACTCAAGCTTTTCTCTGATCCCTCCTCCGGTTCCGACTGGGGAGCCATGTTCGCCATGGCCACCCTCTCTGTTCTGCCGATTATGATTATCTTCATTTTCTGTCAGAAATACCTGGTAGAAGGCATCAGCACCGAAGGCCTCAAAGGCTAAAGGGCATTTTTCCGCTGTACATATCTCCCGCTGTCCTCTGAAGAGAACGGCGGGAGATTTTTCCGGATATAAATAGGGAGGCTGCCGTTTTTTACAGGCAGCCTCCGCGCATTTTTCAGAGCCCATGTGCTTTCAGAAGATATTCCACTAATCGGTAATGCTGTGATCGCGCAGCAGGTCCTCTCCTGCCGCCACCTTCTGCGCCGTCCAGCGCTCGTTCTCCCCGCTCCAGAAGGGATCCTCCGGCGAAAGGCCGAGCGCCAGGAAGACTGCGCAGCACAGATAAAGGCTGCCGGTACAGATATAAGGCTCTGCCAGCCCAGGCTGGGAACCATAAACCCCCAGGCGCAGCCAGCCGTTTTCATCAAAGTTGCCGGGCGCCTGCATGATCCGCTCGATGAGCGCCGTCAGCGCGCAGCGCACCTGCGCAGGCGAAAGAGAAAAATCCAGAATATGTTCCAGAGCCGCCTGGGAGAGCATTTGGAAGGCGCCAAACCGGTAGCAGATCGAGCGCCCGGTGATGGGATAGTAGCCCTCCGGGGAAATCAGCCGCTCGAGAAGCATTGCATAGCGGGTGGCGCGCCTTTCAAAGACCGGCGCCATCTCTTTGATTTCGGAGTCCTTTGGCGCAAAGGTGCGGGAAATATCGACCAGCATCGGCTGGATGACAAAGCTGTTGTAGTAGTCGTTGTGCAGCGGCGCGCCGTCTCCATAAACGCCGTCCCCTTTATACCACTGCATAAACTGGCGCAGCGAATAGCGCACCCGCAGCAGGTCATAATCCTCCTCGCCCATCAGGAAAAGAGCGGTTTCCACCATGGCGCTGAAGAGAATCCAGTTGCTCGGCCCCGGCATGATAACGCGGGAGGAGCGCAGCGCCGCCGCCACCTGTCTGTGCAGGCGTTCATCCATCCCGCCTATCAGCCGCTTCGGTGCGCGCACGAGGCCATGCGCCAGAAATGCCGCATCCACCAGCGGCTGGCCGCCCTCGCAAAAATTCATGTAGTCCGGCGAGGAAGGATCGGTGGCATTGTTCAGCCCGCGCAGCACCGCCTGCGTATAGCGGGCGCGCTTTTCCTCCTCTTCGCCGGAGAGTCCGGAAAGCTCCAGCCAGGGGGCAATGCCGCACAGGGTGCGCCCGAAGGCCTCCAGCTGGGCAAAGGGGCGGCGATCCCATTCCCCATAAAACTCCACCGGCATGCTTTCGCGCAGCCGGTTTTCAGAAAGCGCCGAGAGCACCGGCCAGGCAATCCTGTCCATTGTATCGACCCAGTATTTCCTGTGGTTTTGCGCATCCATGATGATAACCTTCCTTTCTTCGGAATCCAGGCGGCCTCCGGGGCCTCCCGGCACCGAACGGGCAATAATTTATAAAGGGCCGGGAAATAAAACGCCGGCATCCTTTGCTGCCCTTTTCTTTCGCTTCCATTATATACATATTTTCTGAAAAATGCTATACTGTTATCCGGAAAAGACAGAAAGGATGAAAAAAATGCCGCCCGTCTACAGCTATAAGCACACGACGCATGCCTGCTACACCGCCTATATCTCGCAGGCCATCGTCAACAATCTTGCCCCGCTGCTGTTCGTTATTTTTCAGGACCAGTTTTCCCTCTCGTTCGAGCAGGTGGGACGGCTGATTCTGTTAAACTTCGGCGTTCAGATTCTGGCCGACCTGCTGTCGGTGCGGTATGTCGACCGCATCGGCTACCGCAATTCCGCCCTTTTAGCCCACCTGCTCTGCGCGCTTGGGCTAATACTTTTGGGGCTTCTTCCCGCTTTGCTGCCCCTCCCCTTTCTGGGGCTGCATATCGCCGTTATCGTCTATGCGCTCGGCGGCGGGCTGCTCGAGGTGCTGGTCAGCCCCATCGTTGAAGCAATGCCCAATGAGGATAAGGAGGGCTCGATGAGCCTGCTGCATGCCTTCTACTGCTGGGGGCAGGTGCTGGTCGTAGTCTGCAGCACCGCCTTTCTCCGGCTTTTCGGCTCCGCTCTCTGGCCGCTGCTGCCTCTTTTATGGGCGCTCGTTCCCTTCTTAAACTTCTTTCGCTTTCGCCATGTGCCGATTGCCGAGCCGGCGAAGGAGGAGAAGCTGATGAGCCTTTTTGAGCTTCTCAAAAGCCGGATGTTCCTGCTCGCCCTTCTGCTGATGCTCTGCGCAGGCGCAGCCGAGCTTTCAATGTCTCAGTGGTCCTCCCTCTTTGCCGAGCGCGGGCTGGGCGTTCCCAAAATGCTCGGCGATCTTCTCGGGCCCTGCCTGTTCGCTGTTTTCATGGGCGCCGGCCGGACGCTTTACGGCATTTATGGCAGCCGGCTCAACCTGCGGCATTCGCTTCTCTTCTGCGGGGCGCTCTGCGTGCTCTGTTATCTGACAACCGTTTTCGCCCCCTGGCCGCTCCTCTCGCTTTTCGGCTGCGCGCTGTGCGGCTTCTCGGTCAGCCTGATGTGGCCGGGCACCTTCTCGATGAGCACGGCCAGATTCCCGCGCGGCGGCACCGCCCTTTTCGGGATGCTCGCCGTTTTCGGCGACCTGGGCGGTTCGCTCGGCCCCTGGCTGACCGGGGTGGTTTCGGATGCCGCGCAGCGTCTTCCCGCCGTTTCCGCCCTGGCCCTCCGAAGAGGGGAAGAGCTAAGCCAGCTCTCCCTCAAGGCAGGGCTTTTAGCCGCCGCTCTCTTCCCGCTCATTCTGTTTATCGGCGTTGTGTTCTTCCGGCAGGAAAAGCCGAAGGAAGCGCCGCGCCCCCGGTAAGGCGTCCCCTTCTCGTGGGCTATGCCCGGTGAAGTACCTTTCTCATGCCGCTGCCGCAGTGCTCATGCGGGATTTTCCGAAAGCCCAGCTTTTCATAAAAGGGTTCCTTGCCCTTTTCTGCAATCAGCGAAACGCTCACCCTTCCGCCGGGCGGCATCTCCTTTTCGGCAAAGGCCAGCAGCCGCCCAATGATGGCGCGCCCGATACCCTGCCCCTGATACTCCGGCCGGACAACAACATCGACAATGGTATCATATAACCCGTCGCCGATAAGGCGTCCCATCCCAACAGGGGTATCTCCCTCTAAAACTGCCAGCGTGCAAAGTCCCCGTCCGAGCGCGGCCGCCGCCTGCTCCTGCTGCATCCGGAGCCAGCCGACGCTCTCCCGCAGGCACTGGTAGTCCTGCACGGTCAATGAGTTTTCTTTAAAAATCATCTTCCAAGCGCTTCCTTTTCATCCGGCCGGTCAAAAAGCTGTTTATGGCATCCGCCGTCAGACGGCGGACAGCACCGCTTTTCACCAACCGGTTATTTTGATTTTAATCGCGAAAAACTGAAATATAAGCCCGGCATATCCCTGAAAGCCGGGCTGCCTGCTTTCAGAAGAAGGGAGGAAACTGCCCTGAATCCCGACACCGATATCCAGTTCTGCAAAGGGGTTGGCCCCGCCCGCGCCCGGCTTTATCACCGGCTGGGTATAAATACCCTCTATGATCTCTGCCGCCATTTTCCGCGCGACTATCTGGATCTTAGTGCCGTTACCCCCTGCGCAGACTGCCGGGCAGGGGTGGAACAGGCGGTGCGCGCCGCCGTTTTAAGAAAAAAGCCGGAGGCCCGGCTGCGGGGCGGGCTCACCCTCTACCGGCTCACCGCGGCGGATGAGAGCGGAGAAATCACCATCACCTTTTTTAACAACCGCTATGCCTTCGAGGCGCTTCACACCGGCGAAGAGTATCTTTTCTATGGACCCGTCCGTCTCTCCGGCGGACGGCCGGAAATGAGCTCGCCTCAGGTATTTTCCGCCGAAGCCGCCGGAGGGCTGATGCCGATCTATCCATTGACGGCCGGCCTTTCCTCCAGGATCATCTCCGGAAATATCCGGCAGGCGCTCGAGGCGCTGCGCGGCCAGCTGGCAGACCCCCTGCCGCCATCTGTCCGCAGCCGGTATCAGCTCTGCGAGCTCGGCTTTGCGCTGCAGAATATCCATTTCCCCGCCGACCGGCATGCCCTCTCTATTGCCCGCGAGCGGCTCATCTTCGAGGAGCTGTTTATCCTGGCCGTCTCGCTGCGCAGGGTGCGCTGCGAGCGCAAAAAGGAGAGCCCGGTCCCCGTCTGCGGCTTTTCGCCGGAAACCTTCTACCGCTCGCTCCCCTTCTCCCCCACCGGTGCGCAGCGCCGGGCGGTAGAGGCCATCCTCTCCGATATGGCGAGCGGCGCACCGATGAACCGGCTGCTGCAGGGAGATGTCGGCTCCGGAAAAACGCTGGTAGCCGCCGCCGCCTGCCTGGCGGCCGCCCACAATGGCTGCCAATGCGCCGTTATGGCACCTACCGAAATTCTTGCCGGACAGCATGCCGCCTCCTTTTCCGCCTTTTTGGAGCCGTTCGGCGTTAAAACCATTCTGCTGACCGGCTCGATGAAGGCCAGGGAGCGCCGCCTGGCGCTCGAAGCGCTGAAAAGCGGGGAGGCCGGCGTCGCCGTCGGCACCCATGCGCTGCTGACAGAAGATGTTTGCTTTCACAACCTGGGGCTGGCTGTTACTGATGAGCAGCACCGCTTCGGCGTGCGCCAGCGGGTTTTGCTGCGCGAAAAGAGCGCCGACCCGCATATGCTCGTCATGTCCGCCACCCCCATCCCCCGCACGCTGGCGCTGATGATCTACGGCGATCTGGATGTCACCCTGCTCGATGAGCTGCCCCCCGGCCGGCAGAAGGTGGAAACCTACTGCATCTCCTCTCATAAGCTTTCCCGCGCCTATGGCTTCATCCGCAGCCGGCTGGATGAGGGGCAGCAGGCCTACCTCGTCTGCCCGCTGGTCAGCGAGCAGGAGGAGGAAAGCGGGCTGCCCTCCGCCGAAAAAACCGCCCGCGAGCTGTCGGAAGGCCCCTTCTCCGGCTATCGCATCGGCCTGCTGCATGGCAAGCTGCGGCCCGCCGAAAAGGAGCGGATAATGCGCGCCTTCAAGGAGGGGGAAATTCAGCTGCTCGTCTGCACCACCGTCATCGAGGTGGGGGTGGATGTGCCGAACGCGACGGTGATGCTCTGCATGGCCGCCGACCGCTTCGGCCTCTCCCAGCTGCATCAGCTGCGCGGACGGGTGGGCCGCGGGAAAAAGGCCTCCTGCTGTATTCTTGTTTCGGATGCGCGGGGGGAAACCGCGCGCGAACGGCTAAAGGCGATGTGCGAAACGAACGACGGCTTTCAAATCGCCGAATTTGATTTAAAGCAGCGCGGCCCGGGCGATTTCTTCGGCGGCCGGCAGCATGGCCTGCCGCATATGCAGATTGCTGACATGGCGCGCGATCTGCATATGCTGGAAAACGTTCAGCAGGCGGCCGAAAAGCTGCTTCTGGCAGACCCGGAGCTGAATCTTCCGGAGCATGCTGCGCTGCGCGAGCGCTGCCAGCTCCTCACGGCCGGCATCGGCGACCGGCCCAACTGAACACACCGTTTTAAAAAAACGCCGGCAAAGGAGCCAGTGCATTGAAAATCACCTTTTTGGGAACGGCCGCCGCTACCGGCATGCCGCTGCCCTTCTGCGGCTGCGAAACCTGCCGGCAGGCGCGCAGATTGGGCGGCAAAGATATCCGGCGGCGCGCCTGCCTGCTCATAAACGAGGAGCTTCTCATCGACCTCGGGCCGGATGCGCCCGCGGCCTGCAGCCGGTATGCCATCGACCTGAGCAAAATCCGTTATCTTCTACAGACACATGCTCACTCCGACCACTTTGATGCCGGGCATTTCATCACCCGGCACCCGGACTATGCCGTCAAAGAGGTTTCGCCGCTGCTGCTGGCCGCTTCCCCCGCCACCCTGCGGGCGATGAACGAGGCCCTGCGGTGGGAGGATGGCGGCGCGGACCTCTTCTCTTCGGATTTTCAGCGGCTGCTCCGTTTTTCGCTGCAGCCGGTTTCCCCTTTCGAAACCATCCGGCTGGGGGACTATACGGTAACCGGGCTGGACGCGCTGCACGACGCCCGGCAGCAGGCGCTCATCTATCTCATCGAGCGGGACAAAAAACGGCTGCTCTATGGGACCGATCTGTGCCGGCTGAGCGAAGAGAATTTCCGGTGGCTGAAAGGACGGCCTCTCGACCTGCTCATTCTCGATCAGACCTATGGGGAGGGCCATAATGCCGGAGGTCATCTGGATGCCGGACAGGTCATAAAAACGCTGCACCGGCTCGCCGCACAGGGAAGCTTAAACAGCCGGAGCCGGTGCTATGTTACCCACCTCTCCCATGAGGGGAACCCGGTCCACCGGCAGCTGCAAAGGCAGACAAAGAGTCATGGCTATTCCGCCGCCTACGACGGGCTGACGCTGCATATTTAAAAGCCGGGATTATAAAAAGTAGGTTTTAAGCCCGCTTAAAATCAGAAACAGCAGCGGTTTCGCGCCAAAAGATGCAAAATTCGGGACGCAGGCTTCGCCCCGAATGCGTTTTTTTCAGAGGGCATGTTGCAAAATGCCCTTTCTTATCCCATCCCCGCTTTATCCTTATCCCGGTGGCTAATGACCACTCGCACTTCCTTTTCCTGCAGGCGACTGCCGATGGCCTGCGCAAAGGCGACCGAGCGGTGCTTGCCGCCGGTGCAGCCAACGGCAATCACCAGCTGGCTCTTCCCCTCCTCCACATAAAGCGGAAGCAAAAAGTCGATCAGTCCCTGCAGGCGCGCGAGCAGCTCCCGGGTCTGGGGAAACTGCATAATATAGCTGCGCACCGGCTCTTCAAGCCCGGTACGCTCCCGCAGCTCAGGAACATAAAAGGGGTTGGGCAGACAGCGGACATCAAAAACCAGGTCTGCCTCACTGGGCAGCCCATATTTGAAGCCGAAGGACATGCACTGCACCAGCATAGCCTGTCCCGCTTCCTCCACAAAGGTGCTGACAATCTGCTCCTTGAGCTGAGAAACGGTCATCTGCGAGGTATCCATTACATAGTCCGCGCGCAGCCGGGCGGCCTGCAGCAGCCGCCTTTCAGCGGAGATCGCCTCCTGCAGCGTTAAAATGCTGCCGCCCAAAAGCGGATGCTTTCGCCGCCCCTCCTTGAATCTTTTGAGCAGCACCCCGTCCTCCGCATCCAGAAAAAGCAGCCGATAGGCCTGCCTGCTGCGGCTCAGCTCCTCGAGCGAGGAGATAAAGTCGCGGAACATCTCCCGTCCGCGCGCATCTACGACGACCGCTATGCGGTCGATACTCCCGCCGGATATTTTGTAAAGCTCGATGAACTTGCCGAGCATCTGCGGCGGAACGTTATCCACACAGAAAAAGCCGATATCCTCCAGCACATCAATCACCTTGGATTTCCCGGCGCCTGACATGCCCGTTACGATAACAAATTCCATGGCTGCTTCCCCCTTCTCTTTGCCACCCCTATCTTAGCACAATTTCTTTTAAAAGAAAACCAAAAAGGCTTCTCATTTTTCAACTTATATGCTATAATTATAAGATATCAGGAGAGCTTTTTTACCTGTATAGCAGAGCCGCCCGTCGGGCGGCTGTTTCCATTTTCCTTGTCAGCGGTAAGACTCGCTCTCCACATCAAACATAGCAGGAGATGCAGCAAAAAATGGAATCCTTCATCAGCGCCGCCTATTGGTTCACCCAGCTCGAATATGTTTTCCGCCTTCTGGCAGCAGGTATCTGCGGGGCCGCCGTCGGCTTCGAACGAAAAAATCGCCTGAAGGAGGCAGGCATTCGCACCCACCTCATCGTATCGCTCGCCTCTTCCCTGATGATGATTATCTCCAAATACGGGTTTTATGATGTCATTATTCAGGACAGCATCAATCTCGATCCCTCCCGTATTGCGTCGGGTATCGTTTCCGGCATCGGTTTTCTGGGGACTGGTATGATTTTAATCCGCAACAAATCCATCAGCGGACTGACGACGGCTGCCGGCATCTGGGCGACGATGGGCGTCGGCATGGCCATCGGCGGCGGCATGTATGTGCTGGGCTTTTGCGCAACGGTGATTATCATCCTCGCGCAGATTCTTCTGCATCGCAATCTTCACTGGCTGCAGATGCCGATGGTGGAGCCGATTGTTATTCATCTATATGATAACGCCGAGGCCATCGCTTTTCTGCAGCAGCAGCTGAACACCCATAAAATCCAGGTCATCAACCTGAAGGCAGATAAAAGCGAAGCGGGCATGCTGGAGGTCAGCCTGATTGTCAAGCTGCCCTCGGGCTATGAGGTGCTGCAGCTGGTCAGCCTGTTTGATGAAAGCCCCTACATCCAGTCGGTAGAGCTGTAAAAAAGCCGGAATGAAAAAGCGCAGCGGGGGCGGCAGGACTGCACTTTCCCGCGCATGAAACGGAAAGGAAGAGTAGCGGTATGAATAAGGTCTGTATCCTGTTCTGCGGCCAGGGCTCGCAGACGCCCGGCATGGGCAGGGAGCTCTATGAAAACAGCGAGGCGGTCCGGCAGATGTTCTCCCTCGGCAGCGAAATCCTCGGCTATGACCTCCCCGGGCTCTGCTTTTCGGCGGATGCCGCCACGCTCAGCCGCACCGAAAACGCGCAGCCGGCTATCTTCGCCGTCTCTCTGGCAGGGCTTATCGCGCTCAGAGAGCGGGGGATAGAGCCAGGCGCAGTTGCCGGGCATTCGCTGGGGGAATATGGCGCGCTGTGCGCCGCAGGCGTCCTCTCGACAGAGGATGGGTTCCGGGCCATCAAGGCGCGGGCAGCGGCCATGTCGCAGATTTCCGGCGGCGCGATGGCCGCCATCCTCGGCTCGGACGAGGAGACGGTGGCAGAGGTCTGCGAACAAACGCCCGGCTATGTTCTGCCGGTCAACTACAATTCCCCCGCCCAGACGGTCATCGCCGGTGAGGAGCCGGCCGTTCTCGCCGCCATGCAGGTCTTTTCCGAGCGAGGGCTGCGTGCTGTCCGCCTGCAGGTATCCGGCGCCTTTCATACCCGGCTGATGGCAGATGCCGCCGTCCGGTTCAAAGAGGCCATACAGGATCTGCCCTGGAAGCAGCCGGCTGTTCCCTACTATTCCAACCTGACCGGCGGGCGCATTGAGCGCTTTGAAAGCCTGCCTGATTATCTGCAGCAGCATATGCTCTCCCCCGTCCTCTTTACGCGGGAGCTCGGAGTGCTTTCTGATGACGGATACGAGCAGTTTATTGAGGTGGGGCCGGGCAAGGTGCTCTGCGGCCTTGTCAAGCGCACGCTGCGCGGTACGCGGCCGGTAAACATCGAAACCGCCGCCGACCTTGAAAAGGCCGCCGCGCTGAAATAAGCCAGTAAAACAGGCGCTGAATTTTTAAAAAACGGCGGCTTCGCTGAAACGAGGCCGCCGTTTTTTCCATTTTCCTTCTGTCTATCGGGGAACTCCGCCCCGAGAGAGACGGGACCCCTTTACAGCCGGGTATCCCACCGTCCACACCAGACATTTTCGTTATACCGCCCGTTAAAAGGGGATTTGCCGGTCAGCTTTTCCACAAACGCCCGCACAGCCTGTGCATGATCCATATAAACATTGATATAGGTGCGGCTCATCGTCAGGTCTACCAGATGGTTGGTGAGATTAAAGGAGACAAAGGCCGTCGGCAGCTCAGCCGTATACCAGGGCTGATCGATAGGCTTCGCCCACTTCACGCGCATGGCGTTATACTGCGCAAACCCGACCACATCCAGCGCCACGATAACGGCATCATATTTTTTGTGCAGCTCCTCCATTTTGCCCTTAAAGGCCATATCCTCTCCGGTATCGACGGTGAAGCCTGCCTGCTCCAGCTCCTCCTTGAGGGCCGCCTTGAGCTGGTCGCCCGAGCCGCCCAGAAGCTTTCCGGCTACGACCCTTCCCTCTCCGCTGATAAAAACGAGGCGGATGCGCGGATGGGTCGCCGGAAGCAGCGGCAGCATCTTCTGCGTATCCTTCACGAGGGTGATATATTGGTTGGCCGCTTCATAGGACTGCTTTTGGTGCTCCTCGCAGCCGACAATCGAAATATTCTCCTTTTCCGGCAGCAGCGTTCCCTGCGCCTTTTTGCGGTGCAGGCCCAACGCCGCCTTCAGGCCGAGAATGCGGGTGAGGGCATCGTTCATCCGCTCCTCGGTAATTACGCCCGAGCGGTAGCCCTGCAGCATGTAGCCGAAATCCTCCTCATAATCGTTAAAGAACAGGAACATATCGCAGCCGGCCGCAATAGCCTGCGGCACCTGCCGGGAGCGCGGCATGGCCGCAAACATGCCGATCATGTGCGAAGCATCGGTCACCACCAGGCCGTTAAAGTGAAGGCGCTCGCGCAAAAGGCCGGTAATCAGCTCGGGGCAGAGGGTAGCCGGAAGAATCTCGTTGTCCCGAAGCTCTCTGCCCGCCAGTCTGCGCTGCCAGGCAGGCTGGGCAATATGCCCCGCCATAATGGTCATTACACCGTCATCGATCAGCGCCTGATAGACCTTCCCGAAGGTAGCATCCCACTGCTCTGTGGAAAGGTCGTTGATGCCCATCATCAGGTGCTGATCGTTTTCCTCGGTGCCATCGCCCGGGAAATGCTTGGCGCAGGTGGCAAGCCCTGCCTCCTTCGTGCCGCGGTGAAATCCCCGGGCATAGCGGATAATATCCTCCGGATTATCGTTGTAGGCGCGCAGCTGAACCACCGTATTGCGCCAGTTCTGCAGAATATCCACCACCGGCGCAAAATTCCAGTTGCAGCCGATGGCTGCACCCTCTCTCCCGCCGATGAGCGCCGCGCGGTAGGCCAGCTCCTCGCTGTCTGCCGCGGCAATGGCCGCGCCGTTGGCAATCGGCGTCCCGCCGCCAACCCCGCCGTTGCCGCCTGCCTCGCAGTTGGAGGCGATGAGCAGGGGAATTCTGCTCTGCTCCTGAAACAGCCGGTTCTGCTCATACAGCTCCTCTGCAGGGGCATTCATATAGCGCAGCGCGCCGATATGATATTTGTCCACCGTTTTGCGGATATCCTCCGGTTCGCGGCTCTGCACCATATTGACAAACAGCTGCCCGACCTTCTCCTCCTCGCTCATGGAGGCAATGGTATCCTGCACCCAGCGGATATCTTCATCCGAGAGATAAAAGGGCTTTGCCTTCAGATCGACCAAAGCGATCATCCTTTCTATTTGAAATACTGCCCCGGCGCTGTGAAGTCCGGGGCAGTGCAGATTCTTCTTTTTTGTGCCGGCCGCTTAAAGGGCGAACCAGCTTTCATAGCCCAGGCGTATCAGATTATCCCGGCTGGTAATCAGGCAGTCATAGGGGTCGCGTCCATACTGCTGATCCTGCTCGATGAGGAAATATTCGCTGCCGCAGCGCAGGCCGGTATCGATAATCTCCTTCATCGGCAGATTGCCTTCTCCCACCTCGGCAAACTGAACAGCTTCCACATGGAAAGCCTTAAAGAAGGCCTCGCGAAAATCCTTCGGATCATTGACAGCCGGAGGATTGAAGGCAATGCGGTAGTCCTTGAGGTGCAGCAGCCGAATGCGTCCGGCGAACTTCTCAATATAGCGCACCGGGTTTTCGCCGCCGCGCTGAATCCAATGTACATCCAGCTCAAACCCCAGCTTTTGGGTGTTGTCCCGGATGATATCCATCAGATATTCGCCATCATATTTTACAAATTCCACATGGTGGTTGTGGTAGTAGAGGTCAATGCCATGCTCGCCCAGACGCTGCGCCATTTCATCAGCGCGCTTGACAAAGTCCAGCGCCTTCTCCCGGCTGCCCATGCAGTTCATCGGCAGCATGCCGATGCGCAGCATATCACAGTCAAGCGTCTTGCAGTCGCTAACAATCTTATCAAAATCGCTCGACAAAAACTCGCCCGGCATATTCGGCCCCATCGGCTCGAGCGAGGCGGAGCAGGCTGCAATCTTTATACCGAATTCCTTGGAGGCCTTCTGCATTCCCGCAACATTTTCCGCCGTCATCGGAATCTGACTGACCTCTACGCAGTGGTAGCCGAGCTCCGCCAGCTTCTGGAAGGTCGCATAGGCGCCATCCTGCGCCACCTTTTCTTTGAGCATCATCATCTGAACGCCAATCAGGCCTTTTTCTGCCATTTTCCCACTCCTTCTCTTTTTCCTGCAGCCGGGACGCGACCCCTGCCGCAGTAGAAAAGCCGATTCTGCAGCTGCCAGCTTTTCATATGATTTTTATTATTTGAATAGATGTTTTTTATCTATTCTATTTAATTATACCACCTTATTCCAATTTCTGCAATCCTGTAAATCATAAACAAATTGTAAAAACCCTGTTGAGCGGCAAAAGGCCGCCGCTTCTTCTGCGGCATGCCTGCTGCCCCTTTGTTTTTCCGGCAATCATATGCCGCACCGGCAAAAGGAACAGAAACTTTTTAAAAGCCGCTGTCAGGTTCAAAATACCTGACAGCGGCTTTTAAAAAACCATATGGTCTTCTCCGCCTGCCGTTCTGTTTCTTCAAAGCGCTTCCAGCTCCCGAATAAACTGCTGAATCTGCTCCTGCGGCAGATACCCCTGCGCAAGCGGGATAACCTTTTTCAGCGGCATACCGGAAAACCGGCGCAGCATCGGGTGACCGAGCAGCTGCGGATAACGCCGGCTCAGCTGCGTGCGCGCCTTCGGGCTGCGCAGAATCTCCCCTACTGTGATTTCATAGTTTCGCAGGTCGATGCCCTTCCCCTCCCTGTTTCACAAAATGGCCCCTTTACACAGGAGCTGCTTCATTCTATGAGGAAAGAAAAGAAAGGGTGATCAGAAAATACCCTTTTACGCGGCGCTCTTTCTGCCTCTGAAATATTTTTGAATCAGAGCCGTTCCCCGCCGTACAACCGTTTTAAACTCTTTTCTGCGAAAATGGGCCAAAAGCAGCAGCAGGTTGCCCAGTCCCATGCAAATGAGCGCACGGGCAACCAGAACCCACAGGAGAGGACCGTTCACCAGAGTGCAAAGTCTGTCCACCACCAGCCAGATAAGGCCGGTCACCGCCATATCGCCTGTCTGCCGCAGGAGAAACGGCCCCACCGCCTTTTGTAGATAAAACCGGTGAAACAGCCACGGCTCCAGCCAGAGGGCAAGGGGGAACATGCTCAGTACCGTTCCTGCAAATACGCCGAATACCCCCCAGCGCTGAACCAGAAAAACAGAAAAAACAATATTGGCAACCGCTTCAGCCAGCGCCTTATACCGGTCAATCCAGAAGAGCCCCAGGGAGCTCCAGAAGGTAGAAAAGGTTTTTCGCGTTCCAAGAATAAAAAAGGTGATGCACAGAATAAAAACGACCGGCCTTTCAAACAGATACTCTTCTCCAAAAAACAGCTCTACAAAAGGATTCAGCAGCTCATAAAGGCAGATAGTACAGATGCCATAGAGCCATTGCCCGATAAAGAAGGCGACCTTATAAATCCTTTCCACCCGCTGCGGACTCTCGGTAGCCCCCAGATTTCCAACACTCGCCGAAATCCCCTGAAAAACGCGGTCCATCAGCTGTCTGACGGAGCCGATCAGCAAATAATAGTTGGAATAAATCCCTACACTGATGACGCCGACAAAGGCGGAAAGAATGAGATTATCGGTATGATTGACCACTACCCCACCTATCCTGTGCAGAATGGTCGCGCGGATATTGCGGCCCAGCGACTGTTTATCCTCTGCGCTCAGCCGCTCCCGGGTGTGCTCTTTCAAAAAAGGAAACATGCTGTCCGCTTTTCGGGAAATACAAAAATTTCCTGCCAGTGTACTGCAGATTCCTACGATAAGAAAGGCAAGAAAATTTCCGGTTGTCTCTAAAATCACCATCTGGAGAATATTCTGCAGAACCAGGAAAAGGGTCGTATACAGCGAAACAATATAGAGTTTCTGGCTCACCTCTATCATCGCCCGTTTATAACTCAGCAGATAGGAGGCTGCCGCGTTAAACAGATATAAAAGATAGATGAGCGTGATATGTTCAACATCCGGCCGCTCCTTCATCAGCATATCCATAAAAGGGAGGACGGCAAGGCCCAGCAGCATCACTGCTGCCGCCACTATCTGATAAAACCGGCGGTATATCCCCATCAGCACCTTCTGCCGGGGAATATCCCCCTCTGCAACCGGCCGGTAAAGCGCATAGGTGATGGCCGTCCCAATTCCCAGCTCGGACAGAGAGAGGATATTCAGAATGTTCAGAAACAGCCCGTTGATTCCTACATAGCCCCCGCTCAGATTTCGAACAAATATGACCCGATTGACAAATCCGGTCAGAATGGCAATCATCTGCGCCGCCAGGGAAACCGCCGCATTGATTGCGGAATATTCGGTTCTGCTTTTTTCCTGCAAAGCTTCTTTATCCTCTGCCATATTTTATGAAACCCATCTCTTTTCTCTCAACAGGCAGATGACTCCAAACAGCCTGGGACTGACACAAAGCACACAGCCTCCCGCCTTTATTAAAAAAGAGGCAGGTTCCGTTCGAATAAATTCCCAAAGGTGCTCCCGGATAAAGGAACGAAAGCGTTCCCCATCCGGATGCCGGTATTCCCTGTCTCTGCATAAGGCGCGCATCACCCACATAATGTCCCGGAAGTAGCTGTTTTCATAATAAACACGGTGTGCCGGGTCCTTTTTTATATAGCGCTCTTTATAGAATTCTCTCATTTGCAGATATTTTTGATACCCCTCTCCGTATCCTTTTCCATTAGCGCCAGAAGCCCGCTGTATATAATGATATTTTCTCTCCGGTCCGCATACGATGCTGACACCCTTTTCCAGGATTCTGCAGGTTATGTCATGGTCCTCCCCATAGCTCAGTTCAGTCGAAAACAAAGTTCCTTCCCATACCTGGCGCCGGTATAACTTATCATATACGTGGCTTCTGATATGTCCCTCCCCATATAACTGGCGAATAGCCTCCATGCCGGAAAAACTGCTTACGAAATTACGGCTGCCAAATGGCCGGAGAATATCTCTTTTATATTCATACCAGCCGGAGCAGACGGCAATATCCGCCTTTTCGCTCTGCAGCAGCTTTAATAAGTATTCATACATATCCGGCTCGACATAATCATCCGGATCACAAAAGCCGATATATTCTCCCTTCGCCGCCTCCAGCCCGGCATTTCTCGCGGCCGATACGCCCGCGTTTTTCTGGTGAATCACCTTTATCCGGCTGTCCTTCGCCGCAAACCGGTCACAGATTTCTCCGGAAGCATCGGTGGAGCCATCATTGACCAGAAGAAACTCCATTTGTCTGTGCGTCTGTCCCAGAAGACTCCCCAGACAGCGCTCCAGATATTTTTCGACATTATAAACCGGCACAATAACGCTTATCAGCGGTTCCTGCGCTCTACCGCCACGACTACCATTGTACGCCATCTGTCTCCTCCCAGCCTTTCAGGTTCAGATTATAAAGTGCCTGGGTATTTTGCCTGAATGTATAGCAGATAAAGGAATCGTCCTCATAGTAGACCTCCAGCTCAAACGGGTAGGTCTGCGCAAAGGCCTGACACCAGAGATAAAGCTTCGATTCCAGAATAGTCCGGCTCTCAAGGTCTGAATAGGAATCGGAAAGCTTTTCAAGATTGGGGATGCTCTTCTGAGCACTTTCTGCTGAAATTTCAGAAGCAAGGACCTGCGGATACTGACTTGAACGATCGGGAATAAACTGCATGTAATATTGAGCATATTCTTCCCTTCCCAGCCAAGAAGGCCCTTTGAAAAAATTATGCTGCGCATATTTAATAGGTCTCTTTTCTACAAACAAAAATACATATTCTGTAGGAATTTTATAGGTCGTATCTTCATCTGCGCAAATATTTCTTGCAAAAGTCAACAGCTCCTCGTGCCGGCCATATTCAATTACCTGATACAACTCATTGACAGGCGATACAATAGTATAGGTGTTTTTCGAGAGAGAATCGATAATCGAGTTGCTTACCTCCACTGCAGAATTATAACGGGCCAACTCATAGTATAAAAAGCTATGATAATTTCCAGAAAAGACGATTCCGAAAGCCACTGCGCCTATTGCTAACAGGGAGAATCCCTGAAGAAAAGTGTCTGACACAAAAGGAACCAGCAACGAAAACAGTATGTCCACCGGCACAACCGCTACCATCAGAATCAGCAGATGCTCCAGCACACAAAGTCTGGAATCCTTGATGATCTGTGGGATACCCAAATCAGGAGATACATATATGATCATAAAAATAACGGATACAAACGCAATCGGCAGATATCCGTCGATCCGCTCTCCCGCTATGGCTTTTTTGCCGGAAAGATTCCTCAGCCAGTCAAGCGCATGTCTGATAAGGCCTGCAAAAATCGAAAAACAGGTCAGCCCGACTATCCATCCGCCCATTCCCGGGTATAACCTATCATATCCAGAAGTATAAAGTATGTCTGCCTTATTTTTCAGGACTTGCAGAAACGATGTCCCGGAAGAAGTCTGTTCTCTGTTCCTGCTTTCCTGTACCAGGGCAGTCTCCTCCTGAGATACTGCCTCCTCCATTGTTTCCTCATCGGTCCCTTCAATAACCGAAAGCGCCCAGCCCATGGAGCCCTGGAAAGGGATTCCGGAGGCCAATCCACCCGCAATCGGCAAAAGCGCCGCCATAACGCCGCACAGGACGGCTGCTATCAGCGGAATCAGCCGTTTTTTGTCGAATACCCTGCGCAGCATACATAAAGCAAAGCTGGCGCAGAGAAAAAAGGCCATAATCGTCACATAAAAATGGGTAACAAGCGATGCTGCCAGAGCCATCATAAACAGAAAGAGATTTTCATCCCAATAGAATTTGGAAACCCGCTTTTTTAAAACAGCAAACTGTGTGCTTTTCAAATATCGAACTAAAAACAGCGCACAGACAAACTGGGTGTGCAGACTGAATTCCTGCGGAATCGTCCATTGCAGGCGGGACATGCCATAAATACTGTTTACTGTGTGTACATTCAGCATCAAAAACATCAGCAGCATCAAAAGCGGCGTATACCGCCAGTGAAAAATCTCCCGCATCAGGAAATAAACCGAAAGCAGCAGAGTCACCACATGGATACCCTGCAAAAAAAGCAGAATGCTGTCTATCCGTATGCCGAAAAACGCATATAAACTGTAAATAAAGCAGTGCATCCCCTCCGGATAAACACCGTCCGAAAATATTCTTCCTTCTGTCAAACCATAAAGCCAGCCATGATGCACATAAATATCGCCGGATCCATAGGAATGGTCCTGAAACGCCCCCCAGGAAAAATAGATTATCGCATAAACCAATAGGGCCAGCAGCAAAAGGTATTCGAAAATCCGCTGCCGGTTTCTTTTCCAAAGCTCCTTCAGCCTTCCCTTTGACCAATTCCAGAGCTGTTTTCCAGTTTTGATCAGAAAAAGCTTCTTCCCGCAGGTGCCAGTCAGCAGGCTGTAAAGCTGCTCGGCCATCTCCTTTTTCCAGGGAATCTGCCGGAGCAGCATGACAAAAAACAGCCCGTAAAGAACCAGATTCACCGTCCACCGGTTGAGAATGTGCAGCAGCCCGAGACCCAATACCAGCGTATTGAGAAGAACAATCTGAACGACCGAGCAAAAACCGAACTGATAGCTCTTCGGTTTTCCCTTTAAATGTCTCCCAAAAACGACCGCCGGCCACAGGAACATCAAAAACAGATAGCCGCCGAACACCTTCACATATTCGCCCACCCAGTAGAGCGTTGTCATGTGTTGTTTCCTCCAATTCCTGCAAGTTTAAAAAGTGGCTCTGATGATTAACCCAGCCTGCCCAGTAAAAGCCCCTCTCCGGCTCCCTGGTTGGCAAAGAGAATGCTGCCTGCGCCGTCCCTTCTTTTCAGCTGCAAAAAGAGGGAACCGCCCTTCACCCACTCCTCCGTCTGCGGCAGCTTCACCGAAAGCAGCGTGTCGCTGCCGCTCTCCCATCTGCGGGCATCGGCAGAAAACGGGTGGAAAAGCTGGCTGCCATCCTCCTTCTCCAAAATCAGCAGGCAGTCTGCCGGTTCACACAGGGCCGCAAAGCCGGTGTTTTCTATCCGAATCTGCAGCTTTCCCCGCGCCATTTTTGCCTCGCGGACTACAAACCGGTAGCCCAGATGGCGGCCAATATAGGTATAGCCGTCTGTCCCCTCCCAGCATCCCGGCTCCAAGACCCTCTCCTGCCTCCAGAAATCCAGCTGCTTCTGCTGATAGGCGCTGTTCAGATAGCTGACATGCATTCTTCTTAAATCCTGAAGCGCCTGCCGGAAAGCTACCGGCTCTTCTGCCGCCAGTGCCTCTCCCCCATTGGGTGTTTTTGCGAGCTGTCTCTCCTGCCACAGGAGCTCCTCCTCTCGGCAGCCCTCGCCATAGGTTCCCAAATCGGTGGCGGAGCCAAACATCCCATCGTTATAAAGGGCGAGCCTCCCTGCCAGCTGCGGCCTGTCTCCAATGGCGCTTCTCCACTGGGCAGGCGTGCGCACGGCCAGAAAGAAGCTCTCCCCCGTCTGCTCATCCCAGCTTTTCAGCAGCTCCCGGATACCCTGAGCAGAGAGGTGGCGGGAGGTGTGCATCTCCCCCCAGCTTCCTACGAAAATTCCCTGCAGCACCAGAATATCGGAGGCATACCGGCGAACAATGCCGCCCAGCTGCTCCATGTGCCTTTGAACCTGCCGAATAGTTAATGGTTCCCTTTCCATCCCCTTACCCTGCGTATCGTAAGTAAAGCGGAGGATCATCTGCCGGTGCTGGGTATGAAAAATTTCCAGTATGTCCGCAATATCCGTCAGGGCATATGCAGAGATTTCGCAGCGGTTAAACCTGCCAATATTCACCAGAACGAGGGCCAGCCGCTCCTGCTCCTCCATCACAACCGGGGAACGCTCCGGCTCCCCCTCTTCCCGCGGAATAAAGGAATAGATATGATACCATCCGCAGCCGGGATTCGGCAACAGCCTGTTGCTCTCTTTAAACTCCGCCGGGCAGAACCGGGGAGACCCCCACCATCCCATGCGCATCAGGCCTGCACCTCCTTATCCAACCGCAGCACCCGGATGCGGAACACGACCGCCAAAACGCAAAAAAACATCCGCAGCATATACCAAACGGGTTTAAGGCCGGCATGCATGCTCTGCCCATCCTGCCGGGCATGCATCACGGCCGGAATCTGCCGGATGCGGTAATGCAGCAGCAGCATCTGCATAATCATATTGGCGTCCGGATACCGCTCATCAAAGCGGCCATAGGCAGCATAGCAGGAAAAGGCTCTGCGGTTTAACCCCTGAAGGCCGGTTGTCGGGTCCGCTATGCGTTCCCCCGTTGCCAGGCGGATCATAAAACGAAAGAGGAGAAAGGCCATCTTTTTGGCTGCCGAAACGGGGAAATCTACGCTGCCCTCCATAAAACGGGAGCCCAGTACCATGTCCGGCAGGCGGCCCGCTTCATCCGGTTCCCGCAGGCTGCTGTAGATAACCGGAATGTTGCAGGGGTCATGCTGCCCGTCCGCATCCATCTGAATGACATATTGATACCCGTTGCGCAGGGCATACTTATAGCCCGTCTGCAGGGCGCTGCCATAACCCAGATTAAATACATGGCTGACCAGCAGGCAGCGGCTGTCCTTTGCAATCTGCCCGGTAGCATCCAGCGAGCCATCATCCACGACCAGAATATCGGCAAATTCAAAAACGCCCTCCCGCTTTAAAAGCTCAAGCACGCGGGCAATAGTCTTTTCTTCATTATAAGCCGGTATCACTACCAGCAGCTCATGCCCATCCATGGTCTGTTGTTTTCACCCCACTTGTTCTTTGGAAAGCTCCGGTGCCTCCTCCCCCATCAGCAGAAACCAGGGAGAAAATTCCAGTTCCCTTCGCCCCATCTCTTCTGCTGCGGCTCTGCCCAGCCTTTCGCGCTTCTCTTTATCCTCGCAGAGCGCCTCTATGCTTTCTGCAATTTTCTCCGGGTCCAGCGGGCACAGCAGCCCTGTCTGCCCATTTTCCACCTGCTCCCGATTGCCGTTGCAGTCTGAAACAATCACAGCGCAGCCCAGAATCATCGCTTCCTGAACAGCTATGCTTTTTCCCTCAAAGCGGGTCATATGCACATAGATATCCGTCTGCAGATAGTAGGGATAGGGGTTATCCGCGTGTCCCAAAAGCAGAAAATCCTTCTCCAGCCCCAATCCCTTAATCTGCTTTTCCAGATTGCCCCGCTCTTCTCCCTCTCCCAGAATATACCATCGAACCGCGCAGCCTCTCTGCTGTAAAAGCTTCATCACCTCTGCCGCCACATCATAGGCCTTCTGCCAAACCAGCCGGCCGACAGTCAGCAGCCGTATCCCTTCAAAGTCATCCCGAAAAGCATCCGTCTCCTGCGCGCGGCGAAGAATTTTTTCCCGGTTCAAAATGTTGTCAAACACCCTTGTCTTCTCCGCATGCTCGGGATAAATCCCCAAAAAGGAGCTGCGGGTCTCCTCAGATACGGCAAAAATAGCATCAAAGGCCGAAAAGCAGTCCTGATCCATCCCTTTTGTATATCCTGCATTTTTATAGTCAATATGGATAAACGCAATCTTTCTGCGGGCTTTCACATAATCCGCCACATAATAGGCGGAGCCGCCCTCTATCGCCGCAACCGCCAGATCATATTCGGTATCAAAGTACTCCGCCCCCTGCGCGACCACCCGCCAGAAAAGTTTATCCAGCTGAATGCGCCTGGCCTTTGCCATCTGCCAGAGAGTCCTTATCAGATAGAGCGTTTTATCGAGCAGATGTCCGTGACGAAAAAAGGCTTTCAGCACCTTCTTCGCCAGCAGATATCTGCCCTCTCTTGTAAAAATGAGGCACTCATCAAAGCGGTCGTTCAGCAGCCGGACATGGGAAGGCAGCTGCCGTATCAAACTTCCCTGTCCCAAGAGCACATACAGATGAATTTCACATCCGCAGTCCTTCAGCCGCTCGAGCAGCTCCAGCAGGGCCGTTTCCGCTCCTGCTCTCCCCAGGGTATTGATGACAAAGAGAAGCTTTTTCATCCTTGCCCTCCTCTATTTCAGCGATTAATGATAAAGGAAAATACTGCTGCCTACAAACAAAAAAATGAATAGGCCATCTTTACATTCAGAAGGATGAAGAGAGAAAACGGTTATCAAACCTGTGTGTCAACAAAGATTTTTCAATCTGCCAGCGTGTATCCTTTCCTCAAAAAGGGTACACGCTGGCTGTTTTTGTGCAAAACAGCCGCAAATCCCGTCCTTATATCTCTGACTGGGAGAGCTGCTCATGCTTATACCCATAGGCAGGCTCTTCTGCTAACTGCAGCCGCTCAATCTCTTCAGCCAGCTGCCTGTTCTCCTGAAGAAGCAGCGAGAGCTGTATCGCCAGCTCCCGGCTCTGCATACTGAGGCGGGAAATCGACAGGCAGAACTGAAATGCCCCCCAGAGACCGGCTGCCCCCAGACAGACCAGCAGCAGGCCGCTTGCCGGGGAGAGCAGCTTTGTCCAGGCAGAAAGCTGAGGAAAACAGGCCGTTATCACCAGCAGTCCCCCCAGGACCTCCCAGACGACCGCCAAATCAATAACCAGCCTTTTCAGCGAATGAAACCAGAAGGCGGCCAGCATGGCGGCGGCACCTATTAAACCGATTCCGCCTCTTATCAGGCTTGCTGTTTCCATCTTCTCTTCACCTCTCTGCAGCGGCATCTGCCCGGGCCTCAGAGCGGTCATATACCTTGCTCGAGGGACGCAGGCCGCTTCCGCGCTGGATCAGCGTATCCCGGCAGAAAATGTGGGCATCCATGTTTTTCTCTATCCGGCGCAGCCGCAGGTAGGCGATCGTCCAGCCGAAAAACGACCCCAGGACCACGCCGAGGCCATACCAGCGCTCGGGAAGGTGGGTAGACAAAATACTGCCGAGAAGGGTCACCAGACAAAAGCCCAGCGATGAGAGCACCGCCCCCGTCAAATCATCAAAATAATACAGGAACAAAATGGTAGAATACATCAAAAAGAGGATAAAATAACCGGCCGCCAGACAGGGGTAGATATGCATAACCATTCCGGAAAAGCCGATGCGCGGCAGAAGCACCATGCACAGCAGATAGACGGAGACCGAGATAATAAACTGCACCCGCACCAGATTCATCAGCTCAGCGCCCAGCTGCCGGAACATCTGCCGCTTGGTATTGACAATATCCGCCCATTTGCCGCCGATCACCGCTTCTGAATAGGCCTTATATTTATCATGAAAATGCATCTCCACATGCGCTATAAAGATGATGGTGGCGGATATGTTGGTAAACATCGCCAGACAGCTGGCCATATCATAGGGCTGGCAGCAGATAAAGCTGTCCACAACAACCAGACGCATATCGGTGCACCAGAAGACGAAATTGTGGATATAAAGCCCCAGCGTATAGAGCAGGTTGGTCAGCACCAGCTTCCAGTATTTTTTAAAATAGCGCAGCACCGGCTTATACTGGTTGCTGTTTTTCTGAAAATACCTTTTAACCACGGCGAGCTCCAGGCAGGCGGTTACAAAAAAGCCGACCGTCAGCGAAAAGAGCATGCTCACTGTTATGCTCCAATGGAAAACGAAGCACATCAGCAGCGAGAGCAGAAAGGCGACCAGCATTCCCAGAAAGAAGAAGAGGGAGATTTTCCCATAGTCCTTGCAGATGGAGAGATAGAGCATTGAATAGAAGACCAGCGCCAGCGAAATGTATCCACAGAAGCCTAAAAACACATAAAAAACCGGCACCTGCCCCACAAAGTGCTCCCACAGGCAGAAGGGGATTCCGAAAAGACAGCTCAGAACAATATTAAACAGCATTCCCAGATAGTAGCAGGGGAGAATATCCTGATAGCGCTCCTCATAAATGATGTCGGACATATATTTGGACAGGACCGCGTTAAAGGGCGAGGCGGTCAGCAGAGCGAAGATGAAGATATAAAGCACCGTGCAGGAAAAAAGCTCCCGCTGGGCATATCCTATCCGGCCAAAGCCCAACACCCACCCCATCAGCAGAATATTCAGAATGACAAGAAACATAGGGGCGACGGTCACCATCATACTGTAGGCGAAGCCCACCATATCGGCAACAATACTCTTCTGGCTGAATATACGATTGAGCCTAACTCCAATACCTGCCATCTTTCATGACCATACCTTTCTCAGGATTTGTGCAGACCCCGGTCTGACGAATGCAGGCTGCAGCCGGAAAAGAGGAAGCACCCGGCTTATCCCTCTTTGGCTGTAGCAACCGGCTCCTTCTCCCCTTCGGATTGAGCAGGAGCATCTGTCTCCCATTTAAGTCCCATGCTGTCTGAAAAGCTTTTATAAATCTCCCGATATTTTTTGTTCATATCCGCTATCTGATATTTTGCCATCAGCCGGCGGTAACCGCTCTCCCCCATGCGCTGGCGCAGCGCTTCGCTGTGCGCCAGCGTTACAATGGCCTGGGCGATTTCTTCCACATTCATCACATGTGTGATGACTCCCGCGGGACCGAAATCGTCCCCCTCGCCCAGAACCAGCCCGCTGCAGTTGCCTACATCGGTTGCAATGACCGGCTTGTGCGCAGCAAAGCTCTCCAGAATCGTCAGCGGCTGGCCTTCGCTGATACTGGTCAGAATGGTCATGTCCATCCGCCCCAGATACTCCGGAACATTCACCCGGCCGGTGAAGACGACGTCGGGCATCTTTAAGCTTTCCACCAGTTCAAAGCATTCCTTCGCATACTCCTCTTCCTCTGAGCAGGGGCCCATAATCCAGAGCTTGAGATTGGGAACCCTCTCCTTCGCAAAATGGAAGGCCCAGATCAGTGTCTTTACATCCTTAATGGGCGCCACACGTAAAATGGCCCCGATATGGATAAAGCCCTCATCCTCCTCCCTTTTCCCGGGAAGATTCTGAAAATTCTCCGCGCAGATGCCGTTTGGAGTCACCATGGTTTTCTGCGGCGGGCAACCCAGCTCCAGCTGCAGCTGTCTGGCATGCTCATAAAGGCTGGTAACCAGATCCCCCCGATCATAGGCTAGGGTGGACATCTTTTTAAACTGGTCAATCCATACATTTTTATAGATGCCCTGCACCCACTTGGCCTTGATCAGTTCCTCTTCCCGCTCGCGGGTATAGATGCCATGTTCGGATATCAGCAGCCGCCCGCCATGAAAATGCTTGGCCATGCTCCCGAGCACGCCCGCATAGCCAGTTGCCAGGCAGTGGTAGAGATCCGCTTTGGGCATCTCTGTCTTCAAAGTAAAAAACAGCGGCAGATAGATGGAACGCATGACCCACAGAAAATCCGAAAAGACAATCTGGCTGTAGTTGAGCTTATAGCACTCGGTCACTGCGTTCATAAAATCCTCGCCCATCAACAGGCTGTTCAGCGACACATCGCTGCTCTTAAAAAAGTCGAACAGCATTTCCCAGTCCACATGCTGGTTGAGCAGCAGACTGCGCAGCGCCTGATATTCCCGCCGGTCCATCCTCTTTTTCTTCCGCCGGCTCTTGCCCCAGTCGAGGTCGTTGAGATACAGTTCATATACCTCCGAAACATTTTCCGGCAGAGGATAGACAAATTTTCCCCTTAAAGAACGGTCTGAAATGATTGATTGAATAACAAATTCCTGCTCAGGAAAGGACTGTATCAGGCTATGTATCCAACTGGACACGCCGCCTACTACATAGGGATAGCATCCCTCCGCTATGAGACAAATCCGCACCCCTGCTTCTCCTCCTGTTCCGCAGGCGCCAGTAGCGCTGTGGCGCCCCCATCTTTCACCATGCCCTTCTCAGGCTGATCACAACCTCCGGCTGACGCGCCTCTATCAGATATACGAAGCGCTCAATAGCCTTTGAGCTTCCTCCCTCCACCCTGGCCACCGTCTCCCCGCGCGTGCGCAGAATGAACCAGACCGGCTCCTGCACATTTTTTACCCGCAGATGGATGTCGGCCTCCTGCCGGCTTTCCTCATAATCCAAAGCGAGGAAACGGCGGATGAGACGGTCGCTTTCCGAGAGGGTAGTCGCCTGGAATCCGGTAAATGGCTTTCCATAGCTACGGATGTTCCAGCTCAGGTCGGGGGAAAATCGCTCCCAGGAATCATTGGCATCCTTGGGATAGGCGGCGTTTATCAGGTCGATTAAAATATTGTTGTATCCCAGCGCCGTTTCAACGCACCGGGCCCGCAGGTCATCCAGATAGGTGCGCGTCATCCCGTCTGCCACCATCCCCTGCCGGGTCACCGTTTCCGAAAGGTAGCCTACCACCTCTCCATTCAGCGGATAATCGGTAACCACTGTATGCAGCCAGGAAGTGTCCAGCTGCCCGAAAAGCGCCTGCAGCTGCTCTTCCTCTGCCTCCCCCTGATAGAGGGAGGTCAGCCGATAGCGCGGGATCTGCGCTCCGATAAAGGCCATGTCCTCCTTCAGCTTCTGCTCGGCAGGCACTGCGGATACCTGCGAGAGCGAAAGCCCCATTTCCGCATGCTCCTCATGCATGAGAGTGGAATAATACTCTATCCACCTTTCATCCGGAAGAATGTCGTCGCTGTAGTCGAGCTGAGGGGCCAGCATGAAGGTAAGACCCATATCGCTCTGGCGGCAGGCCGATATGAGGCCAGGCCAGAGGATATCGCGAAAGGCATCCGGCATCGAACGGGTGTAAAATTCCATCATCTGCCCGCTGTTTTCCTCTGCCATCACCGGAAAATTGGCGACCACCAGATTTTGCGCATTGACCACCGGATAGAGGGTGTAGGCATCTATCTGGGCAGATATGGCCGAAAGGATGCCCACCCCCATCGTCTCCTCCATATAAGAGCCGTTGATGACAAAGATACCGCTCTCCTTAAAAGCCCTGCGCCAGATAACAGGCGGGTAATCCTCGGGCGTTCTTTCCTCCTCCCGGATAATCCCTTTCATATAAACTTTTGTACCGGATGCCAGCCGGTAGCAGGGAATATTCAGCTGCAGGTTCTGCCTTTTCAGGTGCTCCTGCTCGTCTGCCGCCAGATAGAGCGATTCGCCCCCCAGCAGAAAGCCCTCATAAAGGTGGATGCCTTCCACCATCTTCCCGGGCGACTCAACAGACTGGATTCCCAGAAGCTCCCGTACCCGTCCGTTCTGCTCAATGACAGATGGCTCCGGCAGGCCGCAGAAAACAAGCGTGCAGCCGGCTGAGGCATAATCCTTCAGCAGGCGTATACTCTGCACATCCTGCCAATCGACCGACAGAGAGTCGATGACCATCATCTCCGGCAGGCTGCCCGCCTCCTGCGCAGCCTGCCCGCTCTCTTCCAGGCAGGCATAGCTTGTCATATTGCGTTTTGTATATAAAGCGTAGTAATATACAACACTTTGTATCGGTCCTTCTGCGTCGCCGACATAGGCGACCTGCTTTTTCGGCCGCTCTGCAGCTTCCTGTACCCCCTTCTGGCCGGGCTGATAGGCGGTGTCCCGGCTGGAAAGCGCCTGCTCCTGCACATGGACGTTGACATCCGGCTCGCCCCACATGTTCACTGCAGCGCTTGAAAACTGAAACAGGAAAAGGATAACCAGCATAATCACTGTAATGGAGAAATAATTCCGGCGCGATATCATTCCATTCTTCCTTCCCAAAGCTATACGGATTAGCCATAAAGAAAAATGATGCTGTATACAAATGAAAAATTCATCAGGCCATCTTTATAGTCAGAATGATGAAAAGAAAAAGCTGTTGTCAAACCTATGATTTTGTCAACACAGATTTTTTCAGTCTGCCTTTGCGTATCTTTACCTGAAAAAGATATGTAAAGGTTATTTTTTTATAAAAAACATCAATAATCTCTCCCTTATATCTCTGATTGGGAGAGTTGCCCATTCTTATGCTTTCAGCTGAAAATCCGAATCAACTCCAGTGTTTCATTATCGATAACGACTTCGGAGCTTTTCAGGGCGCTCAGCGTTTCGAAAAAGGCTTCTCTGTTCTTCGAGGTAAAATACAGCTTAAGCCTGCAGGTAAAGGCACAAAGCTGATCCGGATGCTGCTCTGTCAGACGCAGGCACCATTTTTCGGAAGTTTCAAAATCCTCTATCTCTAAAAGCCGCAGACAGATGTTTTCATAACGATCCCCATCCAGCCTGGCGGGATTTTTCTGATAGAGCTTTTCTGCAATCTCCGCCATTTTCCGGACCAGGTTGGCCTGCTCTATGCGAGTGAAAATCTGCTGGCAAAGAATGCCGTTCATATAATCGATCAGCAGCTCCTCACAGCCTGTCTCCTCCTGCGGTTCATCCTCCATCGCCGCCAGCAGCTTCTGCACCTGCAGACGGAAATCATTCAGACCGTCGCTCAGAACCGAGGCCGCATAGTGCGATGACTCGCTGTCCTCACTGTTCAGGGCCATGGCAATCGTTGCCAGCGAGGCGTTTACCTCCCCCTTGAGGGTATTCATCATCACAAGGCGCATATCCTTCGCCCCGTTGACCAAAAGAGCCTCCTCCATGGGGACCATATTCCTGCCTCTCTCTTCATCCGCCTTCAGCTGGATTTTTACCCGCTCCTTGCTGAAAATAACATCATCCAGGTCCATGGCTGTGGGGAAAAATACCAGATACAGAATATGAGAAAACAGGAAAAACAGCGGGCCGACCACCGGGCACAGCAGCATCACCAGAAATTTAATCAGAAAGGTCCGGCGGTTATCGTGCATCTGCTCCCCATTGGGGTCCTTTTTCTGCATGACCGGAACATCCACCAGCACCATCCACAGCAGATAGAGAAGCGCTACCAGCGTATTTACAACCAGAAGAATCAGAAAGGCAAGCCTTTCCCCTACAAGCATTGGGCCGCCTCCTCCCTGGTCTGGCTCTGGTATCCCTTCTCCAGAAAGCGGTTTACTACCCACTGTGCGCTTTCCATACTGGTGTTGGAGAGCAGCACATGCATCCTGCCGTTTTGGAACACGCCGATATAATCGGTAGGCCGTATCAGCGCGCCCAGCGCCCGCGCCGCCGCCTCCTTCGTCTGCCCGGCGGTCAGCTCCACCTCCAGCAGCGAGCATTCGGTCAGCCCTCGTTCTCTCGCCTGGAAAAATGCCTTCACCAGCTGGGTAAAGGCGCTCTCATCCAGAATGTTCGTATTTTCTATGTAGCGCTGGTTCCGAAGTGCCTCCAGATAGCGGTTGGCGCGCACAACGGCATCATGGATCAGATGGCCGACGATGGTCAGGCGATTGGCCTCTGCAAGCGTCATCCTCTGCCAGGGAATTCCCCAAAGCATTAAAATCAGCTGCATTTCCTCATCCGCATAGATAGCGCTGGCCATGAGAGGCAGCCCCTCCGTCATGGATTTGTTGATATACACCCGGTGCTCCTTCACTTCATCATACATCTCTGTCATGGCGGTATACTGAATGGAGTTGCCCAGCTTGCGCGCATCCTGCGAGGTAGAGGAAAACAGCCGGGCATATTCCCGGTTCGCTACGGTATAGACTGCCACATCCTTGCTGTTCATCACCTCGGAGAGCACCTGCGCCGCATAGAAGAGCACTTCCTCCGGGCCATAGCCCTCCAAAGTGGAGGTAATGCTGTAAATCTTCCCCAGGCTGTCCTTCTGGTTCATAATCTGCGTTTCAAAATTCTGCTTTACCCGAACGTTGCTGTCATTGATATCTTCAATATCCGCCAGCTTTTCCCGCAGGTGGCGGGTCTCCTCCTGATATTCGTTTCGGATAACGGCCAGCTGATCCTTCATGTAGCCGACCACCATGCCCAGAATAAACAGCTGCGCCATCCACACATAGGTGTTATAATCCAGCAGAACCTCTCCGCTGGTGCGGGTATACATCTGCCTGAAGCAGTAGCCCGCCGTCGCCAGCAGCGCGGAAAAAATCGCCTGCTGCTGTCCGTGTACGATGGCAAATAGCAGCACATAAAGCAGATAAAAATCCAGGCGGCTGAAATACTGGCTGCCCACTGCCCGGTTGTTGAGCATAAAAAACGGGATGAAAAAGACAAGGTTTTCCGCAAAGGGGAGCAGCACCCTGGCCACCGTTTTAATCCTGTGCCACAGCCGGCTGCCCCAGCTGCCGCCCACATCCTCCCCGGTGATATACACCTCGCTATAGCGCTTCATAAAGCGGACGACCTCCCGGACGCCCCCCTCATAGCCGGTGAAAATCTTCGTATGATATTCCGATTGATAACGGCCGGCATCCAGAATCACCCGGTAATTGTCCCCGATTGTATTATCCAAAATGTCGATGCCGCTGCCCATCTGCTTTTTTACCAGTTCGGCCAGCTCCATTTCGTTGATGGGATCCATGGAGGAAATATTGTAGCAGGCATAAGCCGGGTTCTCCTGCGTCATCGCCTTATAGGACATCTCCACCCCGTCCTTCAGATACAGCATGGAAAAGCTGTTGTTGGCGTTAGCAGAGATTTTTCCGCTTCTGAGCGCCTCCAGGCACATATGAAAGCAGGGATCCTCCAGATACTGCCCCTTCTGGGGAACGCCATAAAGGCGGTCCAGCCGCAGCACCATGGTATCCAGCCCCTGGGAGGAATGATAGCTGCTGCAGAGTTCCTCGCCGTGTGAAATGGCAAGGGCTTTAAACTGCTTGGGAGAGGGCTCCTCCAGCTCCGATATGTTCTCCCCATGGGAGACGCTGTAAACCTCCTCGGAGGAAAGATAGACAAAGCGCCCCTTCTCCATCAGTGAAAATGCCGAAAGAAGGTTGACGATGGAGGCGGTATAGCGGACCGATTCCTCCCGGGCATTCCGCCAGTCAAAATTCGTATCATAGGCCCCCAGAAACACCACCAGGTCCGGGCTGACGCTCTCAAAAATATTCTGTACGCTGTCTGTGTCATAAGCAAAATTGTATTTTTCAAAGACACGCTTATAAGAAAAGCGGTTATGTTTTTGCCCCGTCAGCAGATAAACCCGATGGCCACATTTATTCATTTTATCAATCATCAAATCCATCAGGCTACTGCCACCGCCGATCAATAATACGACCATACCCCTACCTCCTGCGCAATTTTTTTTAAAAAGCAGGCCTGCATTTTCTTCATTTTCCGGGAAACTTCAAACTTCATCATAACAGCCGCTGAAAGAGGAAAACGTCGATTCGCCGTTATGGCCCGGCAGCCACCGTTTTTTCCTCTCGCTTTCAGATATTTTGTCCTCATGCGTTCGCCGCCTGACGCACACCAGCCATATATATCAAAGGATACCTGCTTCGTGCGCCTTCATCCATTTCTTTCTGTGCCATTTTTCTCTGCCTGATCAAAAGACTTCCTCTAATTAAGTCACATTTTGATAAATATTATAGCACATAAGAAAAATGGAATCAATCATCCTCCGCCTATATCTTATACCAAACAGCTACACTTATATAAACAGCTATTTGTGATTTCTCCCCTGTTTCGAAAAAAGCCTGCCATTTTTCTCGCCATTTCCTGCAAAAAGAAGCCCCTTCAAGAGAAATTTGAAGCGTTTCAAAGGAATATCTTTTTCTTCTCTATTTTGGCGGCATATTGAAAAATCTTTATTATAAAATGTCTTCTTTCAAGATACCAAAATTATA
>JAAWAN010000014.1 GCA_022792175.1 Provencibacterium sp.
ATTTTCAAGGTGCGCTACGGTGTGTTCCCTATTCTATCACACCCGCCGCCCTTTGTCAACCCCTTTTTCTCTCGGGCCCCGCCGGACAGCTTAGTTATATTACCATACCTTTGCTCGCTTTGTCAAGTGATTTGAAGAAAAAAATTGAAGATTTTTAAAAATTTCTTTTCCGACATCTTCCAAACCGCATAATTATGCGGTTTGGAAGATGTCGGGGAATAGAACGTCTGCCTGCCTTTTTATCAAAAAAGGCGTCTTCCCCGGGTCCGCACGCTCATGAATGGAAATAAAAAATAGTGGCAAAGCTCTTCTGTGCAATAAACGGGTTATAAAACCGGTTGCCGTCATAAAAAGTGATAACAAGCGAAACGATGGCGACCACAACGCAGAAGGCCATGGCAATATAATCCCGCACCCGGAAGGGACGGGAGGAGTACCAGGTGCGCGTTTTGTTTTTTCCGAAGCCCCTCAGCTCCATGGCGTTGCTGATGACCTCAATGCGCGAGAGGCTCTGCATAATCAGCGGTATCAAAATAGCCGCCGCATTTTTAATGCGCCGCCCCAGCTTTTCCTTGGAGGAAATATCAATTCCGCGCGCCTGCTGCGCCTGAGCAATATCGTGGTAATCCCGCTGGATATCCGGTATGTAGCGAAAAGCGATGGCCACCGCATAGCTCACCCGGTAGCTGACGCCGATGCGGTTTAAAGAGGCAGCAAATTCGCTCGGGTCGGTGGTAACGATGAACAGCAGCGCCATAGGGATGATGGTAAAATATTTGAGGGAAATGTTCATCATGTAAAAAAGCTGCTCGGCAGTCACATAATACCAGCCGAAAAGATGGCAGAGCTCATGGCGCGTGCCATAGATGCGCACTCCCTCCTCCGGCGAAAAGAAAAAGACAGCAATATTGTTGATAAGCAGAAAGACCAGCATAAAGGCCAGCACAATCGAAACATCGCCGATACGGATTTTGGAAACGACAAAAGTAATCAGTCCCATGATAAGCAGCACGGCAAGCACCCGCGTATCATAGGTCAGCATGACCGCCGTAGACCAGAGCAGCATGCAGATGAGCTTGGCCGCTCCCGTCAGGCTATGTATCACCGAGGGGCGGTTTATATATCCAATCAGGTTTTTCATCTCTCCCGCTCCCTTCTGTCGAAATCAATAAAGCTCTGCACAAAGCTGCTCGGCTCTGCCTGCGGCAATATTCGCCCGCACAGGGTAAACAGCGAGGTTTGCCTGCTTGCAGAGCGTCCGGTCGCAGAGCACCTGCGCAGGCGGAAGATCAGCCACCAGCTCCCCCTCACAGAAGACCAGCGAGCGGTTGGTGTATTCCAGCATCAGGTGCATATCGTGGGTAATCATAATAACGGTGACGCCCGAACGGTTTAATTCCCGCAAAAATTCCATAATTTCCGTATAGTGCCTGAAGTCCTGCCCGGCAGTCGGCTCATCCAGAATAATCACCTTCGGGTCAAGCGCCAGAATAGAGGCCACCGTCACCCGTTTTTTCTGCCCGAAGCTGAGCGCCGAAACCGGCCAGTTGCGAAAGGGGTAGAGTCCGCAGACCTGCAGCGCTTTCTCCACCCGGCTCTGTATCTCTTCCTGCGCCATCCCCCGCGCCCGAAGGCCGAAGGCCACCTCATCGAAAATCATCGGCTGGGAAATCATCTGGTTGGGATTCTGAATGACCATACCGATGCGCTCGGCGCGCTCCTTAATGGTATCCTTCCGGATATCCCGCCCTTCAAAGAGGATGCTGCCCCCGCTCGGCTTCTCAAACCCGCAGATGAGCTTGGAAAGGGTGGATTTCCCCGCGCCGTTTTTGCCCACAATGCTCACCATCTCCCCTTTGTGGATGGTGAAGCTGATATGCTGCAGCACATCCCCGCTGGTATCATAGCGAAAGGAGAGGTCGCATATTTCCAGCAGCGGCTCTCCCAGCTGCTGCTCCTCGCGCGGCGGCAGCGCCGTATACCAGCGTCTGAGCGGCTCGCGGCAGGCTGAGAGTTCCATCCCCTCTGCCGATTCGGGGTGCATCTCCGGCCAGATTTCGCAGCCCGCATAGCGCAGCGCATCCAGATAAAGCGGCTCGCGGATGCCGCATTCGCGGAGCTGCCGGCCAGAAAGCATCTCATCTGGCGGCAGGTCGGCCACAATCCGCCCCTCGTTTATCAGAATAATCCGGTCCACCGGACGGTGCAGCACATCCTCCAGCCGGTGCTCGACAATCAGAATGGTGGAGTGCAGCTCTTTTTGAATCTCGTCAATCAGCTCAATCGCCTGCCTGCCGGTATCCGGGTCGAGGTTGGCGAGCGGCTCATCAAACAGCAGAACCTCCACCCCATCCACCATTACTCCGGCGAGCGAAACGCGCTGCTTCTGCCCGCCCGAGAGGGCATGCGGCGCATTCCCCAGCCGCCCGCCGATATCGACCAGTCCCGCCACCTTATCCACCGCCGCGCGCATTTCAGCGAGCGGCATGCAGTCATTTTCAAGCGAAAAGGCAATATCCTCCCCCACCGTCAGGCCAATAAACTGCCCATCCGGGTCCTGCAGCACCGTTCCCACCGTTTTGGAGCGGGAAAAAAGGCTGTCCTTCCCCACCTCCTGGCCCGCTATTTTCAGGCTGCCGGAGATGGCCCCGGGATAGGAAAAGGGGATAAGGCCGTTGATGCAGTGGGCCAGCGTCGATTTTCCCGAACCGGAGGGGCCGGCAATGAGCACCTTCTCCCCCCTGCGGATGGTCAGATTGATATCCTGCAGGGTGGGATGCTTCTGCGCATTATACTGAAATGAAAAATTCTGAAACTCGATAATCGGCTCGCCGGAAACCGCTTTGCTCATAAAAACCATCCTTTTTAAAAGGTGGTGGAGGGGTTTCCCCCTCCACCACATATGGAGATATGTATGAAGGACTTATTCTTTATCCAGGCTGCCTTTTTTAGTGCGGCTCTTCGCATAAGCGACCGCTAAAAGCGTACCGACGATACCGGTCATAACGGCGTTGCCGACAAAGGCGCCGATGCCCTGAACGAAAACCTTGAGCGCCGGCTCGGCATAGATAAGCACATCGAAAATCGGCGCAATCAGCAGCCAGGCGACGGCATTCGCAATCACCTGCGCCACATTGAATTTGATGATTTCGCCCTTGCCGAACTCGCCGTTTTCAATATCAATCTTCTGCATGAGCAGGCCCATAAGCAGGCCGGCAACGGCGGAAGCGGCAATCCAGCTCCACCAGGGGCTGCCGCCCATCATGTCCGAAACGGTGTGGCCGATAAAGCCGATAAGAAGCCCCGCCCACGGACCATAGAGCAGCGCGAACAGCGCCAGAATCGCATACTGAATGGTGAGCGTCGTGCTGGGAATCGGCGTCGGAATCGATACATAGCGCGCGAGCACCGCGAAAATAGCCGCGCCAATGCCGATAGCAACCAGCGTTTTGATTGAAAAGTTTTTCATTTCAGCTACCTCTTTCCCTTCTTAAACTGAAAAGCCCGCGCGGCAAAGCCGGCGCGGGCTTTTACCACCAAAAACAGACTGCGCCGCAGCTTTTCCCCTCTCACGCAGAGGGTTATTCGTAAATAATGCGCGGCGCCTTGCGCAGCTGAATGCGCCAGGAGTTGCCGGTGCCGATGTTATAGGCCTTGGCAAACGAGCCCTGGTTAATCGCAACCGCAATGTTGTCCAGCGAGTTTACATAAACGAGCGGCTCGCCGACATAGACGTCGGCAAACGACTTCGCATACACCAGAATGTTTTTATAAATCGAGCGGGTGTCGTTAAAAATCGAAACCTCCACCCGCCCGCCGTGCCGTACGCCCAGACCGAGGAACATCTCCCGTGGGATATTCGTCCACAGGCTGCCAAAGCGCACATCCAGCACATCAATGGTGCCCTGAACGATATCCTCCCGCTGCTGCGCCTCCACGACCGGCAGCTCGACAACCTCCTTTACCGCCACGGCCGGCCCAACCTGCTCGAAGGAGATGGTGCCCGAGGCGAGCCGCGCGCCGGTATATGCATAGATATCCCGACCATGAAAGGTATAGCTCTCCCCCGAATCGGGAAGGCGGTTAACACTCTCATCAATCATCCGCGCCTCTTCGATGCCCTGCATGCGCTTAATGTGAGTAAGCGTACCGTTGTCGGGCGTAATGACATACTGCCCGCCGGCGGTGCGCACCGCAATGCTGCGCCGCGTCGAGCCAACGCCCGGGTCGACTACCGAAACGAACACCGTTCCCTTTGGCCAGTACTGCACCGTTTGAATCAGCCGGTAGCTGGCCTCCCAGATATCATAGGGGTGATGTCATGTGTCAGGTCATAGATCCTAAGCGAATCGCTCACCGAATAGGCCACACCGTACATTGCGCAGACTGCGCCGTCGGAAAGGCCGAAATCCGTCTGAAAAACCAGCGGATGCCCCATGGGAAACAACCTCCTCCGGGCAGGGCAGCGCCCGCCCGTTTTACATTCACTTTAAAGGATGATGGACGTGCCCGTCATCTCGGCGGGCTGCGGAAGACCGAGCATCCTAAGCAGTGTCGGCGCAAGGTCGGCCAGCCTTCCGCCCTCGCGAAGCCTGCAGTCCTCCATCCCCACCACGTACAGCGGCACGGGGTTGGTGGTGTGCGCGGTAAAGGGGGAACCGTCGGTGTCATACATCCGGTCAGCGTTGCCGTGGTCGGCCGTCACCAGCGCCGCACCGCCCTGGCGGAGAATGGCGTCAAGCGTGCGCCCGAGGCAGATATCCACCGCTTCAACCGCCGCCCTGGCCGCATCAAACACGCCGGTGTGCCCGACCATGTCACAGTTGGCATAGTTGAGAATGATGACATCATATTCTCCGCTGTCAATGCGCTTTACCACCTCGTCGGTCACCTCATAGGCGCTCATCTCCGGCTTGAGGTCATAGGTAGCGACCTTCGGGGAGGCGATCAGCGCGCGGTCCTCGCCAGGAGAGACTGCTTCCACACCGCCGTTAAAGAAGAAGGTAACATGGGCATATTTCTCCGTTTCGGCAATGCGCAGCTGCTTTAAGCCCTTCTGCGAGATATATTCACCAAAGGTGTTTTGAAGCGACTGGGGCTTAAAGGCCACCTGTACGTTCGGCATCGTCGCATCATACTGGGTCATGCAGATATAGGTGAGCGGGAGCACCCCTTCCGGGCGGGCAAAGCCGGTGAAGGCCGGATCAACGAAGGTGCGGGTAATCTCGCGGGCGCGGTCAGGTCTGAAGTTAAAGAAAACGACCGAATCGCCCGAGGCCACCGCTGCGCCGCCCTCTACCACCATCGGCACGACGAACTCATCAGTTACCCCCTCGTCATAGCTCTTTTGCACCCCTTCGGCCGCATCGGCGGCGGAAACGCCCTCGCGGCGCACCATCGCCGCATAGGCCTTTTCCACCCGCTCCCAGCGGTTGTCGCGGTCCATCGCATAGTAGCGGCCCATGACGGTGGCGATTTTGCCAACGCCGGTTTCCGAAAGCTTTTGCTGCAGCTGCAGAATATAATCGCGCCCGGAGGAGGGGGGAACATCCCGTCCGTCAAGGAAGCAGTGGAGATAGACATTTTTCAGCCCGCTGCGGCGCGCCAGCTCCAAAAGCCCATAGAGGTGGGTGTTGTGGCTGTGAACGCCGCCGTCGGAGAGAAGGCCCATCAGGTGCAGCGCGCCGCCCTTTTTGCAGTTTTCCATTGCTGCGAGCAGTGCCTCATTCTGGAAAAAGTCGCCGTCTGCAATCGATTTGGTGATGCGGGTCAGCTCCTGGTAAACAATGCGGCCCGCGCCGATGTTGGTATGGCCGACCTCGGAATTGCCCATTTGCCCGTCCGGCAGGCCGACATCCATGCCCGAAGCGCCGATGAGGGTATGCGGACCCTCCCGTAGCTTATCGATAGTCGGGGTGTTGGCCGCGGCAATGGCGTTGCCATGGCTCTCCGGGTTATAGCCGAAGCCGTCCAGAATAATTAAAGCCAGTGGTTTTTTCATAGAAAATGTTTACTCCTTATCCTGTCTTTTGGGCATGAGGCCGCGCTTATTTACCCGACGCGGCATTGACGATAGCGGTAAAATCAGGGGCCTTGAGGGAAGCGCCGCCGATAAGCCCGCCGTCAACATCCTCCTGCCCCAGCAGCTCCGCAGCGTTTTTCGCATTCATCGAGCCGCCGTACTGAATGGTGAGCGCATCTGCATCTGCCTTCGAGTAAAGGCCGGCCACCACCTCGCGGATAAGGTGGTTGACCTCATTCGCCTGTGCGCTCGTCGCCGTGCGCCCGGTGCCGATGGCCCAGACCGGCTCATAGGCAATGATTATCTTTTGGAGTTCTTCGGCAGATACCCCCTGCAGCGCCACCTTCGTCTGCAGCCCGACTACCTCGCCAGTGATGCCCTGCTCGCGCTGGGAAAGCGTTTCGCCGACGCAGAGGATAACCTGCAGGCCCGCATCGAGCGCAGCGCGCACCCGGCGGCCCACCGTCTCATCCGTCTCACCGAAATACTGGCGGCGCTCACTGTGGCCGATGATAACATACTGAATGCCCATCTCGGCGAGCATCTGTGCGCTGATTTCGCCGGTGAAGGCGCCGGACTTCTCCCAGTGGCAGTTCTGCGCGCCAACGGCGACAGAGGTCCCCCGGGTAGCTTCAAGCGCCGTTTCAAGGTCGGTAAACGGCACGCAGACGATAACGCCGCAGTCCGCCTCCTTCACCATGGGCAGCAGCTCCGCGAGCAGCGCCTTCGCCTCGGCGCGGTTTTTGTTCATCTTCCAGTTGCCGGCAATCACTGCCCGGCGCAGGTTTTTGTTCATCGTGACCCATCCTTTCTGAAAACTGCAAAAGACGTGGGGTTCTCCACGTCTTTTGCAGCGGTGGAGGTACTGCCTCCCGGTTTTAGTCCTTATTGTTCAGGCAGGCGATGCCGGGCAGCTCCTTGCCCTCGAGGAACTCGAGCGAAGCGCCGCCGCCGGTCGAAATGTGGGACATCTTATCCGCAAAGCCGAGCTTGGTGACCGCCGCGACCGAGTCGCCGCCGCCGATAATCGAGATGGCGCCGCAGTCGGCAACCGCGCGCGCAACATCCAGCGTGCCCTCTGCAAAGGGAGCGAATTCAAATACGCCCATCGGCCCGTTCCAGATAACGGTGCCCGCACCCTTTACAGCGCCGCAGAACAGCTCGCGGGTTTTCGGACCGATATCCATGCCCATCCAGCCATCCGGAATCTCATCCGAATCGACAACCTTGCGCTCGCAGTCCTCTTTAAAGGCATTGCCTACCAGGTTGTCTACCGGCAGCAGGAGCTTAACGCCCTTCTCCTCGGCCTTTTTGAGCATATCGCGGGCCAGCTCGACCTTGTCATCCTCACAGATGGAGGTGCCGATGCTGTAGCCCTGGGCCTTAAAGAAGGTATAGGCCATGCCGCCGCCGATAATCAGAGTATCCACCTTGCCGATCAGATTCTCGATAACGCCGATCTTGTCCGAAACCTTCGCGCCGCCGAGGATAGCGACCAGCGGGCGCTTCGGGTTCTCGAGCGCGCCGCCCATAAAGGTGATTTCCTTCTGGATAAGGTAGCCACAGGCGGCCGGCAGGTAGTCGGCAACGCCGGCCGTGGAGGCATGCGCGCGGTGGGCAGAGCCAAACGCATCGTTTACATACAGCTCAGCCAGCGAGGCGAGCTCCTTGGCAAAGGCGGGATCGTTCTTCTTCTCCTCCTTGTGGTAGCGAACGTTCTCGATGAGCATAACGTCGCCATCCTTCAGCGCGGCGGCCTTCTCCTTGGCGTCGGGTCCGATGACGTCCTTGGCCATGGTGACCGGCTTGCCGAGCAGCTCGCCGAGACGCTTAGCAACGGGAGCAAGAGAAAATTCCGGCTCCCATCCCTCCTTCGGGCGGCCGAGATGCGAGCAGAGGATCACGCGCGCGCCGTTTTTAACCAGATACTCAATAGTCGGCAGCGCGGCTACAATCCGCTTGTCGTTGGTGATAGCGCCCTCCTTGATCGGGACGTTGAAGTCGCAACGCACCAGAACGCGCTTGCCCGATACCTGCAGATCCTCTACGGTCTTTTTGTTCAGTGAGGTCATCTGTTTATGCACCCTTTCCCTTTTTTACAGGAGCTCTCGCCCCCTGGATTCAGTTTCTCCCCGGCAGAGCCGGTTTGCGCCTTTCGAATTGTTAAATATGCTACAAGCATTTCCATTTTAATGCTTTTGCCGCCGATTTGCAAGAGGGAGCGCCCCCGGCGGCGCGCATTTGTTGATATTTTCATTATTGTGTCCTGGCAAACGGTTTAAACAGGCGGCCGGTTGGTGCTTTTGCCCGCCGCCTCACAGCCGGTGCATGAAGATGGTTTCGAACGTCTGCGGATTCCAGGGGGCCGGTTTTTCATCCACCCGGACAAAGCCGTATTTTTCATAAAGCCCCTGATGGTCGCTGATGAGATAAACCTCCCCAAAGCCCAGCTCCCGGGCATAGTCCATCGCGGCCGCTATCAGCCTCTGGCTGAGCCGCCGGCCCCGGAAGGGCTCCCCGACAAACACGAAGCCGATATAGGGGGTATAGGGCAGATCCAAAATGCAATCCCGCTTTTTCAGCGTGCAATAACCGGCCGGCTTTTCTCCCTCGAATGCTGCAAACACCCGCTCCCAGCCGGTAAAGGCGCCCTGCCCCATCTGCTGCGCCAGCTCCTTGCCCGCGCGCCAGGAGCAGCCTCGCGCATAGGCGGCGGTCTCCCTCCAGAGGGCATCCTTTTCTGTCAGTGCCTGTATCTGCATCCTTTTCTCCCTTCGCACAGCGGCTATTTAACCGCCCGCAGCATCGGCGTATGGTTATCCCCCGGCAGATAGCCGACAAGCTCTGCGGATGAAAACCCGGCCTCCCTCAGCGCCTGCAGCTCGTGCTCCAGAGTGAGCGGCGTATCAAAATGCACAAACTGCTCCGGAGGGATTTTATCGCGCTGCCGCCGCCTTTCGCTCTCGGCAAAAACCAGCTCCTCTATCTCCTGCGAGGAGGCGATATAGTCGCACTCCAGATAAACGCCGCCCGGCCTCAGCGCATGACAGAGCTTTTTAAAAAGCGCCGTCTTTTTGCCGGCCGTAAAGTGGTGCAGCGTCTCGAAGGAGACCGCTGCATCAAAGCGCTGCTCTCCGAATGGATGGACAAAATAGTCGGCGCGGATGAGTGTAAGCGCCCGCGCGCCATGCTTTTTCTGCAGAAGCGCCAGCATCTGCTGCGAAAGGTCGATGCCGGTGACGGCCAGCTGCGGGAAACGCAGGAAAATCTCATCCAGCTCCAGCCCGCTCCCGCAGCCGATGTCGAGCAGCGTCCGGCTATCCTCCGGCAGCAGCTGCGCCAGCCAGCGGTAGTGCTCCCTCCAGGGGGACATATGCTCCTCATAGCCGGCAATGCGCCGGTCAAAAAAGCCATTCATCGTTTCCAGCGGCTCATCCGCCGTTTCCTTTAGCCATTTTTTTAAATCCAGATACTCCTGGTCCATCCTGATTTTCCCCCAAACTTTTCCCTTTTGTTTATCATAACATACCGTTTTCCGTCCGTCTACACCCTTCTCCCTTCTCAAAACAGAAGGGGAAAATCCCTGCAGCAGCCGCATGGCCCCCCTTGACGGCGCCGCCCCGCAGGTGTATTATAAACAAGAAGCCTGTCTGCCGCCGTGGCGAAATTGGCATACGCATCAGACTTAAAATCTGCCGGAGGAAACTCCTTACGGGTTCAAGTCCCGTCGGCGGCACCATTTTGAGGGCATGGAGCTCTCAAATCCATTCTTGTTGGAGGGATTTGAGGCTCCTTTTTCCTTTTATTCCGGCGATATGGCCGGCTTCGGGGCCTTTTCCTCCCGCAGCGGCAAAAGCCCTCCTGCTCAAATCCGGGCAGGCACACCAGAAGATACTGAAGGACACACCGGATAAAACCCATAAATAAAGGGCTTTATCCGGTGTGTCCTGATTTTTTCGTTCATCGCCCGCCTGTGCTGTACTGGCATTCTCTTTATAAAAAGTATTCTGTCACCTGCTCCGGCCCGCCTCATTCCCGCAGCGGCCCAACGTCTGACCGGTGTATCGAATCACGATAACGCAAATCACAAAGGTCAGCAGATCAGAAACCGGCATGGAGTACAGGACCCCGTCCAGCCCAAAGAAGAGGGGAAGCAGTAAGGCAAAGCCTACGCCGAATAAAATCTCCCGCACCATGGAAATGGCGGTGGAGGCAAAGGCTTTCCCCAAAGACTGCAGGTAAATAAAGGTCCCCTTGTTCACGGTAGCCAACACCGCCATGCAAAGATATACCCGGAAACACTTAACGGCATACTCGGTATAGTAGATGCTCTCATTGGCCGCGCCAAAAATACCGATGAGCTGCCGGGGAAACAGCTCCACGATAAACAGGGCAATGCCGCCCACAATGGCCTCTGCCGCCAGCAGACGGGCAAAAATTGCCCGCGCGCTCATTGTGCCCCGCGCCGATGTTGTAGCCTACGACAGGGATGCAGCCGGCTGCCAGACCCACTGCGATGGAGATGACAATCTGGAAAAACTTCATCACAATGCCCAGCACGGCCATGGGAATCTGGGTGTACTGCGCCTGCCCGAAGATAGGGTCAAGGGCGCTGTATTTCAGCGTCATGTTCTGGATGGCCGCCATGGCTATCACCAGGGAAATCTGCGATAAAAAGCTACAAATGCCCAACGGCAGATATCTCTTTGCCAGAGCGCCGTGAAAACGGAAGCTGCTCCGCTCCAGCCGGACCGCTTTCATGTGGCACAAATACCAGACAGCCAAAGCCGCCGTCAAAACCTGCCCCAGTACGGTGGCCACTGCGGCGCCCATCATCCCCCAGCGAAAAACAAAAATAAAAACAGGGTCCAGAATGATATTGGCAAATGCCCCTGCCAGAGTCGAGGCCATCGCAAATTTGGGGCTCCCATCCGAGCGGATAATCGGGTTGAGCGCCTGGCCAAACATATAAAAGAGGATGCCCAAAGTGATCCAGAAAAAGTATTCTTGGGCATGATGGAAGGTTTCATCGTTGATCCGTCCGCCGAACAGAGTCAGGATGGGCGCCTGAAACACCAGATAGAGCAGCATTAAAACCAGACCGGCAGCGAGGCACAGCAGCACTGCGCTGCCGATGCTCTTTTGGGCTGCATCCTTATCTCTCCTGCCCAGGCTGATGCTCACAAAGGCGCAGCAGCCGTCCCCGATCATAACCGCGATAGCCAGAGCGACCACCGTCAGAGGGAACACCACCGTATTGGCGGCGTTTCCGTAGGAGCCCAGATAGTCTGCATTGGCGATGAATATCTGATCCACGATGTTGTACAATGCGGCCACCAGCAGGGAGATGACACAGGGGATGGCATATTTGGCCATCAGCCGGCCTACCGGTTCCGTTTCGAGAAAGGTACTGGATTTTCTGTCCATGTTCGTTGCCTCCTGGATATGCGAAAGCGCACGGCCAAAAAAGCTGGTCTTATGCCCTCTAGCCGCACGCTTTCCATGATTTGATATTCGATTTTAGGAAAAACAAAAGCAACGTGCAGCGTTCAACCGGATTTATGCGGTAACGCTACACGTTGCTTTTATAATATATCATGGCAGCCGCTCAAAAGTCAATATTCAATTTCCCCAAATCATTCCGCGCGTGTCGGCGCCCCTATCTGGCGCAAATGTCTAAAAGTTCCGGTACACCCAACGGGAAACGGCGAAAGCCGGCCCCGTTCTTTCCCTGCCCTTCAGGAGGGGCTTTCATTTCCCTCCTGTGGTGATACGGAATGGAGGGCGGCTGATTGTAACTCTCTGTTTTCTGCGGCCAAATTTCCCGTCCGCAGGAAAAGCCGATGCGGCCCGCAGCCGCCTTTGGCGCTTTCCCTGAGAAAAACTGCACAAGAAATCCCGCTACCTAGTTGTGCAAAATTGCCTTTGCCAAAACCGGATAAAAATGATATACTGAATGCCGCTAACAATTAAACAGGCAATCAACGACACACGCAGCACCCTGCCGGTGCATAAGTCTGATTACGGTACGGATGCGGGGTGTGGCGACAGGCAATTGCTTTACGGCATACGCATCTGCGTGTGCCGTTTTTTTGTCTGAAATCCAAGGAGGTTATTATGGAAAACAGTCAGTATCTCGGCAGCGAAAGGGAGGGGAAGCTGCTGCGGCAGTTCGCCATCCCCTGCATCTGTTCGCTCATCATCTCCTGCCTTTATAACATTGTCGATCAAATCTTTGTGGGCAACGGCATCGGTTATCTGGGTAACGCCGCTACCGGCGTCATCTTCCCCATTACCGTGGTAGGCTGGGGACTGAGCCTCTTCTTTGGCGATGGGGCCGCCGCCACGCTCAGCGTTTCTTTGGGACGCGGAGAAACAAGCCGCATTCCTCAAAGTGTGGGAAATGCGGTTTTGGGCTCCTTTCTTTCCGGTGTGGTGCTCATTGCCGCCGCCTATCTGTGGGGGGATGGCCTGCTCCGGCTGATCGGCGCGACAGATGCCAACCTCCAAATGGCGCACGATTATGGCGTTATCATTTTCGCCATGATGCCCCTCGCCATGACCCAGAATACCCTGGCCTCCATCATCCGGGCGGACGGCAGTCCCAAATATGCGATGGCAGCCATGCTCAGCGGAGCGATTATCAACATCATCGGCGACCCGGTGGCGATTTTCGCGCTGGATATGGGCATTCAGGGGGCAGCCTGGGCGACTGTTCTGGGGCAGTTTGTCAGCTTTCTGATCTGCGCCGCCTATCTGGCCCGCTCCAAAACCTTCCGGGTAACTGCCGGGAGCTTCAAGCCCAATATCTCCCTTTTAAGACCAGTTATGGCTCTGGGAACCTCCAGCCTGCTGACCCAGCTCTCCATTGTCATCATCACAGTTGTCAACAACATTCTGCTGGTCAGATACGGCGCGCAGTCGGTTTATGGGGCGGATATTCCTCTGGCGGCGTTTGTTGTCATCATGAAGCTCTTTCAAATCGTACTGAATGTTGCCATCGGCATCGCGGCCGGCGCGCAGCCTGTTGTCGGCTACAATTACGGTGCGAAAAACTATGGCCGGGTGCGCAGGCTGCTGCAGCTGATGGTAAAATGGACCGTCATCGTCGGCCTTGTCTGTACAGTGCTTTTTGAAGCTCTCCCCGGGGTGTTCATCCGGATGTTCGGTTCGGCAGAGGACCCCGTTTATTTTACCTTTGCCATGCTCTGCCTGCGCATCTATCTTTCGCTGATTCTGATTACCTGCCTCCAAAAGGTCTGCGCCATCTTTCTGCAGTCTATCGGCAAGGCCAAAGCGGCCGCTCCGTTTTCCATTCTGCGCGATGCGCTGCTGATTGTTCTTTCGCTGGTTCTTCCCGCCCTGCTGGGGGTAAGCGGAATTTTCTGGGCCGCGCCGATTGCGGATATTCTGGCGATTCTGGTCACCCTCGCGGTCATGGCGCGGTTAGAAAAAGAGCTGCGGCAGCAGGATATGGAACCGGCGCCTAAGGCGGTGATATCCCCCTCCCATCAGGGCGCAATCATTACAATTGCGCGGGAACATGGCTCTGCCGGAAAGCGGATCGGCCAGCTGGCCGCCCAGCGGCTGGGTATCCCCTGCTATTACAAGGAGCTGGTGGCCATCGCCGCACAGGAGAGCGGCCTGGCAGAGGAGTTTATCTCCGGCATCAATTCGGATGAAAACGCGGTGATGCGGGAACTGTATCTGAGCACCGACCCTGTTCAGCGCGCCATTACCGCGCAGGATAAGGCTATCCGCCATATCGCGGACGCGGGGGCCTGTGTGATTATTGGCCGTTCGGCCGACTTCGTACTGCGGGATTATCCGGAGGTGGTGCGCGTCTTTATTTATGCCCCCAAAAGCTACCGGGAGAAAAAGGTGATGGCAATGTACGGCGATACCCCGGAAGCAGCCCATAGAAGCATCGCCCGTTCTGATGCTGCCCGGGCAGCCTACTACAAAAGCGTTTCCGGGCAGGAATGGGGGGACCCCCATGGCTATGAGCTTTGTGTCAATGCCGCCATCGGAGAGGATGCCGCCGCAGAGATTATCTGTGCTTATGCCGGCCGCAGGAGGGAAAAATAAAAGGCGCTGTACGCCCGGATATCCTTCTGCGCATTCCCCGCCACAGCGGGTGCCTGTCCATTTTTCTATATAAAAAACAACCGGCTCTGCAGGGGGAAAAGCTCTGCAGAGCCGGTTATTTCAGGCAAAAACTTCATCCTTCTGCCGCCCTGCGGGGCTTTTCGGTATCAGGGGAATGTTCATATCCGTTCATAAAATATTCAATTTTTTCTCATTGACATGGAGTGGACTTCATTCTGTATCATAAATAATGAACACATCCGGTCAGAACAGATTGACCATATGGGGGTATGCAATTTGACACAGAAGCAATTGCTGAGCTTTTTGCTCAGCGGGGTAATGCTGGCTATGGGCCTCGGCGGCTGTATGGGAACCAGCGTGGACAGCCCTGCCGCCTCCCGGGCAGAGCCAAGCACGCCTTCCCGGACTGCGGAGAATACGGGCAGTGTGCAGCATTCCTCTTTAAGCGAGAGCGATTCTGCCCCGCGGCCCCAGAGCACAGGCAGCTCTCAGCCGGAGGCTGCTTCTGCTCCCGCCGCCGGGGACAGCATTGTCACCAGCGGCGGGGAGAGTATCCCCCTTTTGGCGCTGGAGCATCAGGATGAAGCCGCCGGCGCCACCGTTTACTACACGCAGCAGATAACCCCAAAGGCCATGTGCTCTATCTATGCCGCGCTGGGAGCGGGGCTGAGCGGGGAAAACATCGCGGTAAAGCTCTCTACCGGGGAGCCGCCGGCCAGCAACTATCTGGACCCGAGTCTCATCAAAGAGCTGGTGCAGCAGGTAAACGGTACCATTGTTGAGTGCAACACCGCCTATGGCGGCTCCCGCGCCAACACAGCGATGCACTATCAGGTGGCCAAAGACCACGGCTTCACCGATATCGCCGAGGTCGTCATTTTGGACGAGGAGGGCTCCCTCTCCCTCCCGGTCACCGGCGGGGAGCGCCTCAGTGAAAACTTTGTGGGTGCCCGCTTTTCGGAGTATGACAGGTATCTCGTGCTCTCCCACTTCAAGGGCCACGCCATGGCCGGCTTCGGCGGGGCCATCAAGAACATCTCCATCGGCCTGGGGAGTCAGGAGGGCAAGTGTTTCATTCACTCCGGCGGCACCAGCCAGCTCATGGCGGGCGGCGGCATTATCGTCATCGGCACGACACTCATCCCCCTGCTGTCGGGGCTGTTTTAAGGGCGGCGGCTTATGGACTTTCTCACCGACTGGCTCACGGACTGGCTGTAAGAGCTGCTGTTTGGCGGCATCTTGGGGAACCTTGATGGGATCTTTGTTACCGTCATTGCACATGTCGGATAGATTGGGGTGCATGTAGGGACGACCCCGGCTGCTTGGAAC
>JAAWAN010000001.1 GCA_022792175.1 Provencibacterium sp.
ATTTTCAAGGTGCGCTACGGTGTGTTCCCTATTCTATCACACCCGCCGCCCTTTGTCAACCCCTTTTTCTCTCGGGCCCCGCCGGACAGCTTAGTTATATTACCATACCTTTGCTCGCTTTGTCAAGTGATTTGAAGAAAAGTTTTCCAACTTTTTTCTTTATTCCCCGAAAACCCTTTATTTATGCGGTTTTTCGCTCTCGAATTTTTCGATTTTTTAATGAGGACGGGCAATTTTCCCCTTTTTTAAAAAGGCTGCCCGTCCTCATCCTGCTAAAAAATAAAGGTTTTTGCGCTTGGTATTTTTTGGGCTTTGTTAATCGGCATGTGCGGTATCTTTAAACAGAAGGGAGATCACCCAAATACCTGCCAGAGCCACCAGCGTATATACAATCCGGCTGATAATCGCCCCCTGTCCGCCGAACAGCCACGAGACCAGATCCAGCTGGAAAATCCCAATGCTCCCCCAGTTGAGTGCGCCGATAATGACCAATACCAATGCAATCTTGTCCAGCATATTGATTTCATCCTTTCTCTGTAATGGTATCTGCCTGCGCTTAGTATGCGCACAGAATTTTCCAGTTATACATTCTTTTCCAAAATATTCATCCTCCCTACAGACGTTCCGGCAGCGGCGAAAAAATGGTAGCCAGCTGCCGGCAGCATTCCTCCGACAGGCTGAATGTTCCATAGGTATTTTCCCCGCTCCCCGAAAGGGTAACCGAAAAAGCCCCATCCGGTGAAAGGCGCGCCATAAACCGCGCCGCCGCTTTGCGCTGCTGATAGTCCAGCGCGGAGATATTGGTGTTCGCCCGGTTGACCAGCGACTGAAAAACCGTGTCCGCCTCGGCCGTAAGCAGCAGGTCGCTGTGTTCATTAATCAGTGAGGCAATCAGGCTGCCCAGCATGCTGCTGCGCTCCAGCGCGCCGCCCGGGAAGGAGTAGGCGAGCACCTCGCCGAACAGGCTGCCGGAAAGCTGCCGCGGCCCCGGTTCAAGCACCGTCTGCGCGCCGGGGCTTTCAAAAATCATCCGTTTTTTTACCCGGTATAAAACTCCGCCCAGCTGATCCACCAGCTCCGCCGCATCCTGCGCCTTCAGCTGCAGATACCGGTCAATAGAAATGCCCAGCGCCTCTCCAATCTGAGCCGCCGCCCGCCTGATTCCTGCATAATCATAAGCACTTTCCAGCGTAGCCAGGCGCCCTGCGGCGCCAAACAGCGTTCCTGCCGGCAGCACGGCCACCGGAACCTGCCCGCGCGCCGGGTCAAAGCGCAGCAGGGCATATACCCTTTCCTCCTCCCCTCCCGGTTCAACCACCAGCAGAAGGTTCAGCGCCTCCTGATTAGAGGGCAAATAGGAGAGGCCATCCGCCGTATTCATCTGCGCCTCTCCAATCTCCATCTGCGGCGGGATAAACAGCACCACCAGCATGGCCGATACAGACAGCAGCAGAAAACCGATTGCAAAGGAAAGCATGAAGTAGCGCACTGTCAATCTTTTTTCATGCAATAAAATCCCCCCATCCTGCTCCTGATTGATATTCTTATTTTGAACCGGGGCGCCGCCATTCATGCGCCATGCAGCCTGCCTGCAGCCATTTTCTCTTCGCCCTGCAGGCATCCCGCTGTTTCACTTTGGCCATATTTTCCCGCCAATCTGCAAACATGCCCTCAAAACGGCTTGCGCTTATCCTGCCTTTTATGATAGAATGAAAGCTATCATCGGGCTTTATTCAAAATGAAATACAAACAGTAAGGAGGGATTCTTTTGATTCGATGCATTTCCGGCGGCAGCTTTGTGCGGGACGGGAGGATTGTTCTCGCCCCGGAACAGACGCAGGGGCTCGACCGCGAGGCCTGCCGGAAAAATACAATGGCCTACTCGATCCTGCAATCTCACAACACCTCGGGAGATGAAAAGCGCCTCAAACTGAAGTTTGATGCGATGGCCTCCCACGATATCACCTATGTCGGCATTATCCAAACGGCGCGCGCAAGCGGGATGAGCGAGTTCCCCCTCGAATATGTGCTGACCAACTGCCACAACAGCCTGTGCGCTGTCGGCGGCACCATTAATGAGGATGACCACCTCTTCGGCCTCTCTGCCGCAAAAAAATATGGCGGCATCTATATTCCGGCCCACCAGGCGGTTATCCACCAGTATATGCGCGAGATGGAGTCCGGCTGCGGAAGAATGATTCTCGGCTCGGACAGCCACACCCGCTATGGCGCACTGGGGACGATGGCCATCGGCGAAGGCGGGCCGGAGCTCTGCAAGCAGCTGCTCGGGCGCACCTATGATATCGACCTGCCGCAGGTCGTCGCCGTGCGGCTCAGCGGTTCGCCTCGCCCGGGCGTCGGCCCGCAGGATGTGGCGCTGGCCCTCATCGGCGCCGTTTTTAAAGACGGCTTTGTCAAAAACCGGGTGCTCGAGTTTATCGGCGATGGGATCGGCAATCTCGGCGTTGAATACCGCAGCGGAATCGATGTAATGACCACCGAGACCACCTGCCTCTCTTCCGTCTGGATGACCGACTCGCAGGTGGAGCAGTACTATCAGGCGCATGGCCGCCCCGAAAGCTACCGCCGGATGGAGCCGAGCGGCACCGCCTACTATGATGCGCTCATTGAGGTAAACCTTTCCAAAGTGGAGCCGATGATTGCCCTGCCCTTCCATCCCTCGAACACCTACACCATCCGGGAGCTGAACGAAAACGCGGCGGACATTCTGGCCGCTGTCGAGCGCTCGGCAGCCGAGCAGCTGGGAGAAAAGGTTCACTTCTCGCTGCGCAATAAAATCAGGGACGGACGGCTCGTTGCTGACCAGGGGGTCATTGCCGGATGCGCGGGCGGCACCTTTGATAACCTCTGCGATGCGGCGGATATCCTCGGCGGGCATTCGATCGGAAACGACGCCTTCTCGCTGAGCGTTTATCCCTCCAGCCAGCCCACCTTCCTGGCGCTGACGGAAAACGGCGTGATTGCCCGGCTGATGACGGCGGGGGCAACGGTACGCAGCGCATTCTGCGGCCCCTGCTTCGGCGCGGGTGATGTGCCGGCCAACGGGGCTTTAAGCATCCGCCACTCCACCCGCAATTTCCCCAACCGCGAGGGCTCCAAGCCCGGGGAGGGGCAGATTTCTTCGGTCGCGCTGATGGATGCGCGCTCGATTGCCGCCACCGCCATGCACGGCGGACGGCTGACCGGCGCGGATGAGCTGGATATTTCCTACCGCAAGCCGCCCTATATCTTCCATGGCGAGGTTTATAAAAACCGCTGTTATTATGGCTTCGGCCATCCGCAGCCAAAAGAGGAGCTGCGCTTCGGCCCGAATATTGCCGACTGGCCGGCCATGCCGGCGCTCACCGAGCATCTGCTGCTGCGGGTCGCCTCGTTTATTACCGACCCGGTCACGACAACCGATGAGCTCATCCCCTCCGGCGAAACCTCCTCCTACCGCTCCAATCCCGAGCGGCTCTCCGAGTTCGCCCTCTCGCGCAAGGACCCCGCCTATGTTGGCGAGGCCAAAAAGCTGCGCTCGCTCGAGCGGATGCGGGAGGAGGGGAAAAATCCCTTTGAAAACGAAATGCTGCGCCCGCTCGAAGCAAAAATCCGCGCGGTTCCGGGAATGGAGCAGATAGACCTCTTGCAGACGGGCATCGGCTCGCTCGTCTATGCCCGGCGTCCGGGCGACGGTTCGGCGCGCGAGCAGGCCGCCTCCTGCCAGAAGGTCCTCGGCGGCTGGGCGAACATTGCAGGCGAATATGCCACCAAGCGCTACCGCTCCAACCTCATCAACTGGGGGATGCTGCCCTTTTTGCTGGAGGGAGAGCCGCCCTTTGAACGCCTCAGTATGATTTTCGTGCCGGATATCCGCCGGGCAGTCTCCGAAAAATGGGAGAAAATCCCGGCCTATCTTCTGGAAGAAAGCGGCCCTGCCGCCTTTACACTGACGCTCGGCGCACTGACCGAGGATGAACGCCAAATCATTCTGGATGGCTGCCTCATTAATTTCTACCGCCACTGAGCGGAGAGGCCCTCCGCATTTATTTTCCTTTTTCCCCCTGTGAGGGGTGAATCACCCTTATAAAAACTGAAGCCTATCGTGCTACCGGCAGAGTAGGCAGCCAAGCGTAAAGTGTCCCGCGGACGGGGAGTTGCCGCGGGAACGAAAAGCCGTATCGGCTTGCGGTTTGGCTGCCGCATCCCGCTGTTCGTAGAAGGCGCCGGCTAGGTGCCTCCAACGAAAATAAACGGGAAAGCTCTGCCCGCAAATTGCTTTGCAATTTGCGGGCAGAGCCGTTTCTGCGCTGCTTTATAGCGCGCGTTCCTGATTTTAAGGAGGTATTTCTGATGAAAAATACGCTGGAAAACATCCGTCTCTCCTGGCTGGAGCTTAAAAAAACCCGCACGCTGACGACCATCGCCCTGCTGGTGGCGATGGGGGTCATTCTCGGCTTTTTCACTATTGTCCCCAGCGAAACGCTCAAAATCGGCCTGGGCTTTGTCGCCACCTCCATCATGGGCTTTCTCTTCGGACCTGTACCGGCAACACTCGGAGCAGCCGCCATTGATCTTATCAGCTATATGATCCGGCCAACCGGCCCCTATTTCTTCGGCTTTACGCTGGATAAAGCCCTGAGCGGGCTTATCTATGGGCTCTTTTTCTATCGCCGGCCGGTGCGGCTCTGGCGCTCTGCCGCCGCCAAGGGCCTGGTTTCCCTGCTGGTGAACTGCCTGCTGGCCACCTACTGGCTCAGCCTGCTTTATGGAAAATCCATCTCCCTGCTGCTTCCCGCCCGTGTTATCAAAAATGCCATTGCCCTGCCGTTTGAGGCGGTCGCCATCTGGCTGCTGCTTGCCGGCGTTCAGAAGGCCTGGGAGCGCATCTCCCGGCGCTGAAGACCGGTTATTTCCTCTTTTCCGGAATTATAAAAGCTCTTTAAAAACCCAAACAGCCTCCCGCCGCAGTCTTTGCGGCGGGAGGCTGTTTTATGCTCTGATAACAACGGGATGGGAAACAGGAAGTAACAAAACCCGTCACCGGGCAACAGCTTTGCCTTACCGGCGGCACAGAAAAGCTACAGCACTGTCTTTTCGATAATCTCTACCTTCAGCTTATCCTCTTCGCACTCGATGGTCTGATCAAGCTGGCCGATATATCCGCACTTAACGCAGGCCTGATCCCGGCAATCGGAATGGTCAACGCAGATCTGCCGGTCATTTTTCAGGCGCAAAACAGCCCCTGCACCTACGCTGCCCAGATCAAAATACAAGTCGCTGCGCTTTTTCTCTACCTCATTTTCCAAAAAGGCGGCAGAGCATTCAATCAGCCCGTCCTCATACAGGTCGATAGCCAAGACCTGAACGCCCCCTACCGTCACCCGGGCGACCAGCCGCTCCTTCGGCTGCGGCCGCTGCGGCCTCAGGAAAATAAGCAGAACGAGGATAAGCAGCACCGCAGCCCAAAAGACTGCAGCGGCTAAAAAGGCTCTCCGGTCATGGAGCAGTCTATCTAACCATTCCAAGCGCTCTGCTGTCATCCTTTTCACCCCGGCATCCGGCCGTTTATGCTGTCGATAATTCCTACCGTCTTCATCTTAACAGAATTTTAACAAAAAATCAACCGCACTTTTGTCAAAAAAAATCACACAAACAGAACATATCGCCCGCTAAATTCACCAAAAAGGTGCTCTTTATTTCCTTCATTCCTCCGTCTCCGCCAACCGGATGCCCAATTCCTCGAGCGCCTTCTCGCTGACGGCTGTCGGCGCCCCGCTCATCAGCTCGCTGGCATTCTGCACCTTCGGGAAAGCGATGACATCCTTGAGCGATTCGCGCCCGGAGAGCAGCATGCACAGCCGGTCGAGCCCATAGGCCAGCCCACCATGCGGAGGCGCGCCATATTTAAAGGCCTCGAGCAGATAGTCAAACTGCTCGTTCGCCCGCTCTTCGGTGAAGCCGAGCGCCTTGAACATCCGCGTCTGCAGGTCGGGATCGTTGATACGAATCGAACCGCCGCCCGCCTCAGTGCCGTTGATAACGATATCATAGGCCCTGGCGCGCACCCGCTTCGGGTCGCTCTCGAGATAGGGAGCATCCTCCTCCATCGGGGCGGTGAAGGGGTGGTGCTTGGCGACATACCGCCCCTCCTCCTCGGAATATTCGAATTCCGGGAACTCGGTCACCCACAACAGGTCAAAGCTGCCCGGCTTTATCAGCTCCAGCCTTTTGCCGAGCTCAAGGCGCAGCGCGCCGAGCGCATCGAAAACGACCTCCTCTTTGGCATCCGCCACGATAAAGAGCAGATCGCCCGGCTGCGCATCGAGCGCGGCGCGAACTGCCGCCGTCTCCTCCGGAGAGAGGAACTTTTCAAAGCTGGAGCTCTCGCCCTGACTGCTAAGGCGGGTAAAGGCCAGCCCTTTGGCGCGGTAGGTTTTTACCAGCTCCTGCAGCTTATCAATCTCCTTGCGGGAGAGGCGGTCGGCTGCCCCTTTGGCATTGATGCCGCGCACCGATCCGCCGGCCGCCAATGCGCCGGAAAACACCTTGAATTCGCTCTTCTTTACCGCAGCGGAAAGATCGGTAAGCTCGAGTCCGAAGCGGGTATCCGGCTTGTCTGAACCGAAGCGGGCCATCGCCTCGCTGTAGGGGATGCGCCGCAGCGGCGTTTTTATCTCAATGCCGAGCACCTGCGAGAAGACCTCCTTTAAGAAACCCTCGTTGATGCTCATCACGTCCTGCTCATCCACAAAGGACATCTCCAGATCGATCTGGGTGAACTCCGGCTGGCGGTGGGCGCGCAGATCCTCATCCCGGTAGCAGCGCGCTACCTGCATATAGCGGTCAAAGCCGGAGAGCATGAGCAGCTGCTTATACAGCTGCGGGGACTGGGGCAGCGCATAAAAGGAGCCGGGATGCACCCGGGAGGGTACCAGATAGTCGCGCGCCCCTTCGGGGGTGGATTTAATCAGCGTTGGCGTTTCAATTTCCAGAAAGCCCTGCCGGTCAAAATAATCCCGCGCAATCTTCACAATCCGGTGGCGCATCATCAGCGACTGCTGCAGCTCGGGACGGCGCAGGTCAAGGTAACGGTGCTTCAGGCGCAGCTCCTCTTTTACATTCTTTTTGTCGTTAATCTCAAAGGGGGGCGTCTGCGCTTTGGAGAGCAGGCGCAGGTCATCCACCAGAATTTCAATATCACCATTTTTGAGGGCGGTGTTTTTGCTCTCCCGCTCGCGCACGACTCCGGCCGCCATCAGCACATATTCCGCCCGGCAGCCGCTTGCCTTCTCAAAAATTTCCCGGTCGGTCTCATCCCCGAAGGCGAGCTGCACGATTCCCGTGCGGTCGCGCAGGTCAATAAAGGTCAGGTTTCCAAGCTCCCGGGTTTTCTGCACAAAGCCGGCTACCACTACCCGGCTGCCGGCGTCGCTCATCGACACCTCGCCGCAGTAGTGGGTCCGCTTGAGGCCCTTCATGGTATCCATTTTCCGTTCTCCTTTCCTGCAGATGCAAAACCTCCCTACTTTATGGCAGGCTCCGCATCGATAATCCCGTTATAGACCCCTTCCAGCAGCAGGCGGTAGATGCTGTCGGTAAATCCGTCAAGCGAAAGGGTGTGCTCCGAGCCGTCGTCCATGTTTTTCACCGTGCAGCCGCCGCTTTGGAGCTCGTTATCCCCCAAAACGGCGGAGTAACGCGCCCCGAGCTTTCCGGCGTATTTCATCTGTGCCTTTACGCTGCGGCCCATGCAGTCGCACTCGGCGATAAAGCCCTCCTGACGCAGCGCGGTGCACAGCTCGAGCGCCTTTTGCTGCGCCGCCTCTCCCGTGCTCGCGATATACAGGTCGCAGCGGTTCGCCTCCGGAAACTCTGCGCCCGAGGCCTCCATCTGCATCAGCAGCCGCTCAAGGCCCATGGCGAAGCCGAGCGCCGGGGTGGGCGCGCCGCCGAGCTCCTGCACCAGCCCGTCATACCGTCCGCCGCCGATGACCGTTCCCTGCGCGCCGATTGTCTCCGAAACAAACTCAAAAACGGTGCGGGTGTAGTAATCGAGCCCCCGCACGATGCGCGGGTCGATGACATAGTCGATATGAAGCAGCGAAAGCCGCCTTTTGAGTCCTTCAAAGTGCGCGGCGCAGTCCTCGCAGAGGTAATCGAGCATCACCGGCGCGCCTTTTACCGCCTGCTGGCACTCGGGGCTTTTGCAGTCAAGCACCCGCATGGGGTTTTTCGCCATGCGGGATTTGCAGGTATCGCACAGCCCGCTTTCCCGCTCGCGCAGGAAAGCGCGCAGCGCCTCATAATAGCGCTGACGGCACTCTTTGCAGCCGATGGAATTGAGGTGCAGCTTCAGCCCCTTCAGCTCCAGCGCACCACAGATTTCATAGCACAGGCTGATGAGCTCGGCATCCGCATCGAAAGAGGAGGGGCCGAAAACCTCCACGCCAAACTGATGAAACTCGCGCAGCCGCCCCGCCTGCGGCTTTTCATAGCGAAAGCAGGGGATGACATAGCAGCACCGCAGCGGCAGCGCGCCGCCGAGCAGCCCGTTTTGCAGGGCGGCGCGCACAACGCCCGCCGTCCCCTCCGGGCGCAGCGTAATCGAACGCCTGCCCTTATCCTCGAAGGTATACATCTCCTTTTGAACCACGTCGGTCGTATCGCCGACCGAGCGCTGGAACAGCTCAGTGTGCTCAAAAACCGGCGTTCGAATCTCATGAAAGCCGAAAAGCTCTGCCGTGCGCAGGAGGGCATTCTCCACATACTGCCACCGCCCGCTCTGGGCAGGCAGCAGGTCCTGCGTGCCTCTGGGTGCGTTTGTTAAAACAGCCATCTGTTTCTCTCCATTTCTGCCGCTGCGCTTCCGGCACAAAAATTCCCGGGGAAGCGTCCGCCCGTGTGAGGCGCTGCGGCCCTGTTTCTTGCCGCGCCCGCGCCCTGCCGGCTCCCCTTTTTCAGGACAGCACAGGAAATGGTAATATTATAGCGCAAAAAAGCCGGACACGCAACCGATAAACGCGTATCTAGCCATGCAGGAGCATTTAAAGTATACTTTAAATGCTCCTGCACGGGCGTATCCGGCTTTTTTATCGGATATACTCCTGAAAAGGCGGGCAAAAGGGCCCTGTCAGCCGAAGAAAAAATAACCGGTGCATGAGAAATCCCGCTGCACCGATTATCCCGTTCACTCACTGTTTAACGCCTGCCTGGTAAAATCCGTCATCCCTGGGCGGATTCCTTTTTCTAGCGCTTGGGATTGACAATATCCCGCCAATCGAGATCGCCGCGCTCAAGGGCATGAATCAGCGCCTCCGCCGTTGCCAGGTTGGTGGCATAGGGGATATTGCGCGTATCGCACAGGCGCAGCAGGTTGGCATCGCTCGGCTCATGCGGCTTATAGTTAGCTGCCCGGAAAAAAAGCAGAAGGTCAATTTCATCGCAGGCAATGCGGGCAGCTATCTGCTGATCACCGCCCTGGGTACCGGAGAGGAATTTAAAAATCTGCAGGCCGGTGGACTCGGCAATCATCTTGCCGGTCGTCCCCGTTGCGCAGAGGCTGTGGCGGCTCAGTATTCCGCAGTAGGCGATACAGAACTGAACCATAAGTTCTTTTTTGGAATCGTGTGCGATGAGTGCTATATTCATTGAAATCTCTCCTCCCTGAAAGCATGAGTGATGGATTGTCAGGCGGCAGCAGGACGCTGCCGGATTTTCAGCGGATCGCCAGAGGCGTATATTCCCCCTCTATGCGCCCGGCAATACGCAGAAATTCCGCTCCTGCCGGCGAATCTGCAGGCAGCTCCCCCCCTCTGGCTGATGCCGCCGCCAGCGCCCGTTCCTCGGGAATGACGCCAATCAGCTGCGCGCCCACCGTATCAATGCAGCTGTCCAGATCGGACACCAGCATCTGCCCCGGCCGGGGAGGGAGACGGTTGATAAGAAGCTTCACATCGGTAAGCCCCCGTTCGAAGATAAGCGCCGCTACGCTTGCAGCATCCCGCACCGCTACCGGGTCGGGAGTTGCTACAATAAAGGCGGACTGCGCCACCGAGAGCGAAACCTCAAAGCCTATCCCCAGTCCGGCAGGCGTATCAATGAGCAGATAGTCATAGTAGCTGCTCAATCCCCGGCAGAGCCGGGCCAGATCGCCTGAGCAGGGGAAAAAGCTGCGGTCAAGCGGCGCGGGCATCAGGTGCAGCCCGGGACACCAGGCACACTCCACAATCGCCTTCACCGGCTCGCACCGGCCTTCCAGCACATCCGACATATCAAAAACCGTCCGGTCACAAACCCCCAGCAGGATATCCAGCCCGCGCAGTCCGGCATCCATCTCCAGCAGCAGCACCCTTCGGCCCCGGCGCACCAGCGCGGCCGCCGAATAAACAGATACGGTGGATTTCCCGGCGCCGCCCTTTCCGGAAGTGACCAGCTTGATATGTGACATGGTTTGCTATCCAATCCTTCCACACATGGCTTCTTCGTTACTCTAGCACAAGCGAGGGGGTTTTAACAATACCCATTCTGTAGTTTTGTTGAATAGCGGCAGACATTTACAAAAAAGTTTGTCAAAAATCCCAGCATTTTTGTGCCGAAGCCGTCAAAAACTTAAGAAAGCAGCTCGTTATAGGGCAAAACGGCAGACTGCTGGTTTTTACTATAAAAATACTGGTCAAAAATTTCCTTTGCCACCGGCGCGCCGGTATAGCCCTGCCACCCCTCCTCGATGATCACCGCCACCGCCAGCTCCGGGTCCTGCGCCGGCGCAAAGGCGATAAAAACCGAATTGGGAAACTCGTGGGTCTGCGGCGTCCCCGTCTTGGCGGCAACATCGACAAAGTAGCTGCCGAAATCCCGGCTGGCGCTGCCCGAGCGGGTGACGCGCACCATCCCCTCCACCACCGTTTCAAAGGCCTCGGCGGGAGCATCCACCACCCCGGCCACCGTTGGAACGGCCTCATAAACCGTCTCGTCAAAATTATAGCTCTCGATCGACTTGACAATGTGCACCTGCATGCGTTTGCCGCGGTTGGCAATGGTGGCGGCATAATTGGCCAGTTGCAGCGGGGTAAAGCGGTTGTAGCTCTGACCGATGGCCGACTGCACCACATCGCCCGGATACCACTCCTCCCCGGTGACCTGCGCCTTTGTTTCAGGCGAGGAAAGCGCGCCCACCGATTCGGGAAGCTCTATCCCCGTCGGCTGCCCGAGCCCGAACTGGGAGGCATACTGGTTAATGCGCCCAATATCCAGCAAAAACCCCAGCTCATAAAAAAAGTAGTTGCAGCTGACGCGCAGCGCATCGAGCACGTTGATATTTCCATGATACCCCATGCAGGTGGGCTGGTAGCCCTGCCAGCGGGTATAGGTGTGTACACAGTTGATGGTGGTATCCCGGTCGATAATCCCCTCCGCCAGCCCGGCAACCGCCACGCCCGGCTTAAAGCAGGAGCCGGCCGCATAGGTCCCCTGCAGCGCGCGGTTAAACAGCGGCTGCGTTTCGGTCAGCAGCGAAGGATAATCGGTGCGAAAGGAGAGCATATCATAGCTCGGATAGGTGGCGCAGACGAGCAACTCCCCCGTTTTGCAGTCGATGGCCACCACTGCCCCCGCATCCGCCTCCTTGCCCTCGCCCTCCTTGGCGGTCGCATTCAGGTAGGCAATCTGCCGCTCCATCGCCGAAAGCGCAACCTCCTGCATCGCCGAATCGAGGGTGAGCACGATCGAGTTGCCGGGAACCGGCTCCACCTCGGTCACGGCATCGATGACATCCCCCTCGGCATTCATCGTAATTTTGCGCTTGCCCGGCTTGCCGCGCAGCGTATCCTCAAACTGCAGCTCAATGCCGGCCTTGCCGACGGTATCATTTAAGGCATAGCCCTTTTCCCTGAGCGCCCCGTATTCCTCCTGATAGATGGGGCCGGTATAGCCGATGATATGCGGCGCGACACTGCCGCTGACATACTGGCGCGTGGTGGATTCACGGACATCCACCCCTTCCAGAACATAGCTGTGCTCCTTGACCTTGGAAACGGTGGCAATCGAAATATTCTCCGCAAAGGTGTAGCGCACCTCAATATTGAAACCGCGCTGCTCCATCTCATAGCGGATGCCGGCAATAATGCGCTGCTCCTGCGGGGTAAACTCCTGCAGCCCGTAGCGCTCGGTCATCCAGTAGAGAACATCGCTGGCCGTAGCCGAGGGCTGAACGCCGATATTCTTTTTCAGCCGCTCCACCTGGTCCTCATAGCCCTCCACAAACCGGAAGGGCGCTTCCTCCGTAATCGGGAGGTTGTCAATCCATTCCTCCTGCGACTGCTCCAGAAGCCTGCAGAGATCCAGAATAATCCGGTTCTGCTTTTCGGCCGGCAGAAACGCCTTATCCAGCACGATATTGTAGCCAGTGGCGTTGATGGCCAGCGGGCGGCCATACCGGTCCAGTATCTCCCCGCGGGCCGCATCCACCGTCTGCTCCCGGGTATCCCCCCGGTTTACCAGCTGTTTGTACCACTCCCCATCCACAATCTGCATGCGCATGAGCTGCAGGATATACAGCGTCAGCACAACCAGCACGGCGCTGCACAGCGCAACGGTGCGCAGCCCCTTTCTTGGAACATGCATGGCAAAGTCCTTTCCTCTGCATATTTTCATCAGGCGCTGATCTTCTCGGAAAAATACCGGTTCAGTCTGCGAAACAGGTAGAAAAAAAGCGGCGCCGCTGCCGCCGTATAGATAGCCGTCGGAACAGTCTGCTCCCAGAAAATCCCGGAAATCCCCCCATAGCCCCAAAGCCCGTAATCAAAATAGAAGCGTAGCAGGCAGCAGAGCGCTGCCGTGCCCGATGTCAGCAGCATGGCCACGCGCAACGTGCGCCGCATCAGATAAACCACCAGCAGCCCTGATGCCGCCGCACAGCAAAGCAGCAGCATCGAATAAAGGCCATAAAAGGAAAATGCGCCCAGATCGCAGAGCATTCCCGCCAGCGCGCCAAACAGGCCGCCGATAAAGCCCCCCTCATACATCGCCAGCGTCACCGCCGCCGGGATCAGCAGTACCGGCCGGATGCCCAGCACGCTGAACAGCCCGGGAGTCGACTGAAGAACATACAGAATAATAAACAGAAAAATATACGCTGTGTATTTTTGAAAGAGCACTCTGCGGCGGTTATTGATCATCCGGCGCATCCTCCCCGCTGCTGGTTTCGGAAGAAGCGGAGGAGGCCTCCTCCTGCGGCAGCGCGGCAGCGCTGCTCTGGCCGGGGAAGGAGGTGAGGATAAAAACATCCTGCAGGCTGTGTATCTGCGCCGCAGGCTCCACCACCGCATAAAGCACGATGCCGTTATTCTCCGTGCGCACCTCGGTCACCGTCCCGATAATCAGCCCCCTTGGGAAGGCAACGCCGAAAACGCTCCCCAACCCCGAGGTGGCCACGATATCCCCGGCTGTCACCGCGCTTTCGCGCGGAAGGTATCCCAGCTTGCAGCGCCCCTCATCCGCCAGCAGAATATCCCCTGTTACCACGCCGGAATCCCGGGTGCGGGTATCCGCCGCGCCCACATCAATCGAAACATCCAGAATGGTAGTCACCTTTGCATAGGTCAGCCCCACCTCTGAAATCCAGCCGACCAGGCCATCCGGCGTAATCACCGGGTCGTGAGCGGCTACGCCGTTGAGCGTCCCCTTATCCACCGTAAAGCCGCCGAAGCGGTCGGTCGGCTCCCGGCCGATGACCTCGGCCGGTTCAAATTCAAATTCCGGATTCTGCTCCTTGAGGCCGAGCACCTGCCGGTAGTGCTCGTTTTCCCGCTTATACTGCTCATATTCCACCTGCTGGCTGCGCAGCGTGCGGATCTCCTCCTTGAGGGCCAAGTTTTCCTCATAAAGCTTCTGCGCACCGATTGTGCGCTCAAAAAAGCTACTGGCCGCCGCTGAAATGGAAGCGGAGAGCTTCTGCAGCGGCGCCGTCACCACGCCCAGAGCCTGGGAAAGCGGAGAGGATCTCCCGCCCAGATAGGCCGTAACAAACATACAGAGGACGATAAATGCCAGCAGCAGAGCCAGAATCTTAAACCTTGCGCTTCTAAAAAAATCGCCCAATTCATCCTCCGTCTGTTAGTGACGCTCATCATCGCGGGAGAGCACATCTCCCAGCTTATCCAGATTATCCAGCACCTTGCCGCTGCCTGCGGCCACGCAGTCCAGCGGATTTTCCGCGATATAAACAGGCATGCCGGTTTCCTGAGTAATCAGCCGGTCCAGCCCGCGCAGCAGCGCCCCGCCGCCGGTGAGATAGATGCCGTGATCGATGATATCCGCCGAGAGCTCGGGCGGGGTGCGCTCGAGCGTTGTTTTAATCGCATCAATCACCGAGGAGAGCGGGTCGGCCAGCGCCTCGCGCACCTCGGTGGAGGAGAGAGAAATATTTTTGGGCAGCCCGTCCATCAGGTTGCGGCCCTTGATATCCATCTCCATCTCCTCTTCAAGCGGGAAAGCGGAGCCGATGCCGATTTTAATATCTTCACTGGTGCGCTCGCCGATAAGCAGGTTATATTTTTTCTTTACAAAATCAATAATCGAGCTGTCAAACTCATCCCCGCCCACGCGCACGCTGCGCGCGGCGACGATGCCCCCGAGCGAGATGACCGCTACCTCGCTCGTGCCGCCGCCGATATCCACTACCATGCTGCCCGAGGCCTCTGCCACCGGCAGACCCGCGCCGATGGCGGCCGCCATCGGCTCCTCAATGATGGAAACCTGCTTGGCTCCGGCCTTGATGGTCGCCTCCTTCACCGCACGACGCTCCACCGCCGTCACCCCCGAGGGGATGCAGATAACCACCCTCGGATGGGCAAAGATGGAATTGTTAAACGCCTTTTTGATGAAAATCTGCAGCATGCTCGCCGTCACATCGAAATCGGCGATGACCCCATCCTTCAAAGGGCGCACCACCGTAATCGAGCCGGGCGTCCGGCCGACGACCTCCTTGGCCTCCCGGCCGACATATTTCACCACATCGGTGCGCGCATCCACCGCAACTACCGAGGGCTCGCGCATAATGATGCCCTTGCCCTTCATAAAAATGAGCGTATTTGCCGTTCCCAAATCAACGCCGATATCCTTATTCCACGAAAACATGGCTGTTTGTCTCCTCTCACCTTTTCCTCCAACCTAAACGGCCAGCCAGAACTGCCGGCCGGAAAACTTCCATAAAAAACCATAACAGGATTATTATAATGCCTGCCCGACAAAGCCGCAAGCCCTAAAACCGCGGCAGCGGCAGCAAAACAGCCGGATAACCGATCCTCAACCATTATTATAACCGTTCGTAAAAAATTCCACAATCATTCTGGTCAAAATATTTGATGAATTTCCTGTGAATAAATGGCTAATATACCTGCTCGAAGGCAATCCTCTCGAGCCGCCTTTTCAGCTTTTTCGCCAGAAGGGAAACAGGAAAGCCCACCACATTGAAGTAGTCCCCTGAAATTTCCTCGACCAGCATCGCCCCTTTTCCCTGAATCCCATAGGCGCCCGCCTTATCAAACGGCTCGCCCGTATCCAGATACCAGGCGATTTCCCGCTCGTCAAGCGGATAAAAGCGCACATCGGTGCGCCGGCAAAAGGTCTCTTCTCCATCCGGCCCCACCAGCGCTATGCCGGTATAGACCTGATGGGTGCTTCCGGAAAGCAGGCGCAGCATGCGGGCAGCGTCCGCCCGGTCTGCCGGTTTTCCCAAAAGCTGCCCTTCTGCCGCAACCACCGTATCCGCCCCGATAACAAGCGCCTGCCCTTTTCTCTGCGCCGCCGCCCGGGCCTTGCGCAGTGCGAGCGTCTTTACCGCCTGCTCGGGCAAAATCTCCGGGGGCAGCGCCTCATCCGCCCCGGTGGGCAGGGTGGTGAAGGGCAGGTCCAAAAGCCGCATCAGATCGATGCGTCTGGGTGAGGCGGAGGCCAGAACAATTTCCATCTTTATCAACCGTGCCTTTCCTCGGCGCCGCCCCGGCGGGCAGGGCCGTTTTGTGCGCTCTCTTCCGCGCTCAGCGGCCGGTGCTCCCCCAGCCGCCGCCGGCGCGCGCCGTATCCGGGAGCTCCCCCGTCTCCTCCAGCTGGGGCAGAAGAACCGGAACCACCACCAGCTGGGCAATCCGGTCGCCCGGAAAAACCGTATAGCTCTCCCTCGAGTGGTTATGAAGCCCCACCTTAATCTCCCCCCGGTAGTCGGAATCCATTACGCCAACGGCGTTAGCCGGCGCAATTCCATATTTAACCCCCAAACCGCTGCGGCCAAAAACCAGCCCCACCGTCTCCCGCCCCGGCAGGGCGGCGGCAATCCCGGTGCCAATCAGGGCGGTCTGCCCCGGCTCTATCGTAACCGGTTCCAAAATATCGGCGCACAGATCATAGCCGGCGCTTCCCTCGGTCGCCCGGATAGGCAGCCGGGCTGTCGGCGTCAGCCTTTTTATCAGAAGCTTTTCTTCCTTCATCCTTCATCCCTCTTTTTGTTCAAAGCGTCCGCCTGCTGCGGGCCAGACTTTGTTCACTGCACCTTTCTGAAATAGAGCCCGCGCGTAAAGTGCGTCCCCTCCGGCAGCGGCTCTTTTCTCTCGTAGCTTTCCAGCACCTGCAGCGCCTCTCGCGCCGTCTCCTCCAAAAAGCAGAACCACCAGAAATCAATGCCGGAAAATTCATCCTGCCGCTCCCCTAAAAAGATGCGCTCGCAGTTATAAAGCTGGCTGATGCCGCTAACACAGCAGACCGGATAGCGCGCCGCCCGCCGGTCGCTGAGAAAGCCGCCCTGCTTTTTGCAGCGCGCGCAGCTGCCCAGCGCATTTTTCACCGGGCACGCCCGCATGCTCATCAGCGGCAGCCGCCCATAGCCGATAATCCCGCGCGGCAGCGCGGCGCCCAGCTCCCGTATTTTCGCCGCATGCAGCTCGGCCGAGAGGGTGCACTCCGAAAGGCCCAGCGCGGCATATTCCTCCAGTGCGGCGGTGCTGGCAATATTGAGCGTATAATCCCCGATGAGCGAAAAGCCCAGCTGCCTGCCCATGCGGATGGCCGCTAATCCCCCGCAGAGCAGGGTATGCACCCCGGCCTCATAAATTTTTGAAAGGGTCGAAAACAGCGCCTGCTCTTCAAAGCAGATGGCGCCGGTACGCACCGCCAGCCGGGGAAGAAAGGGGGCTATCCAGTCCTCGCGCAGCAGCCGCAGCAGCTGCTGCGGATAAAGCGCGGCCAGCTCGCAGCGCGCGAGCAGCTCAGGCGTGCACTGGCTGGCCAGAGCGGGCAGCAGCCGGTATCCCGGCTTCTCCTTTCCCCGATGGGGAAGGATTTCCGGCAAAGGCATTGGTGAAAACGGCCGGGGCTGCAGCGCGGCGCGCTGCCGGGAAAGCGCCGAAGCCGCCTGCCTGCGCAGCGCGTTGAGCGCCGAAACCGGCAGGGTGAGCCCCTCCCCGATTTCGCAGCGAAGCGACTGCACCCGGTAAGGGGTGCCGCCCATTTTTAAAAGGGAACGCCCCGCTGTTTTTTCATCCAGCGGGCGGTGGATGGCCGTCTCCGGCACCGGGCCGAGGGCTTTTGCAGCATGGCCATCTTCATCGTCCATGGTGAGCGCGGCCGGCATTCCCTGCCGAAGCTGCAGCCGCAGAGAAACCGGCACCCGTCCGCTCTCCTCCCGCCAGAGAGCGCGCAGCTCCCCCGCCGCCTGGGCGAAAGCATCCGCATCCTCCTTCGAGCGAACGCCGAACATCTCCCGGCGCTGCCCGGTAAAATAGCCGTCGGTAAAGCCGCTGCGGGAAAAAGCCCCACGCAAAAGGCGCATATCCGGCTGCTGCCCGGCCCGCGCCTGGGCAGCCGCGCTCACCGCCGCCGCTACATAGTCCGGCCCCTTCATGCGCCCCTCCAGCTTTATCGAGCAGACTCCCGCCCTCTCCAGCGCCTGCATATGCTGGGGGGTGAGCAGCGAAAGGTCTTTGAGCGAGAGAGCATGCGTTCCCGCCCCGCCGGCCGAAAAGGGGAGCCGGCAGGGCTGCGCACACAGGCCCCGGTTGCCGCTGCGCCCGCCGATCATCGCGCTCAGCAGGCACTGCCCGGAGACCGACATGCACAGTGCCCCATGCCCGAACACCTCGATTTCAATCGGCGAGCGGGCGCAGATGTTTTCAATTTCCGAAAGAGAGAGTTCCCGCGCAAGCACCGCCCGGGAAAAGCCCATCTCGGCGAGCTGCAGAACCCCCTGCAGGCTGTGCACGCTCATCTGAGTCGACGCATGCAGCCGCATGGAGGGCGCACAGCTTTTCACAAGGCGCAGGATGCCCAAATCCTCAATAATCAGCGCCTCGACACCCGCCTCGCAGGCGGCGCGCAGGATCTCCTGCGCCTCCTCATATTCCGTATCAAAAAGCATGGTATTGAGCGTTAGATGAATTTTTACCCCCCGCTCGTTGCAAAGCTGCGCGGTCTTTAGAAGATCCTCCTGCGTAAAATTCTGCGCGCCCCGGCGCGCATTGAGGCCGCCCAGCCCCAGATAAACTGCATCCGCCCCGCAGCGCAGCGCAGCCAAAAGGCTTTCCCTGCTGCCGGCAGGGGCCAGTATCTCCATCAATTTTTCTCCTTCTCCTCCTGCACCGCGCCCCTCTGGCCTTTCTGGCGGTTCTGCCCGCGCGCAGAAGAAAGCTCCCTGCGCAGCCGGGTTACCTCGCTGCGCAGCTCGTCCGCCTCCATGCGCGCGCGCGCCGCATCCTCCAGATAGCCGGTCAGCTGCTCGCGGATATGGTCGGCATTCTGCTCGCTTTTGCGGCGGCTGTCCGCATAATCCATCATACAGAGTATCAGTGCATCATTCAGCGAGAGCGCAGAGTTGCGCTCGAGCACGGCCGAAAGCTGCCGGTCAATTTCCGCCGCCAGATCCAGCACATATTCCTCCGGCTCGGTCGTTGAGATGGTATAAGGCATGCCGCCTATTTTCAGCTTAATCCTGTTGATGATCTCCATTTGGGATCCAACCTCCAAAAAGGGCGCCAGATTTTTTCATGTAAAAACCGCCCGCAGCCGCCGATGGCCATAAAAAGAGCGGTCCCTCTCGCTATACAGGTATCCTCCGGCAAACCGGATATAGGGAACAAAAGCAAAATGCGCCGCACTTTGCTTTTGCTCCCCTGCATTCTGCCAGCAGCTCTGCCGGAGGGGCATTTTCACTTTCTTCTTCATTATAAACTATTTCCGCGCGGTTAAAAAGCCCATTTCCCGAATTTTTTCCTTCCGGCGGCAATTCTTTTCCTCTTCGGCCATCCCTGCCCTCTTCGGCAGAGAAGCGCCGCTCTCTCATCTTTTGCCTGCTGTGTATCGGAAAGAGTTTTGGTTGAAATGTACAGGAATCTGCGAATCTGTTCAAACCTGCTTGCGAATTCCTTCCCAATGCGGTATAATAAAAAAGATGCGTCAGCCTATTTTGTGGCCGGATGCCCCGGATTCGAAAGGGATCGGAAAAGTACCGTTCCCCCGGGAGCGCCGCGCCCTGGCTGGAGGAATATGCCTCCTTACAGATGCTTTTGCACCGTTTGCCAGAAAGGAATGTTTTAGATGGAGTATACCGCTCTCGAAATTCGCCAGCTGATTTCCCATTACCTGAACGAGTCTGTCGGCCTGCCGGAAGAAAGCGCTTCCGACCTGCAGTTTTACAAGGCAACCGTTATGGCTGTGAAGGATATTCTGGAGAAGAAGCGCCGGCTGTTCATGTCTCATTCACGCAGCGAGGGCCGCAAGCAGGCCTATTACCTGTGCATGGAGTTTCTGCTGGGCAGAAGCCTGAAAAATTCGATCGCCAACCTCTGCCTGGAAGAGCCCTTTCAGCAGGCGCTCGAGCAGATAAACGTCAAGCTGGAAAACCTCTATGAATATGAGCCGGATGCCGGCCTCGGAAACGGCGGCCTCGGCCGCCTGGCCGCCTGCTTTATGGATGCGCTCGCCACCACCGGCTACCCGGCAATGGGCTACTGCCTGCTCTATGAATTCGGCATCTTCAAGCAGCAGCTGGTAGATGGCTGGCAGAATGAGCTGCCCGACTACTGGCTGCCCGGAGGCGAGGTCTGGCTGACCCCCATGCCGGAGCATGCGGTAGAGGTCCGCTTCGGCGGAACGGTGAAGGAATCCTGGGAGAATAACTACCACCGCCTCGAGCACACCGGCTACACCTCGGTTATGGCCCTGCCCTATGATATCAATATCTCCGGCTACAAAGGCGAGGCGGTCAGCCGCCTGCGGCTCTGGAAGGCAAAGGGAACCGGCTTTAACATGGAGCTTTTCAACCGCGGCGAATATTCCGGCGCGGTGGGCGACAGCGCCATGGCGGAGGCCATCAGCAAAATCCTCTATCCGAACGACAACCACCGCGAGGGCAAGCTTCTGCGCTTAAAGCAGCAGTATTTCCTGACGAGCGCCTCCATATCCGATATTGTGCGCCGCCATATGGAAATTTATGGAACTCTTGAAAATTTCCCGGAGAAAAATGCCATTCACCTGAACGATACCCATCCGATTCTGGCTATCCCTGAGCTGATGCGCATGCTGCTGGATGAATGCGGTTATTCCTGGGAGCACGCCTACCATATTGTTTCAAATACCTTTACTTATACCAACCACACCGTTATGCCCGAGGCGCTCGAGTGCTGGGATGAGGACCTGTTTAAAAACCTGCTCCCGCGCATCTATCAAATCGTCTGCGAAATCAACAACCGCTTCTGCCGCGAGCTGTATGAGCGTCATCACCTGGATTCGATAACGGTGGGGCGCATGGCGATTCTCGGCAACCATTCGGTGCGCATGGCCAACCTTGCCGTCTGCGTCTGCAGCAAGGTAAACGGCGTTTCCAAGCTGCATTCCGATATTCTCAAAGGCCAGGTATTTGCCGATTTCTACCGCCTGACCCCCAGAAAGTTTACCAGCGTTACCAACGGCATCGCCTCGCGGCGGTGGCTGCACCAGTCAAACCCCGGGCTCTCCTCGCTTTTGTGTGAGCTGCTTGGAGAAAACTATCAGGAGGATCTCTCCTCCCTCTCCGGGCTGCTGAAGTACAGCGGCGACCATGCGGTGCTTGACCGCCTGGCGGATATCAAGCAGCAGAACAAGCGCCGCCTGTCCGATTACCTCGTGCGCCACAATTCAACCGCTTTAAACCCCGATTCCATTTTCGATGTACAGGTAAAACGCCTGCATGAATATAAGCGCCAGCATCTCAATGCGCTGCGCATTATCTCCTACTATCAGTATCTCAAGGCCCACCCGAATGCCGATTTCCCGCCGCGCACCTTCATTTTCGGCGCCAAGGCGGCTCCTGGCTACTTTCTGGCCAAACAGATTATCAAGCTCATCTGCTCGCTACGCAATATGATTGACCGGGACCCGGCGGTGCGCGGCAAAATGCAGATTGTCTATCTGGAGGACTACCGGGTCACCCTCTCTGAGCTGCTCATGCCCGCTTCGGAAATCTCCGAGCAGATTTCGCTCGCCGGCACCGAGGCCAGCGGCACCAGCAACATGAAGTTCATGCTAAACGGCGCCATTACCCTCGGAACGATGGATGGCGCAAATGTTGAAATCTATGATGCCGTCGGGGAAGAAAACATCGTCATCTTCGGCATGAACACCCCCGAGGTCAACGCCCTCAAGGCCAAGGGCTACAGCCCTCACCAGATCTATCAGTCGAATGACCGGCTGCGCGCGGCTATTGATATGCTGCGCTCCGGCATTGCGGGCAATACTTTTGAGGATATTTACCAGTCGCTCGTTTACAGCGATCCCTATATGGTGCTCGCCGATTTCGATGACTATATGCGCGCGAGCGATAAGGCCATCGGCCTGTATCAGGACTGCTACCGCTGGCAGGATATCTCGCTGCACAATATCGGCAACAGCGGCATCTTCTGCGCCGACCGCGCTATTCGCGAGTATGCGCAGAACATCTGGAAGCTGGATTAGCTTTTTCTCTCCTTCCTCTTTTTTGCGCCGCAGTGCAAAAGGCCCCCGCTTTCCTCGGCAGTTATTCAGGTATAATTTTTCAACAGCGGTTTTCCCCCGAGGGGCGCTGTCAACCAGCCCTCTTTTCACAGAAAGAAGGCTCCCTCTGTCTGGCGGCTCAGACAAAGACCGCTTTCAGTTTCCATAAAACATCTGCTTTACACGCCCGAAAACAGTTTTTCAGGGGGAGCGCTACAAAGGTGCCAAAAGAACGGCTGTTCTTTGCATTTTGTGGCGCTCCCTTCTTCTCGCTGAGGGCGCTTCCTGTCAGAATGCAGCCTTTTTTCTCCCTGCGGCAAGCCCTCTGCAGCTTTTCTCCCCTTTTTTGTTTTATCCCGTTTTCCCTCTCCCGGCCCTGCCGGGAATGGGGGGCTTTCCAAGAAAGGAATGTTTACCATGCACCACCCTTATGACAGCTTTGATCCTCTCTGCAAAAGCCCCTTTGGGGCCGCATGCGCGGGGAGCAAGGTCCATTTTTCCATTCTCCTGAGCGCCTTTACCCTGCCGCAGAGCTGCTCGCTGCTGCTCTACCGGGACGATGAATTTGAAACGCCTGAGCGCTGCCCGCTCTCTCTGCTTGAAAGCACTGCCGGCGGCAACCGCTATGGCTGCACCCTGCAGCTGAGCGAGCGCCCGCAGCTCTACTTCTACTGCTTCGAGGTTGTCTGCCCGGATGGCCCGCGCCAGATACGGAAAATCGATGCGCACTGCGGCGACTTCAGCGAAACGGGGGAGCTCTGGCAGCTGACCGTTTATGACCCTGCCTACTCTGTTCCCCGGCTGCCCGAGCATGGGATCATTTATCAGATATTTCCCGATCGCTTCTGCTGCAGCGGCCAGCCAAAGCAGAATGTCCCCTCCGACCGGACGCTGCACCCCACCTGGGAGGAGATGCCGGAATATCTGCCGAACCGGGAGGGGAAAATTACCAACTCCGACTATTTCGGGGGCGATCTGGAGGGAATCCGCCAGCATCTCGGCTATCTGAAATCCCTGGGGGTCTCGCTCATCTATCTCAATCCCATCTTCGAGGCGCACTCCAACCACCGCTACAATGTGGCCGACTATTTTTGCGTCGATCCGCTTCTGGGCTCCACCGAGGATTTTAAGCGGCTGTGCGCCGACGCGCGGGAGATGGGAATCGGCATCCTGCTCGATGGGGTATTCAGCCACACCGGCGCGGACAGCGTCTACTTCAACCGGGAGGGACGCTATGGCGGCACAGGCGCCTTTCGCGATCCGGAAAGCCCCTACCGGTCCTGGTATAAATTTGAGGAATATCCCAACCGCTACCACTCCTGGTGGGGATTCGATACCCTGCCCGAAGTCAGGGAGGAAACGCCTGACTTTCTGGAATTTATCTGCGGGGAAAATGGCGTTATCCGCCACTGGATGCGACTGGGGGCCGCAGGATTCCGGCTCGATGTGGCCGACGAGCTGCCCGATATTATTCTGGACCGGCTGCGCGAAGCGGTCAAGGCGGAAAACCCGAACGGCATTTTAATCGGCGAGGTATGGGAGGATGCCTCCAACAAAATCGCCTATTCCCAGCGCAGGCGCTACCTGCTCGGCGCCCAGCTCGATTCGGTGATGAACTATCCGTTCATGAATGCGGTGCTCCGCTATATCCGTTACGGGGACAGTCTGGCCCTTTACTATGGGGTGCTGAGCATTCTGGAAAACTACCCCACCCCCTCGGTGCAGCTGCTCTTTAATTCTCTTTCCACCCATGATACCGCGCGCGCCATCACCGTTTTAGCGGGCGAGGAATATATGGGCGACGACCGCCAGTGGCAGTTTGAACACCACTTTTTGCGCTCCGAGCAGTATGAACGGGGACGGCGCCTGCTGCTGCTGGCTTATACGCTGCTCTACTTTCTGCCCGGCCTTCCCTGCCTGTACTATGGGGATGAGGCCGGCCTCTCCGGCTGGCGCGACCCCTTCAACCGCACTCCCTATCCCTGGGGGCACGAGGATCAGGAGCTGATCAGCCGCTTTCAGCTGCTCGGCAAAATTTACCGGGAGAACCCCTTCCTGCAGGAGGCCCCCTTTATCCCGGTCATTTCGACAGACGATCTGTTTATCTATCAGCGCAGAAGCGGCGGCCGCTCGCTGAGCGTCATTGTCAACCGCGGAGATATTCCCTATGACCTGCGGAGCATCCCCTCCGGAGGAAAGGTAACCATTATCACCGGCCGCTTCGAGCATGGTGAGCTCTATCCGCTCTCGGCTATTGTTGTCCTCCGTGAGCAAGCGGATGAAAAAGGGGCCTTATTATAAAAAAGCGCGCTGCAAAACTTTCGTTTTGCAGCGCGCCCTTTTTCCAGCCGCCGTTAAAGGCAATCAATAAAACAGCTTTTCCATGATTTTATCGGCGCAGGCTTTGGAGGAGAGAACGCTCGTATCCACCCGCAGGCTGTAGGCGATCCCCTTCGCCATACAGTCCTGCTGCTCCTGCGACTGGGTTTCATAGCGGTCGCCGCGCAGCAGATTGCGCTGCCGGCAGATGGAAAGTGGGCAATAGACCTCCACAATGTCCAGCGGGTTTTCCCGCAGGATTTCGCTCATCTGCCGGTAATGGGGAGATATCTCCTCCCGTTCTACGAGAATGCCATCGAGCAGCACATGCTTTCCCATATCCGAAAAGAGCTTCGCCGTGTGGTACATCATGAGGATGGCCTCGCTGAGATATTTCCAGTAGTCCCTCTTCAGGTACTGCTCCCCGACCGTCTGCTGGAAAAGGTCATTGGCAAGCACCCAGAAGAAGATATCCTCCCGCGCCTGCAGCGCATCCACAATCGAGGTCTTTCCCGAGCTGGTTACGCCGTTTAAAAAGAGAATCCGCCCCTTTTCCAAGCTGCCCCCTCCTTTCTTCGCCTTTTTGCGGCCAAATGGCGGGCTTTTATCCAGAGAAAAAGCTCATAAAGGCCGGTGAAAAACAGACCGGCGCACCCCAGAAGCCCCAGCGCCGCAAACGGATAGAGCACCGCCGGCAAAAAGCTCCCCTGCAAAATGAGGATGCCCAGGCACAGGCAGCACAGCAACAGGCAGCTAACCGACAAAAGGCGTATCCTTTTCATTCTCCGGCTGCCTTTCTGGCTGCCGGAGGCTGCGCCTTCGGCTCCCTCTTTCCGTTATAGCAGAACAGCTGGCAGCGCATCATACCGTTATACAGCTTGCGCCGCCGGTCGGCAGGCTGGCCATACAGCTGCTCAAACTCATCGCTCGGCGAAATGATATATTTGCGTGCATCCAGCATCCGGAAAGCTTTGCCCATCTCCCGGTAGGTCCCATAGGCCTCTTTTCGCTCTAAAAGGCGTTCGCCGTAGGGAGGGTTGCAAATGATGACCGCCCGCTCGCGCGAAAACTGCAGCTGGCTGACCGGCTGGCAGGATACATGGATCCGGCTGCCCACCCCCGCCTTTTTAGCGTTTTCGCTGCAAAGCTCCACCGCATCCGCATCAATATCATAGCCCACCGCCTCAAAGGCGGCATCCCGCCGGATGAGATCGAAGGCCCGCTGGCGCTCATCGTTAAAAACCCTGCGGGGAATGATTTCCCACTCCTCGCAGCAGAAGCGGCGCCGCAGCCCGGGCGCAATGCGCATGGCATGCATCGCTCCCTCAATCAGGATGGTGCCCGAGCCGCAGAAGGGGTCGCAGAGGAAGCTGTCATCATAAACCCGCGCCAGGTCAATCATTCCGGCCGCCAGCGTCTCCTTAATGGGGGCGAGCACGGAATTTTTGCGGTAGCCGCGCTTGTGCAGCCCCTCCCCTGAGGTATCAATCATAATGGATACGCTGTCCTTGCGGATGGTAAAGCGTATCTGAAAAAGCGAGCCGGTCTCCTCAAACCAGCTGATACCATATTTGCCGCCCAGCCGCCTGACGATCGCTTTTTTGATAATCGCCTGGCAGTCCGGAACGCTGTGCAGCTTGCTGTCCAGGCTCCAGCCCTTGACCGGAAAGCGGTCTTTGCGGCCGATAAACTGCTCAAACGGGAGCGCACAGGTGTAGTCAAACAGCTCGGTAAAGGTATCCGCGCGGAATTCACCCAGGCAGATAAGCACCCGCTCTGCCGTGCGCAGGCCCAGATTGGCGCGCGCAATCATGTGAGCATCCCCTAAAAAGGAAACGCGCCCATCGGTTGCCGTAATTTCTTCCCCGCCCATGCGGACGACCTCCTGCTTTAAAACACTCTCCAGACCAAACAGGCAGGGACAAACAATTTTATACTTCATTGGTATCTCCATCTTCTGCGGTTGCGGTGGCGTTGCGTCGGTCGATTGGGAAATATCCCGGTTTTGGGCCTCCTTTCTTCTCGTTTTATCAACATACTTTGCCGGTTAAACACCTGCTTGCCGGCGGCCGCTTTTGCTGCATATCTGCGCCCCTGCCGGCGTTTTCTTCCTACTTATTATAGCACCTTTTCCGCTTTTTTTCAAATGTCCCGGCAGCGAAAAAATCGCTTTATTCCCCGCTTTCGGGGTCCATCTGGGAAAATATTCCTTCCAAAAACTCCCCGGTGTCCGCCCGGTGCGGCCGGTTAAAGCGCCCCAGCTTTTTGATGGAGGATAAGTCCGCAAAGACAACGGTATCCACCCTCTCGGCAACCCCCAGCGTCAGCACAAGTCCCAGCTCCTCGAGAACCTCATCGGCATCCGGGTCGATAAAGCCATAAGGATAGGCAAAAAACTGCGGATATTCGCCGGTCGCCGCCTGCAGCAGCTGCTGGTTGGTGGAGAGATCGTCATAAATGGCCCGGCGGTAGTCTGAGAGGTCTTCCCCCTCCCGGCGCAGCGTACCACGCCGGGGAGAGGAGAGCTCATGCAGGTTATAGGTGTGATTGCCGATTTCCATCAGGCCGGAATTTTCCATTTCAAACAGCTCGCTCCAGGTGGCGTGCGCATAGCTGACGTTGCCGTCCGCCGTCAGCGAATACTGCTCACTGTGTATGCCGATGACCGCCAGCGCCGCCTTCATCCCCAGCCGCTCCAAAATGGGAAGGGCATAAACAAAGGTGGACTTGTTGCCGTCATCAAAGGTAACCATCACCGGCTTCTCCGGCAGTGTCCCCTTTCCGCGCGCATAGGCAATAACCTCGCGGGGCAGAACGGTCGTATATCCTTTGCTTTTGAGATACTCCATATCCTTTTGAAACTGGCCGGGAGTAATCACATAGTCTCCCAAAAGAGCAGAGTCCTCCAAAATATGGTGATACATGAGAATCGGCAGCTGCACCTGCTGCCTTTTCCCCTGCGCCATTCTGGCGCCGCCCCGGTACAGGCCGGCCGCCACGAAAAGCACCGCAAGCCCCAAAAGGCAGCAAAGCAGCCGCTTTTTTATCCGGAACATGCTTTCTCTCTCCCTCTTCCTGCATTTTCGATATGCGAAAATATATGCATATCCTCCCGCTGCCTATGCCGCCCGCCTGCCGGGCAGAACGATTGACAGGCGAGGAAGGAAAGGTGTATACTCGAACGCAGGAATAAAAGCGAATCAGGCAACGCCAGGAGGGAAAGGGCTTGAGAAGCGTTGAAATTTTTGACTCCACCCTGCGGGATGGCGCGCAGAGTGCCGGCATCTCCTTTTCCGTAGAGGATAAGCTGCATATTGCGCGCGCGCTTGCCCGTCTGGGCATCCCCTATATCGAGGCGGGAAATCCTGCCTCCAACCCTAAGGATATTGAATTTTTTCTGCGCGCCCAAAAAATTCCGGAGCTTTTCAGCCGGCTCGTTGCCTTCGGGTCAACCCACCGCCGCGGCAACCGGCCGCAGGAGGATCCGCTCTGCCAGCGGCTGCTTGAGGCGGGGACCGGGTGTGTCTGCATTTTCGGAAAAAGCTCCAAAATCCAGGCTTCCCGCGTACTGGGCGTGAGCATGGAGGAAAACCTTTCGATGATTGCCGACACCGTCCGCTTTTTCTGCAGCCGGGGCCGGCAGGTCTTTTATGATGCCGAGCACTTTTTTGACGGCTATCACGATGACCCGGCCTACAGCCTGGCTACCCTGCGCGCGGCGCGGGAGGCGGGGGCGCAGCGGCTCATTCTCTGCGACACCAACGGCGGCAGCTTTCCGGAGGATATTGCCGCCATTACCCGAAAGGCGGCCGGGGAGTTCGGCGATTGCATCGGCATCCACTGTCATGATGATATGGGCTGCGCCGTCGCCGGCAGCCTGATGGCGGTAGAGGCGGGCGCGGTGCAGGTGCAGGGGACCTTTTTAGGCTATGGGGAGCGCTGCGGCAACGCCAATCTCTCGGCCATCATCCCGAGCCTGCAGCTGAAAAGGGGTTATCCCTGCCTGCCGGGAGAGCAGCTGCGCCGGCTGACCAAAACGGCCCGCTATATCGCCGGCATCTCCAATTTTATCCTGCCGCCGCAGCTGCCCTATATCGGCTCGAGCGCCTTCGCGCACAAGGGCGGGATGCACATCGACGCCGTTCAGAAATATTCCGGCTCCTTCGAGCATATCGACCCCGCCCTGGTAGGCAACGAACGCGACCTGCTGCTCTCTGAGCAGTCGGGACGCACCGGACTGCTTTTAAAGCTCTCGGCCGCCGTTCCGGGACTGCAGCGGGACAGCAGCGAGGCGGCCGAGCTGGTCGAGCTGCTTAAAAGAATGGAGTATGAGGGCTACCAGTTTGAATCGGCCACCGCCAGCTTTGAGCTGCTCGTTTTGCGCCGGCTGGGCCGCCTGCAGCCGTTTTATCAGGTAGAGCTCTTCCGAAGCATCGGCGAGCAGTCGGATGAAGCGCACACCAGGCCTTCCTCCGCCACAGTAAAGGTGCGCGTGGGGAACAAAACCGAAATCACCGCCGATGAGGGCGACGGGCCGGTCAACGCCCTCGACCGCGCGCTGAGAAAGGCGCTGGAGGCCTTCTATCCGGCAGTCAGGCAGATGCGCCTGACCGACTACAAGGTGCGCGTGATGGAGCCGCAAAACGCCACCGCCGCCAAGGTGCGCGTTTTCATCGAGAGCTCGGATGGAGAAAACAGCTGGACGACGGTGGGCGTCTCCACCGACATTATCAACGCCAGCTTTCGCGCCCTGACCGATGCGGTGGATTATAAGCTCTACTGCGATGCCCGAAAATAGGCGCAAAATAAAGCGGCCTCTGCCGCATTTCTTATCTTTTTGAAATCTTTTTCAGGAAAGGAGCTTTTTCCCTATGCCTCTTTCTTATGACCCCTGCCAGCGCACCTTCCCCTGCAGCCGGTCGGTGCAGTTTGCCAGGCGCGGCATGGTCTGTACCAGCCAGCCGCTGGCCGCCCAGGCGGGCCTTGACGTTTTAAGGCAGGGCGGCAACGCCATCGACGCCGCCGTCGCTGCCGCAGCCTGCATGACGGTGCTCGAGCCCGTCTCCAACAGCCTTGGCAGTGACTGCTTCGCCATTGTTTTCTCCGGCGGCCAGCTCTATGGCCTCAATGGCAGCGGGCCCTCTCCCGCGGCGCTGAGCCTCTGCTCCCTGCTGCAGGCGGGATACCGGAAGATGCCTCAAAAGGGATGGCTTCCGGTCATGGTTCCGGGTGCGCCCCAGGCCTGGGCGCAGCTGCAGCAGCGCTTTGGCTGCCTGCCTCTCTCCCGGCTGCTGGAGCCGGCCGCCGCTTATGCCGAGGAGGGCTTTCCGGTTTCCCCCGTTATTTCCCGGCTGTGGGAGCGGGCGGTGCAGTCCGCTCTTAAGAGCCCGCCAGAGAATAGCCCCGGCTTTCAGGAATGGTTGCGCGTTTTTGCGCCGCAGGGCCGCGCCCCGCGCGCGGGAGAGATATGGAGCTCCCCCGCGCATGCCGCTACGCTGCGCGAGCTGGGCGAAACGGGCTGCGAATCGCTCTACCGCGGCCGGCTGGCCGAAGAGATAGACCGCTTCTCCCGCCGCACCGGCGGCACCCTGCGCGCGGATGACCTGAAGGATTTTTCCGCCGAATGGGTATCTCCCATTCATGCCGATTACCGGGGCTATACCGTCTGGGAGCTGCCGCCCAACGGCCACGGGCTGACCGCATTGATGGCGCTGCAGATTCTCGAAGGCTTTTCCCTCTCCGAGCGGGAGGATGTTGAAACTGTCCACCGGCAGATTGAAGCGATGAAGCTGGCGCTGACAGACGGCATGCGCTATATTGCCGACCCGCGCTTTATGAAGGCACGGGTAGAGGAGCTTCTCTCCCCCGCCTATATCGCCCGCCGCCGGGCGCTTATCGGCAGCCGGGCGCTGCTGCCGCAGGCGGGCGATCCCTTCTGCGGCGGGACCATCTATCTGTGTACGGCCGACAGGGAGGGGAATATGGTCTCGCTCATCCAGAGCAGCTATCTGGATTTCGGGGCACACCTTGTCGTGCCGGGCACCGGCATCGCCCTCAATAACCGCGGCTGCAATTTCAGCCTCAACCCGCAGATGGAAAACTGCGCCGGGCCGGGAAAGCGCTCCTATCACACCATCATCCCCGGCTTTCTTACGAAGGACGGGCAGCCGCTCGGCCCCTTCGGCGTCATGGGCGCTTTTATGCAGCCGCAGGGGCATCTGCAGCTTATCAGCAATCTGATAGATTTTCAGATGAACCCGCAGGAGGCGCTCGATGCCCCGCGCTGGCAGTGGACACAGGGACGGGAAATTATGCTGGAGCCGGGATTCCCCCAGGCAGTTGCCCGGCAGCTGAGCGAGCGGGGACATCTGATCACCACTGCCGCCGATTCGCTCTCCTTTGGGCGCGGACAGCTGATTGTGCGCGGGGAGAACGGCGTTCTGGCCGGGGCTACCGAGCCGCGTACCGACGGCACGGTAGCCTGCTGGTAGCAGCCGCGCCACAGGTCCGAAAAAATAAAGAAGAAGGGAATGCAGATGAGGAAGAATATTTATCTGTTGGCCGCTGCGGTTCTGTTTATCCTTCTGGCAGGCGGCATTATCTTCGCCGTCATGCTTAGAGCCTCCCTTTTGGGGGAAGGCTTTGAAGGGGTACCCGTTTCGACCGAAAAGCCGCTCGAGCAGATAGCTCCGGAAAAAACGCCGGCAGGCGAAATGACCACCATCCAGCTCGAAGGCAACAGCGCCACCGTTTCCGGTTCCGGCGTAAATTTTTATGGAGGTGTGCTCACCATTCAGGAGGGGGGCAACTATACCATCAGCGGAACGCTGGAGCCGGGGCAGATTGTCGTCAACCCCAAAGGGAAGCAGGCCGTTACCCTCTATCTGGACGGGGTTAAAATCTACCATCCCTCCGAGCCCGCCCTGCAGATAAAAAGCGACGGCCGCACCCTTCTCGCCCTGAAGGGGGATACCGTCAGCCGGCTGCAGAGCGGAAGGGAGCGCGACATCTCCGGAGTAAAGGAGGGCGATGGCTCGGGCGCGGCCATCCATGCCAAAAGCGACCTGTTTATTGCCGGGGAGGGCGCTCTGCAGGTGCTCGGCTACCTTCATAACGGCATTCAGGCTGGCGGACGGATGGTCATCGAAAGCGGCAAGCTGGATATTGTCGCCGCCGGCACCGCCCTGAAGGGGGAGCAGTCAGTCACTATTGAGCAGGGCGAATTCTCCCTGAAGGCCGGGGAGGATGGCATCCGGGCGGATGACGCATCCAGCAAAGGGCAAGGCTCCGTTTCCATCTCCGGCGGGAGCTTTATCATCAAAAGCGGCGGCGACGGCATTGAAGCGCAGACGGCGCTCGATATCCGAGATGGCGTTTTTTCCATCTCCTCCGGCATTTATGAGCAAACCCCTCCCGTTCCCAGCGGAGAAAACAGCTGGGACCGGGAGGAGCTTTCCATCCCCAGCGCCAAGGGGCTGAAAAGCGGCGGGGATATCCATCTCTACGATGGGTCGGTCGCCGTGGAAAGTCCGGATGACGCCATACATGCCGCCGGGACGGTTGTTTTATCCGGCGGCTCCGGTACCTTTGCCGCGGGCGATGACGGTATCTATGCGGGAGAACAGCTGACCGTATCTTCCGGCACCTTCCGTATCTCCCGCTCCTATCAGGGGATGAAGGGCAGTCAGATTGTCGTTCACGGCGGAAGCCTCTCCATCGATTCTGTCTCAGACGGCATCCATTCCTGCGGACGCGCAGCGGACGGGAGCCTTCCCTCGCTGCGCATTGAGGATGGCGTCCTCGAAATAACGCCCGGCCAGAACGGACTGAGCAGCGACGGCAGCCTTTATATCAAGGGGGGCAACATCCTGATTGACGGGCCACAGGACAGCGCCTGCCGGGCTATCCGTTTCTCCCCTGAAAAGGGCGGAAGCTGCAAAATCAGCGGCGGACTCCTCCTGGCGGCCGACAATGCAGGCCTGCAGGATATCTCCTGCATCTCCCGCAGCTTTCTCTCCCAGCGCTTCTCCTCCCCCCTTGAGGCGGAAAGCGAGGTAGTCGTTTCTGCCGAAAACGGCATTGTTCTTTTCAGCTGCACGCTCCATAAACCGGCCTCCTCGCTCCTCTTTCTTTCTCCGGAGCTCTATCCCTGGCGCAGCTATCAGATAGAGGCCGGCGGCCGCTCGCTGACTCCTCCGCTGCAAAAGGGAACCAACGGCTCCTGGTGGAAATTCTGGGAAAGATAAAGGGGCTAAAAGGAGAAAAGAATATCCGGGCAGAGCCGTAGCACCGTATCCAATATTTCCCTGAGTTGTGAATAGCGCATGTAGAAACTGTGAATCCATTCGCCCCTTCATTGACGGGGCGAAGCGGCTATAGTAAAATGAAAAGAAGAGGAGTAGCCAATTTTCTGGCTGAATGGAGGGAAAATATCTTGCAGCCTGTCAATCAAACCGAACTAGAATCACTGATCTGCTTTTTTCAAAACACTCTTTTACTGGAAGGACTCGACCATGATATGCTCTCCCGGCTTGCCAGGAGCGCGCAGCGTCGCCTCTGCCAGCCGTATGAAATCATCTGCAGGCGCAACGACTATGCCGCCTGCTTTCATTTCGTCGAGCAGGGCGTTGTTGCTGAATTTTCAGTAGACCGCAGGGATTTTCAGGGCCTTGTGTATTTTTATGAACCTGGAAGCTGGTTCAGCGCACTGGATGCCATGCTCGGTGACTGCTACACGGCCACCGCCGTTGCGGCCGAGCGCTGCTCGCTGATTACCATCCCGGCGGAGCTGCTCCGGCGGGCGATGGAAACGCCCGGCTGCCGGCAGGCCATGCTGCGCGTTCTGCGCACCCGGCTGCGCGACCCGCAGGATCCCGCCCTCTGCCACCTGAGCATGAACGCCGAGGAGCGGCTGGCCTATGTGCTTTTGCTGCTTCAAACCGGCTCTCTGGGAATGCGCTATGTCCGTATTACCCAAGAGGATCTGGCCGTCACCTGCGGCATTGCCCGGCAGACTGCCTCGCGGATTCTGGGCGAATGGAAGGGATTGCAGTATATTGACACCTTCCGCGGAAAAATCACCATCCGCAACCCTCATGCGCTCGCCGCCGTTCTGATCAAAAGCGTTCAGAAGGGCGCCTAGCTTCTGGCCGCGCCGGCAGCCCGTAACAGGGTATCCCAAAGGCGCGGACAGCGAACAGGCGGGGCTGCTGCAAAAGGAAAATGCAACAGCCGTCTGCACCAAAACCTGAGATGACAATGGAAACCGGCCCCCTGAGAAGCCCTTTGCGCTTTCTTTGGGGGCCGGTTTTTGTGCCCGCTTTTCCGAAAAGGGGTGTTTTGCGGCGGCCCCTTCTCCTTTTGCCGCAGAACAGGCTCAGCCCGCTCAAAAAAGCACCGTCTGCGTTTTTCTTCCGGCGGCGCCCCCTGGGTTCGCAAAGTGCGCAGGCATTGGCTTTGGCCATCCAAACCGGGCGGCACCGGTTGGATTTTAGTCAACCAAGTTTGAAATTAAGGTTGACTAAAATCCGTTCTGCTGTTATACTGGGATTAAAAACAGCGGAGGTATCGGAATGAACAGAATGAAAACGACAAAGCTCGTCACCTGCGCGCTCTTTGCCGCGCTGACTGCAATCCTCTCGCAGATAGCAATCCCCATCGGGCCGGTTCCCATTAACCTGGCCACCTTTTCCGTTTTCTTTGCGGGCGCTCTGCTCGGAGCAAAGGCCGGGGCACTCAGCCAACTGGTCTATCTGCTGCTGGGCATCGTAGGTCTCCCTGTCTTCTCAATGTTCCGGGGTGGGCCCGGCGTGCTGCTCGGGCCGACCGGCGGATACCTCGCCGGCTATGTTCTTGCCGCCTTTTTGGTGGGCTTTATCACCGAGCAGCGGGGAGACAGCCTCCCCGCTCTGGCGCTGGCCATGCCGGCAGGCTTTCTGGCTTATATGACGGCGGGGACCCTCTGGTATATGATCAGTACCGGTTCCAGCCTCGTGGCGGCCTGTATGGTCTGCGTCGTCCCCTTTATTCCCGGAGATATTTTAAAAATGGTTCTTGCCGCCGTCCTGGCGCGCAGCCTGAAGCCGATTCTTCAGAAAAGGTGGGCATACTGAGCGCCGACCCGCCTGCCGGCCACATCTTTCGGGCGGCAGACTCTTCCCGCAAGAATTCTCTTCCCCTGCAACGCCCATAAAAAGCCTGCGGCCCTGCCCTTCGTTTCAAAAGGGGCAGGAGCCGCAGGCTTTTTTGCAGCCATCCGCGCCGGCTGCAGGGCAGCCGGAAAGAACAGGCTTACTTCGTGAAGAGGCGGTAGCTGCCGTCCTCCCCGGCATACAGGGCGGTTTCATAAAACGCCTTTGAGGCGCGCACCAGGTAGGCAAGATCCGCCGTTCCCGCTGTTTCGCAGCAGGAGTGCATGGCCAGCTGGGCCAGCCCGACATCCACTGTGTGCATGGAAATATGCGTATTGGCGATATTCCCGAGCGTTGAGCCGCCCGGCATATCCGAGCGGTTGGCATAGGACTGGGTAGGCACCCCTGCCCGGCGGCAGATTTCCCGAAAGAGGGCGGAGGAGACGCCGTCGCTGGTGTAGCGCTGATTGGCATTGAATTTCACCACGATGCCCGCGTTCATCTGTACCCCATTATCCGGATCGGAAAGCTCGGGATGATTCGGGTGCACCGCATGGGCGTTGTCCGCCGACAGCATCATGCTCCGGGCAATGGCGGCGCGCAGCTGCTGCGCCCCCATATCCAGTGCCTCTGCAATGCGTGTCAGCGTATCCGACAGAAAGCTCGAGTCTGCCCCCTGCCGGGTCGCGCTGCCTACCTCCTCATTATCAAACAGGCAGTAGACGGCGCAAGCCGGGGAGGGCTCCGCCTGCAGAAAGCCCTGCAGCGTTCCAAAGGCGCATTCCAAATCATCCAGCCGGGGAGAGAGCAAATATTCCCCGTTTATCCCGGCAATCCGCCCCTTTTCGCGCAGATAGAGGATCAAATCGCTGCCCGCAATCTCCTGCGGCTCGACATCTGCCGCCTTCGCCAGCACAGCTCGAAGCGCCCCCTTCGCCTGCGGCCCGCCGATAAGCGGGCAAAGGTCCTGCTGCGGGGCATAATGAAAGCCGTCGTTTTGCCGCAGGCCCATGTGGCCGGCAACATTCGGGATGATGGCCACATCCTGATGAAGCGCAACCAGCCGGGTTTCCAGCGCCTCCCCCCGGCGCACCAGCAGCCGGCCCGCCACCGAGAGCGGGCGGTCAAACCAGGGGGTATAGAGCATGCCGCCATAGCGCTCAACATTCAGCCGGGTGTAGAGAGAGGAAATAAGCTCCCCGTTCTCCTTAATCCGGAAGGTGGGAGAGTCGCTGTGGCTGGCCACCAGCATAAAGCCGGAGGGCTTTTCCTCCGGCAGCCGGAAGGCAAGGCAGGAGGAGCGGTTTCGCGTTACATAATAGCGGCCGCCCGGCGAGAGCTTCCAGAGCTGCGACTCCTGCAGCGGCACAAACCCGTTTTCCTCCAGCCGGCGGCGGACATCCTCCACCGCATGAAACGGGCTGGGGGAACGCTCGATAAAACCAAACAGCTGCTGAACATATTCTTCCATTCCTGTTGTTCGCTTCCTTTCCCTATTTTCCGGTCCGGTCTGCATGGCGGCATCTCCAAAATCCCCGCCTCCCGCAGAGGCGGCAGCATGCGGTCTTTGCGCTCCCAGAAAAGAAAAGTCTTCTCTTGCGTACCTACCGGCTGCGCGGTATAATAAAGCCAAAGCCTGCCGGCTGTTTTTGCGCAGGCAGGCGCTAGCGGCCCCTGTGCTTCTCCCTTCTTTTCTGCTGCCTTTCTTCAAACTGCCGCTGCTTTTCGGCCTTTCGGCGCTGCCGGGATGTGGATTTGCGCAGGACGGCCGCCTCTTCCCGCTGCCGCTGCAGCGCCTGCTGCGATTTGGTGCCGGAGCCGGCGGCCTGCAGCAGCCTGCGCGCCTGCCGGCGGATTCTCTTGGGGTTTTCCTTCATCCTTCTCTCCGGCGCCTTCACCGGGGGACTAAAATGCAGCTGGTCATAATGGCAGAGAATAAAGGCATATACCTCGTTATCCCCCGGCTGCGCGCCGAACGTTACCTTGCAGGCAAAAAGCTTTCCTCCCTCCGCGCGCTCAAAAACGCCGACCCAAAACGGCTCCTCGAAAAATACCGTCAGCCTGCCTGACAGCTGGTTCATACCGGTTCCTCCTTAAAATAGCAGTACGCAAAGAACGGACGACCCTAAGGAGGGAGGGCTACTGACATCCCGCATGGATGCGGCCGGACTACCTACCGGCTCTGCGCAAAAGGACTCCGCGCGTTTGTGTTTTTATCTTTGCTCTCCTATTTTACCACCTGCTCTCTTGTTTTTCCACCCCCATTCCAAACGGCGAAAGGAAATGTTCTATGATCAGCAGCATTGTATTTGATGTTGGCAACGTTCTGCTCGACTATAACCCGCGCCGGGTGATCCGGCGGCTCGGCGGAGATGCGGCCGCCGAGGAGGCGGTCATGGCCGCCCTCTTTGACGCCCCCGAATGGATAAGGGGGGATGAGGGCACCATTGCCCAACAGGAAATGATTGAAGCGGCCGTCTCCCGCATTCCGCAGTATGAGGAGCTTGCGCGGCAGGCCTTTCAGCAGTGGGTGTTTGATATGACCCCCATTGCCGGAATGGAGCAGCTGGTGGAAGAGCTCAGGGAAAAGGGCCTCCCCCTCTACCTGCTCTCCAACTTCGGAGTACGCTTTTTTGATATCTGCGATAGGCTTCCCCTGCTGAGTCAAATGGATGGACGCATCATCTCCTGCGAATGGAAGCTCCTCAAGCCGCAGCCGGAAATCTACCGGCTTCTTCTCCAAAAATTCCGTCTTTCCCCGGAAGAAACGCTGTTTATTGATGACCGCCCGGAAAACATTGAAGGCGCAAAAAGAGAGGGTATGCAGGGGCAGCTCTTCACCGGCGCCAATGAGCTGCGCGCCCGGCTGGCGGCCGAAGGGCTGCTCGACTGAAAAAAGGAAACTTCCAGAGGAGGCAGGCGCATGGACCGAACCATTCTGCATGTGGATATGAACGCTTTTTATGCATCGGTCGAAACGCTCAGCCACCCGGAGGTGCGGGGAAAACCGATGGCCGTCTGCGGCGATGTGGAGAGCCGGCACGGCATTATTTTAGCGAAAAATGAGCTGGCCAAAGCCCGCGGCGTGCAGACGGCCGAACCGGTCTGGCAGGCGCAGAGAAAATGCCCGGGGCTCATTCTGCTCCCGCCGCACCACCGCCTCTATCATGCCTACAGCCTGCGCGCCAACGAAATCTACCGCCGCTACACCGACCGAGTGGAGCCGGTTTCCATTGATGAAAGCTATCTGGATGTTTCCGGCAGCCTTTCACTGTTCGGCAGCGGGAAAGAGATTGGGGACAGCATCCGCGCCGCCGTGCATGGCGAGCTTGGGCTGACTGTTTCGGTCGGCGTTTCCTTCTGCAAAATTTTTGCCAAAATGGGCAGCGACTACAAAAAGCCGGACGCCACCACCCTTGTAAGCCGCGATAACTACCGGGAGCTTCTCTACCCGCTGCCAGTCACCGACCTGATGTATGTCGGCGGCGCGACAGCAAAGATTCTCCGGGGACTTGGGGTGCGCACCATCGGAGAGCTGGCCGCGCTCAGCGAGCAGCTGCTTTACTCCCGCCTCGGGAAGCACGGCCGCACCCTCTACCGCTATGTGCAGGGCCTCGATGAGGATCCGGTGCGAAGGGAGGAGGAGCAGGAGCCGGTCAAATCCATCGGCAGCGGCATGACCTTTTGCCGCGATTTGACAAGCGAAGAGGAGGTACGCACGGGGGTGCTCGCACTCTGCGAAACCGTCTGCGGACGGCTGCGCGCACAGGGCCTTTTCTGCCGGGGGGTGCAGGTCACCCTCAAAAACCCGCAGCTGAAGGTCACCGACCGGCAGATGCAGCTGCCCCATCCCACCCACCTGAGCGGGGAACTGCTGCAGGCGGCCATGACGCTTATCCGCCGCCTGTGGAAGCCAGGCAGTCCCATTCGCCTGATTACCGTAACGGCGATTCATCTCTGCGATGCAGAGCAGGGAGAGCAGCTCAGCCTGTTTGCCTCCCCGAAGGATACTGAAAAGCAGGAGGCGCTCGCCCAGTCGGCAGATGCCATCCGCCGGAAATATGGGCGCAGCGCTCTGCGCCCGGCGGCTATTTTAAAAAACAATCTGGGAATCAACAGCTGAAACCCGGATTTTTTAAGAAAGGATTGGTTACGATGATTCTAAAAAACCTCTTTCCGGGCCAGAAGCCCAAGGCACTGACGCTGAGCTATGATGACGGTATCGCACAGGATATCCGGCTGACAAAGCTGCTGCGCGAAAGCGGTGTCAAAGCCACCTTTAACCTCAATTCCGGCACAATGAACGGCACCCACCAGTATGAGCGGGAGGGGGTCATCATCCGCCGGCTGCCGGCAGAAGAGATTGCGCAAATTTATGAGGGCTTTGAAATCGCCGTACACGGCGTGCGGCATCTGCACCCGGCCGATATTCCCGCCGACTGCCTGCCGGATGAAATTTATGAGGACCGCCGCGCACTTGAAAAAATCACCGGCTATCCTGTGCAGGGCATGGCCTATGCCTTCGGGGAATATAACCGGCAGGTAATCGAGATTCTGCATTCGCTCGGCATCGTCTATTCCCGCACTACCCACTCCACCCATTCGTTCAGGCGCCCGGAGGAATTTCTCACCTGGGACCCTACCTGCCACCATGCCGACCCCGAGCTGCCCGCCCTCTGTGAACGGTTTCTCACCGGGAATCGGCTGGGGAACTGCCCCATCTTCTACCTCTGGGGCCACAGCTATGAGTTCGATATCAATAAAAACTGGGAGGTCATCGAGCACTTCTGCCAAAAAATGGCCGGCCGGGAGGATATCTGGTATGCCACCAATATCGAAATCTACCGCTATCTGCAGGCGCTCGACAGCCTCGTTACAAGCTGCGACGGAAAACTCCTCTACAACCCCTGCGCCATCCCCGTTTCGGTCACGGCGGATGACCGGCCGCTGACGGTAAATCCCGGCGAACTCGTGCGCTTATAAAAAAGTATTTCCGGTTTGCAAGCGGAAAAAGAGCTTTCGGGTCTTCATCCTGACCCGAAAGCTCTTTTTCAGTGCCCTTTTCCTTTCCTATAAATCCAAATACCAGATAAGCTGAACCTCCTGCCGGCAGGCTGGTTCGTCACAGTAGGCATATTCATCCAGTGCGCAGAGCACCGCTCCCTGCTTATGATAAAAGCGTATAGCCGGGAGGTTATTATTCTGGCACTCAATTTTTAACTGGCGGCAGCCCTGCCTTTTCGCCCAGCCGGCCGCCCGGTCAAAGAGGCCCTGTCCGATTCCCTGCCCTTTATAGGCCTCCTCCACCCGGATATCCCAGAGCACCGCCAGGTCCTCCCGCCCCGCGAGCATATGTACCCCCGGGGTGCGAAAGGCGACAGCGGCGGCGCCCACCGGGCGCTGTCCGTCAAACGCCATGAAAAACGCCCAGTTGCGGATATCAAACCGCTTTGACCACTGCTGGGCGCGCTCCTCCTCCCCCGGGCAGAAATCCTTTACATAGGGCGCAACCGGCGTTTCGATGAGGCGAATGCCGCCAAGGCCGCGGTCTGTTTTTTCCAAATGGTAAATACGAGATATATTTACACGCATTGAAATCTTATCATACCAGGGAAGGCAGCTTTCATCCATCTGCCGGTAGTCAATCATTTTAAAGCCTCCTTCTGCAGACTGGAATAAAAATGTTGCAGCGCGTCCGGTTTCTCCTTTCCTTTCAGGGGAAGGCTCTAGGCCGCCAGCAGCAGGGCGGCGCACCAGAGCGGCACGCTGAATAACGAACAGAGGGTAGAAAAGAACACGCATTTTGAGGCGAAGGCCGCATCTCCCCGATAGCTGGCGGCTAAAATGGCGGTGGTGCTCCCGGCCGGCATGCCCGCCAGAATGACCGATACCCCCGTCACCACCGGGTCCAGCCCGGCCAGCAGGCAGCCGCAAAAAACTACGAGCGGAATGCCGACAAGGCGCAAAAGCGTATAGGCGGCTATCTGCCGGTTCACCGCCTCGCGCGGGTTCACCTCTCCTAAAATCGCCCCGACCGCTATCATCGAAAGCGCCGTATTGCAGCCGCTGAGGCTTTTAAGCGTCCGGTCCAGAACGGCGGGCAGCTGCAGCTGGGTCAGCATCAGCATGAGCCCGACAAAAACGGCGATGATGCAGGGATGGGTGAGCACCTTTTGTATCGACCTTTTGTAGTCCTTCTCCCGGGTGAAGCAGTGCAGCCCTGCCGACCACATCACCACCCGCTGCGGCACCAGATAGATGGAGGCATATAAAAGCCCCTGCGCCCCATAGAGCCCCTCGGCGATGGGATTGCCGATAAGCCCTGCATTCGAGCAGATGGTGCCATAGGTGAGCACCGCCTGGCGTTCAGGGGAAAGCCGCCGGTAAAGCAGACGGCTGAGCAGAAGGCAGAAGAGCTGCACCAGCACTGAAACGAGCAGAATCTGTGAAAAGGAAAGAAAAATCTCCCGGCCAAAGGCGATGCGAAAGGAGTTGACGATGTTGCAGGGCAAAATGACCTTGAGCACCAGGTCGCTCAGCCCCTTCTTCTGCTGCGCTCCCAAAATGCCCAGCCTGCAGAGCAGCAGTCCCAGGCCCATTAAAATAAACATCATGCACTGTACATTCAGCAGCGTTTCAAAATCCGGCATGCCTGCATTTATCCCTTCTGTGTGACTGTATCCTTTGGAAACACAAAGCCTCTGCGGCAGGCCGGTTTTTCCCCTGCCGGCCTTTTTCCATTTTACCACAGATAAACCAGGATTGCCATCCCAACCGCCGGCAAACGGACAAAACGGGCGGCCAAAAGGCTGCCCGTTTTGTCCTATAATGAAGTATGAAGAGAAGAAGAACGCGAAAGATTTTCCCCTTTTGAGGTACGTTTAGAGTATAAAACCCGATTGTGATAAAAAGGTGAGAAACAAATGAAATTATTATAACTTTCAGAGTAAAATCCTTCATTGACAATCCCCGCATATTATGGCATGATAGCGGTGCAGTGTCTGCGAGGGCTTTGTAGCCTCAGCGAAAATCGCCTGCATTTCAATATCTTTTGGAGGGAACCGCCATCATGAAATTGCCAGCAGAATGGAAAGACCGCCTGCGCTACTGGACGCATGCGCTGACTGAAGACCTTTACCGCCCTCTGGGGGAAATCCTTTTTGAGGGCTTTGTGACCCCCGAACAGCTGAGCGCCGGGGAAGCTTTAAAGCGCCCCTTTTCCCCCATGCCGGTGGGAACCGAATGGGGCATGCAGTGGGAATATGCCTGGATGAAATCCTCCATTACCCTGCCGCCCGAGGCCGAGGGGGAGCGCATTGTTCTCGATCTCAATCCCGGCGGGGAGTCCTCCGTTTTTGTAAACGGCAAGGCCTTTGGAACCCGCCGCGCTGAATGGGTCAGTGTTCCCCATCACTATATACAGGACAACATCCTCTGCGAAAGCGGCAAGGCGGGAGAGAACTATTCCCTGTTTCTCGAAAGCTATGCCGGCCACTATTACCCCGAGGGGAAGTTCGGCGGCGTCGGGGTCGGCCCCGTTCTGCCCGGCTCCTATGGGGATCCGCTCGCGGGCAAAAAGCGCCGGCAGGTCGGCCGCTCCACCTTCGGCATCTGGAATGAGGAGGCCTATCAGCTCTGGCTGGATGTCACCGTGCTCACCGAAATCATGGAGAACCTCTCGGAGGGCAGCCTACGGGCGGCCAAAATTGCCCGGGGCCTCAAAGATTTTACGCTGGCCGTCGATTTCGAACAGCCGGCAGAGCGCCGCAGGGCGGATTATCAGAAGGCCCGCGAGCTGCTGCGCCCGCTGATGCAGGCCCAAAACGGAGACAGTGCCCCCACTTTCTATGGCATCGGTAATTCCCATCTCGATGTTGTCTGGCTCTGGCCGTTCCAGGAAACGGTGCGCAAGACCGAGCGCACCTTTGCCCAGCAGCTGCGCCTTTTGGAGCGCTATCCCGATTACAGATACCTGCAGAGCCAGCCGCAGACCTACCAGATGTGCAAGGAGCACTATCCTGAGCTGTATGAGAGAATCAAAGCGGCCGCCAAAGAGGGGCGCTGGATTGTCGAAGGGGCAATGTGGGTCGAGCCGGACACCAATATGACCAGCGGCGAATCACTCATCCGTCAGCTGCTCTACGGCATGCGCTTTTTTAAAGAGGAGTTCGATGTTGACTGCGAAATCCTCTGGCTGCCGGATACCTTCGGCTATTCCGCCGCGCTGCCGCAGATTCTAAACGGCTTCGGCGTCAAATACCTCGTTACCCAGAAAATCTTCTGGTCCTATAACGAGGGCGAGCAATTCCCCTATCATTACTTCACCTGGAAGGGGAACGACGGGTCGGAGATTACCTCCTTTTTGCCCACCAGCTACACCTATAAAACAAACCCCGCCGAGCTGATGCCCCTCTGGGAAAACCGCGTTCAGAAGGATGATATGGACAAGTTCCTGCTCCCTTACGGCTATGGGGACGGCGGCGGCGGCCCCACCCGCGACTATATCGAGTTCGCCATGCGCCAGGAAAACCTCGAGGGCGCGCCGAAATTTAAAATGGCCCATCCGCTCGAATTGTTCCGCGACCTCGAAAAGGACGGCGGCCCGGAGCACAAATACACGGGCGAGCTCTATTTCACCGCCCACCGCGGCGTCTATACCTCACAGGCCCGCGTCAAATGGGGCAACCGCAAGAGCGAGCTCGCGCTGCGCGAGGCCGAATGCTGGTCGGCGCTGGCCGATATCGCCGGCAAGGCCTCCTACCCCGCCGCGCAGCTGGAGGAAAACTGGAAAAAGCTGCTTTTAAACCAGTTCCATGACATCCTGCCCGGCTCCTCGATCGGCCGTGTCTATGACGAGACCTTCACACAGCACCAGGAGATCCTCGCCGCCGCCGGGGAGATGGCGGAGTCGGCGCGCGCCGCGCTCGCCGAAGCGGGCGATGGGCTGTGCGTCTACAACTCGCTTTCCTGGGGGCGTGAGGCGCTCATCGAGCTGCCCGCTTCCTTTAAGGGCGCCGCCAAAACCGCAGAAGGCATCGCTCTGCCCTGCGGGGAGATAGGCGGCAGGGCCGTTTCCCTCGTGCCGCTGCCCTCCATGGGCCGCACCGTTATTCTGCCCGCCGAAAAGAGCGCGCCGGTGGAAAACGGCGTTTCGCTCTCCCTCTCTGCCGAGGGTGCCATGCTCGAAAACAGCAAGGTCCGTGCAAAGATAAACGCCTGCGGCGAAATCACCTCCTTTATCCTCAAGCAGAGCGGCCGGGAATTTGCCGCCGAGCCGATGAACCGCCTGCTCTTCTATAAGGATGTTCCCCGCGTCTTCGACGCCTGGGATATCGACAGCCCTTATGAGCAGCAGCCGGTGGAACTTTCAGATAAGGCTACGCTTTCACTCGTTTCGGATTCCCCGCTGCAGTGCGCCATCCGGGTGGAAAAAACAGTGGGCGAGAGTAAGTTTTGCCAGATTATCTCGCTGGCGAAGGACGCCTCGCGCATCGAATTCGATACCACCGTCGACTGGAAGGAGCTGCACCGGCTCTTAAAGGTCAGCTTCCCGACCGGCATTCAGGCCACCGAGGGCTACAACGAAATCCAGTTCGGCTATATGAAGCGTCCCACCCACCGCTCCCGCGCCTACGACAAGGATCGCTTTGAGGTCTGCAATCACCGCTACACCGCCTTGTGCGACAGCGCCCACGGCGCGGCGGTTCTCAACGACTGCAAATATGGCGTCAGCATGCTCGAAGGCGATATCCGCCTGACACTGCTACGCGCCCCGGCGGCCCCTGAAATGCGCGCAGACAACCGCACCCACCGCTTCACCTATGCCTTCACCGCCTGGGAGGGCCCGTTTGAGGGCTGCGACGTCGTCCACCAGGGGTATGAGCTGAATGTACCGGCAACCGTTACGCCCGGCACGGGCAAAAGCGACAGCTTCTTCGCAGTGCGCGAGTCCTGTGCCGTCATCCTCGATACGCTCAAGCGCGCTGAGGATGGGGACGGCCTCATCGCCCGGCTCTATGAGTCGAAGGGCGGCGAACGGGACGCAGAGCTTGCCCTCCCCGCCCAGCTTTCCAGCGCTGCGCTCTGCCGCATGAACGAGGATACCCTCGAAGCGCTCCCCGTTTCGCAGGGCAGGGTAAAGCTGCACTTTAAGCCCTTCCAGGTGCTGACGCTTCGGCTGCGCTGACCCCGTCTTTCCAGCTGACCTGGCCCGGCAGAGAGATACTCTCTGCCGGGCATTTCCTTTTAATACATTTTGTATAAACACTCTCATATTTTTAAAAATCTTCTGGAAAGGAGAAAAGATAAATGGCCATCAAGCTGCTGAAAACAGAACGGATCTCCCTGCCTCCCGTTTTATCGGGCGGCGCTACACCGAAGAGAACCGGCAGGGCGGCTCATTCAGCCACAAATGGCAGGAATGATTCGAAGAGGGCCTTTTTGCGCCTCTCGAGGAGCTGGAAAGCCTGCCGGAGAATGACGGAGCGTATATTTTACTTATGTATATCCAAATCGGAGAATTTGAATACTGGATTGGCCTGCTTTTCCCGGAGGATACGGCCGTTCCTCCCGGCTATCACTCGGTTGCCATTGCCGCGGGGGACTACGGCATCTGCTATATCTATGGCAGCGAGCAAAACGGGGACATTTATGGCGAACAGCCGCACTGCCTCTGCCCTGACTCTCTCAGGGAGCACGGCTGGAGGTATCGGCAGGGCGGCTGGGTCTTCGAGCGGTATAACTTCCCGCGCTTTACAACGCCTGACGAGTCAGGAAACGTTATTCTCGACTACGGGTTTGCCATGGAGGAGGGCTGAAGGGGCCTTTTCTCCCATCCGAAAAGCTTTTCCAAAGGGGCTGTTGCAAAACTCTCGTTTTGCAACAGCCCCTTTTCTCTGCAAGCCGGAGGGGCGGCCTCTTCGCGCTTTCTTTCATTTTGCAACAGACCCTTCGTCACAAAAAATCCATATATCGGACGTTTTCCCCTCAAAAAATCTCTGAATTTTCTTCAAACTAAGTTTAACTTTCCCCCCATAACCGTTAAAACCTTACTTACAATTCCCCGGTATACTAAAGCTCGTAAAGAAAAGCCAATCAAACTCAGGAGGGAATTGTTCATGAGTTATTATGATGATTTTAAAAATGAGTCCTATAACACCGCCAGCAACCCGCAGCCGGAAAGCGCGCTGACCGAAAAGTCTTCCAGGGGCCGCAGGCGTGCCTCTGCTGCAGCGCTCGTTGCCGTGTGCGCCGTCTTCTCCTCCATCACCGGCTTTGGCGGCGGCTATCTGGCCGCAAACATGAACCAGGTCGAGGTAGAGAGCGCCCAGCCGGCCGGCGTGCTGGCCTCTTCATCCTCCGCTGCGGCAGTCTCCTCTGTCCCGGCCGTATCCGGCGGCACGGCGGGAGAAAACCTGTCGGTAGCCCAGGTGGTAAACGCCGTTTCCGATTCAGTGGTGGAAATCCGCACCGAGGTCACCACCAACACCTGGGGGATGCAGATGAGCGGCGAAGCGGCCGGCAGCGGCGTCATCCTTTCGGAGGATGGGTACATCGCCACCAATAACCATGTTATTGAAAACGCCCTGTCGATCACCGTGCGCCTGAAAAACGGCGAAAGCTATGAGGCTTCGCTCATCGGTACCGATGAGCAGACCGATCTGGCCGTTTTAAAAATCGATGCCCAGGGCCTCTCTGCCGCTACCACCGGCGATTCGGATGCGCTGCAGGTCGGTGAGGAGACGGTCGCTATCGGCAACCCTCTCGGTGAGCTGGGCGGGACAGTTACCAACGGCATCGTCAGTGCGCTCGGGCGGGAGGTTACGATTGACGGGGAAACCATGACCCTTCTGCAGACCAACGCCGCCATCAACCCCGGCAACTCGGGCGGCGGGCTGTTTAACAGCCGCGGGGAGCTCATCGGCATCGTCGTCGCCAAATCCTCCGGCACCGGCGTGGAGGGACTCGGTTTCGCCATCCCGGTCAACACCGCCCAAAAGGTGATTGACGACCTCATCCGCCAGGGCTATGTCGGCGGGCGCGGGGAGCTGGGCATTTCGATTGTCGATATTCAGGATGCCCGCACCGCCCTCTACTACCGGGTCAACGAGCCGGGCACCTATGTTGCCCAGGTGCAGGAGGGCAGCGCCGCCGCTCTGGCCGGGATGAAGGTGGGCGACCGCATCGTATCGGTGGACGGCACCGAGATTTCCTCCTCCACCGAGCTGCGCACCGCCGTTAAAAACCACAGCGCGGGCGAGACGCTGCAGGTCGAAGTCAGCCGCGACGGGCAGCGCATGAGCCTGCCGGTAACCCTGCAGGAGGTCATTCCCGAAACGGTCAAAGCCCAACAGGCCTGAAAAGCCTTTCAGATAAAAAAAACGGCTCTATCAAAAAATCTCTCCGCTGCGGGGCTTCAGCGGAGAGATTTTTTGTCTTCCTCTTTTCGCACACTGCCGGGGCCAGAGGATTCTTGATATGCCATGTAAAGCAAAAGGCTTTACATGGCTGTTTTTTTTTGGAAAAAGCCTTCTTCCCGGCAAAAGGAAGAAAATATTTTTAAAAATCAAACTCTACTGAAAAAGGCTGATTTCCGCTTCACAGGCCACTTTGCCGCTGTTTTTTAAAAGTGTAGATATGTGAAACATCTCCAGTTTCAGAACAATATACGAAGAAGTATTGATTTCCGGAAATATATATGTTACAATTACGACATAAATTGGATATAGATAAAAAATTATTTGCAGTTTTTGACCAGTATGATTCTTTG
>JAAWAN010000015.1 GCA_022792175.1 Provencibacterium sp.
GACAATACTTCTACAATCAAGTCCGGCACGCCGAAAACGCCCTTGCGCTTGATTATCTCTTTTTTGCAGATAATCATAACGTCAGGAATAACGCGGTCCTTCTCGGATAAATAAACATCTGTACCGTCTGCAAAGGGTTCACAGGTTTTTCCGCGCAGGTATCCCATAAAGGCAAAGAAGATATTTCCAATTACCCGGTTATGATTTACCGTAGGCCGCGGGGACATTAGAACAACCCTTCCGTTTAGCATTTCGTCCCGGATTTCCTCTTGATATGCCAGATTATCAGCCATAATATGAAACCTCCAGTCCTTGATTTTGCCGCCTGTTCACGCAGGCGTTTTTTATTGCTTTCGATAAATCCCGCGAATTGCCGCATGATGCCGGACAGCAGCGGGGCGGTTTGGGAATCGGCGGTAAAATCCCGCACATAGGCCAGAGCCGCGCCGGTTCGCTCCACAGTACAAAGCCGTCTTTGTCATAGTTAGTTTGCAGATAGGCAACGCTTTCTTGAATCCTTGCCGCAAATGTAGAATAACTAAAAAGCATCCATCCATTTTTAGGAGGGATAGCGCAGGGGTTGACGGGAAGTGCAGATATGCCTTGTTCAAGTAAAAAGAATATTGCCGCCACGTCATAGATGCCCTACGTCACATTCCGTCTTTATCATCCGTAGCGGAAAGCGTGTTGTTAAACCGTTCCGCAGCTTCAGCAAGGCCGGAAGCATCACCCCTACGGGCCGCAAAGGGCAATGCGTGTTCCTTATCATATTCTGCCCGAAATTCCTTGTATGCGGCTTCATCGGTGGTTAGCGTGTCTATCAGGTTGCGGACGTAGGTTTTTATAACCGCCCGTTCCTCCGGTTTCATTTTCAGGAAACCTTCAATTAGAACTTTCTCGAAAGCGTCAATCCCGTATTCGCTGGAAAGCTGGGAAACAATCGTTGAATCGGTTTCAAGAAACATTTCCCCGGTTCCGTTACGGAGCCAGTCTTCCCGGACCCCGTATTTTTCACAGATTAGAATAATTGTGCGGTCAGTAGCGTTTCTTACTCCGCTTTCAATTTGACCTAATGAGGATTGACGCAACCCAACTTTTTCACCGAAATCCGTTTGATTTAGGCCGGTTTCCTTTCTAATCGAGCGTATGCGTTCGCCTATTGTCAAACTGCAACATCTCCTTATATGTCCATCATATCACAAAAATATCCCATTGCAATAATTGTTTTCAGAAACCCTTTGACATACTCAATGTAATGGGATATTATAATAGTGTAAAGGGAAATTTTGGTAATGCAAAGGGTTGTTATGCAGTCCGCCCACGCGCTGAAAGGGGGAGGAACGGTTTGGACGAAAAAAGAAACGCCGAGCCGGGGAGCAGCCCGACACGGCGCAGGATGAACTAAACAGCCATTTTTCCGAAACAGAAGGAAAGGTTGCGGAATCCATTGCCCAATATATGCAGCGTTATCCATTCAAGAAAGCGCATGAGCTGTATGAATCCGTCATATTGACAATGCAGCTTTTGAATGAGGTAAAGGCCGCAGGAGTCAAGGAAGAAAGGGCATGGGAGGTTTTAACCCTTTCGTCGGCGATAGACTGCCATAACAGGGGTTAAGGGTTCACGACAACGCCCCATATCAATGAATCATTCTTTGCTAATTTGATTTGTTGCGATTTCTCTAACTGTTCAAGGCCCCATTCAAGGAATTCTTTACTCCACCAAACAGTCAAAGTCCGAACCCAATGGGTTCGGACTTTGCATTTTCAGCTTTACCAAAAAGAGTCAAATGAACACATTTGCCTGCTGTTTATACCGCAGAAAATGTGTTCGTTTTGGTTTATTCTTTTTTTATCTCAGACGGCTGAGGAAATTACTGCAATAAATGGGCAATGCCCGGTGTGCTTCTCTACCCAAGAAAGCGCACCGGGTATTTTTATATTCTTTGACAAGTTTTTGAAATGCTGATCTTCTCTCTTCAAATGTACTAAATTCCAACCTCCAATATGATTGCCGCTGTATGGGAAGTATGTAATAATCAAGAAGATACCGGTTTCTCGGTAGAAGACAAAAAGAGGCCGCCACTATCTCGACAAATATTCGTGTCATATATTCCATATACTTCCTATTTTGTCCAAAAATTTATCTACATTTTTCGACTTTTTTCAAAAACGCGAACATATCGTTCGTCGACTTTGGTTTGTAATTGGAATATTCTTCCTCTATATAAAGGAGGGATAATATGAGAATCGAGCCAAAATACCGGCGGGCACTAGGGGCTGCCATCCGCAAAACGCGTAAAAGCCATAATCTGACACAGGAAGAGCTTTCTGAGTTGGTTGGCCTCTCTCCCCGGTGGATACAGAAGATAGAAAGCGGGCGATCTAATCCTAACTGGTTCCATCTTCTACAGATAATGGCTGTTTTAAAGATTGAACCTACCGAACTGGCAAGGGAGGTAGGGATGGATGTTCCTGTATCTGCCGGTTAAGGAAGAACTGCACTCCCCTGAATTGGGCTGCTACCGCTCCTTCGGGATTGCAGCCTTTTGGGTATCAGATGGGCGGATGAAAAGAATGGAATTTGTTTCGGACGTTTCTACTTTGGAAACGGTGGTTTCTCTTCTCGCCTGCCGCTGTACAAAAAACCAGCTCTACCCGCTCCACCTTCTGAATGTTATCGAAGACGTTTTATAACGAAAAAATCCCGGCAGGCTTTTCCTAAAGAGACCCGCCGGGATTTTACTGTATGGTCATTTTCAGCTTTTCTACCCGCGCTTTCATCTCCCCCGGCCCGCTGCCTGTGCAGCCGCCACATGCTGCCCTCTCACCGCTTAGTCGCTGCCTATTCCAAACACACCCGCAAAAAGGCCCCTGTCAACCGCATGGCACTGAATCCAACCTCCCTTTCCGCTGGCCGGTATAAAGGACAAAACAGCGTTTATCATAGCCTCGGCGCGGTGCCCGCGCTTGACAGAGAAAAGGCCGCAGCGTCTGTCAGAAGCTGATTTTGCCCTGCCAGCAGAAGCCTTTCCCTGTGAAAACACCCGGACCGCAGGAAACATGCAATATCTTTCTTAAACAGAACAGCAGGCAAAAACAAAATTCTCTCCCCCTCTTGCATATTGGAAAAAAATGCGCTATACTGTCCTTGGTTAATCGTATAACTTGAAAGAAGGGATTGGGATGGGGAAGGTCACTGCCGCTGATATTGCCAAAATCTGCGGCGTTTCCCAGGCTACCGTTTCCTATGTGCTCAACGACCGGCCGGATAAGAGCATCAGCCCGGCCACGCGCGAGAAGATTCTCGCCGCCGCCCATGCGCTCAGCTATCATCCGGATGCCGGCGCGCGGGGCATGCGTACCCGCAAGGCGATGTCCATCGGCGTTATCGTCGGACAGGACTCCACCTCGCTTTCCTTCAACAAGACACTCAGAGGAATCCAGCGGGTGCTCTATCAAAACGGCTACAGCATCACCCTGCTGCCGGATGAGGAGGCAAGCGAGCAGGCAAAATATGTCGCCTACTATCTCTCCCGGCGCATTGACGGGCTGCTCTTTCTTTATATGACGCTGGATCTTGCCGCCGTGGAGCTGCTCGGAAAATACGAGCTCCCCTATCTGGTCATCAATGAGGCGGGCATTACCGGCTGCGGAATCCATCTGCACACCGGGCTACGCACCGTTATCCGCCAGTGCGTCGGCTATTGCAGGCGGCACGATTTTCAGCGCATCGCTTATTTCAGCTTCGGCAGCGCAGTGCGCAACCCCGCCGTAACGCGCAAAATTGAGCTGCTGCGGGAATATTTTCTGCAGGACTATCCGCTGGCCGCGCTGACTGAAGAGGTTTTCCCACGCGGTATGGAGGATGAAGCGCTCTGCTCAGCGGTAGATGAGGCGCTCGGGCGCCTGCAGCCCCAGGTCGTTTTCACACCGCTGCCCCGGCTGACGATGATTACCGAGGGACAGATTCTGCGCCGGCATTTTGAGCTTCCGCAGAATATCAAGCTGATTTCTCTTTACGATTCGTGGTATTTTAAGGAGCTCTATCCCACCGTTACCCATCTGGAATTTCCTTTAAGCGAAATGGGCGAATATGCCTGCGAATGCCTGCTGGCGGCACTGGGCCAGACGCAGCCCCCTTCGCGCGGCTTCTCCTGCTCGCTTTGGGTCGGGATGTCCACACTGGATGAAGGAGGAGAAAACTTTTGAAAAAACTTTACCCCTTTTTCGCCCCGTTTGTGAAATGGATTCTGCTGGGTATGCTACTTAAAGGCATCGGCTCGGTGGCCGATATTCTGCTGCCGCTGCTGCTTTCCGCCATTGTGGATGAAGGCATCGCCCATCGCGATATCCCGCTCATGCGCACCACCTGCATCCAGATGCTTCTGGTCACCCTGATTGGCTTTGGCGCCACCCTCTGGTCGCACTATCTGGCTACCCACACCTCCCAGCGGGTGGGCCAGCGCATCCGCGACCGGCTGTATGCCCACCTGCAGACCCTTTCTCTGGAGGATGAGGAGCGCTTTTCCACCGCTACGCTGACCACCCGCGTGACCTACGATGTCGAACAGATTATGAATTTCGTTTCCAAGCTTATGCGCATGCTGGTACGCACCCTGCTGCTGGGAGCAGGCGGCGTGGCAATGTGTATGCTGATAGATTCCCATCTGACCATCACGCTGCTTATTATGATGCTTATCATCCTCTTCTCCAGCAGCTTTATCTACCGGCTGACCCACCGGCTCTACCGGCGGGTTCAGGAGGGGCTCGACCTCTCCTCCAACATTGTGCGCGAGAGCATATCCGGTATTAAAACCATCAAGGCGTTCGACCAGCTGGGCCGCGAACAGGCACGCTTCAGCGAGCAGGCGGCCATCGTCCGGGATAATGAGGTGCATGCCGGAACGATTTCCGCCATCCTCTCCCCCTCCATCACCCTTTTTTCCAATATCGGCCTGTGCGCTTTGCTGCTGGTGGCCGGCAGCCGGATTCATGACGGATATATGGAACTCGGACAGCTCATTGCCATCGTCAGCTATCTCAACATGGTGGTGCATTCGATGAACAACATCCCCCGCCTGTTTATCAACTTCTCCCGCGCCAGCGCCAGCGCCGGGCGGATAAACGAGCTGCTGGAAACGGTTTCCCGGCCGCCGGAAAGGCGAAGCGAGGCGGCGGGGACCGACCCCGCGGCCCCCGCCATCTCCTTTGAAAACGTTTCGTTCACCTATGCTGCCAGCGCCTCCCCCACCCTGCAGAACATCTCCTTCACCGTTGAACGCGGGACGACGGTGGGCATCGTCGGCGAGACGGGGGCGGGCAAATCCACCCTCATTCATCTGCTCGCCGGCCTGTATCAGCCGCAGCAGGGGCGCATACGGGTAAACGGGAAGGATATCGTCAATTTCGAGCCGGGGGAGCTGCGCCGCTCGGTGAGCGTTGCCCAGCAGCAATACAGCATCTTTACCGCCAGTGTGAAAAAAAACATCCTGCTGGATGAAGAAGAGGATAAAGAGCGGTTGGAAATGGCCATCCACCAGGCGCAGCTGCAGGGCTTCATCGGCTCGCTGGAAAAGGGGGTCGATACTGAAATCAACCAGGCGGGAAGCAATCTCTCCGGCGGGCAGCGGCAGCGGCTGAATGTGGCGCGCATTTTCTACAGCGATGCGGATATCCTCGTTTTTGACGATGTCACCAGCGCGCTCGACTACAAGACCAACCTGCACCTGCAAAAGGAGCTGCGCGCCCTGCAGCACAAAAAGACCATTTTGATGATTACCCAGCGACTGAGCGCCATTGAGCGGGCGGATAAAATTCTGGTGCTCGACCAGGGGCGGATTGCCGGCATCGGCACCCACCGGCAGCTGCTGGAAAGCTGCGCCATCTATCAGGATATCTACCGTTCTCAGGAGGAGGTGGAGAGTGTTGAAGAGCCCTGCGCGTGAATTTAAAGGCGGCGGACGCTTTGGCGCCTCTGAGCAGAAGGTGCCGCTGCGCGGCGGCATCCGTGCGCTCTGGCGGCTGATGCTCCCCTATATCCGTGCCTACAAATGGAATTTTCTGCTGATCATCGCTCTGGTGATTATCTCCAACCTTATCCTGCTGTGTATCCCGACCTACACAGGGCAGGTGGTGGATGCCATCGGTCTCGGACAGGGGCAGGTGGATTTTCCCGCCATCTACCGCTTTACGGGCATGATTCTGCTCTTTTCGCTCATCGGCTGGCTGCTCGAGGTGGTGCGCAATACGCTGATGACCCGCGTTACCCAGCGCATTATCTTCGAGCTGCGCCTGTCGGTATTCGGCCACCTGCTGCACCTGCCGCTCTGTTTTCTGGAATCGAACACCAAGGGCGACCTCATCAGCCGCATTTCGATGGATATCGACCAGATCAGCGAAACGATTACCTCGGATGTTATCACCACCCTCACCGGCCTTATCACCATTCTGGGCGCACTGGTGATGATGGTGCGCCTGAGCCCGGCGCTCTGCGCCATCTTTTTAATCATCATCCCGCTGATTATTTTAACGGCGCGCTTTATCAGCCGGCGCTCCCGCCGCCTCTTCCGGCAGAAAAAGATTCAGTTTGCCCAGCTGTCGGCGCACGCCGAGGAGATGATTACCGCCCAGAAAACGGTCAAGCTTTTCGGGCTGGAGGAATATAACCGCAAAACCTATGAAGGGCTCAGCGCCGACTACGAAAAGGCCGGGCAGGAGGCGGAATTCTCCTCCAGCCAGATGATGCCCTCAATGAACGGCTTTAATAATTTCTCCTTTGTGCTGATTTCCGTGCTGGGAGGACTTCTTTTCCTCAGTGGGAAAATCAGCATCGGCAGCATCTCCAGCTTCATCATCTACTCCAAAAAGTTCACCTCCCCCATCACCGAAATTGCCAATCTGTATGGCACCTTCCAGTCCGCCCTCTCCTCCTGCGACCGGATTAACTTTCTCCTCTCCCAGCCGGAGGAGCAGGACCTGGGCACCGCTGAGCCGGAAGCGCTGCGGGGCGAGGTGCGGTTTCAGGATGTCTCTTTCTCCTATGAGCCCGGCATGCCGGTTCTGGAGCATATCTCGTTTCATGCGGCGCCCGGGGAGAAGATTGCCATTGTCGGGGAGACCGGCTCCGGCAAGACAACGCTGATGAACCTGCTGCTGCGCTTTTATAACTGCGAAAGCGGCCGCATTCTGATTGACGGGATGGATATCCGCTCGCTGCCGCTGCGCCGGTTGCGGCGCAGCTTTGCGCTGGTGCTGCAGGAAAACTTCATCTTCGAAATGAGTATCGAGGAGAACATCGACTATGCCGCCCATTCGGGCGACCGGGAGCGCATCCGGCAGGCGGCGCGCGAGGTGGAGATGGATGCGTATATCTCCTCGCTGCCCGAGGGCTACCATACCCCGCTCTCCGGCGACAGCGACAAGCTTTCCCAGGGGCAGCGGCAGCTGCTGACCATTGCCCGGGCGCTGATGGTGCACCCCCAGCTGTTTATCTTCGATGAGGCCACTTCCTCGGTCGATACCCGGACCGAGCAGCGGGTAAAGGAGGTCATGGACCGGGTGATGGCGGGAAAAACCTCGTTTGTCATCGCCCACCGGCTTTCCACCATTCTCAGCGCCGACCGCATCCTCGTCATTCAGGATGGGCGGCTCATCGAGCAGGGCACCCACCGCGAGCTGCTCGAAAAACGCGGTACCTACTATGAGATGTATCAAAGCCAGTTCGCTTCCATCTGAGGAGCGGACAAAAAGGGCGGCAGGCAGGAGTTTTTACCTCCTGTCTGCCGCTTCCCGCAAGCGGCTATTCCTCGATAAACTCCTCAATATGCCCGATCACATAGCGGATATCCTCATAGGCATAGCCCAGCCGCTGCAGCGCTGCCACCGCCCGGCGGCAGACCTTTTCATCCTCCCACAGGCGGGTATAGCGGGAGAGCAGCAGCGCGGCAATGCGCGGCTGCGGGTCCTCCTGCAGCACCTCGAGCGCCGCCTCCGCCTCCTCCTCGCCAATTCCTCTGCGGCGCAGCTCCTGCCGGATACGGCGGGGGGCATACCCCTTGAGATGGGCCATATCCGCAGCGGCGCGGCAGGCATAGTCCGCATCGTTTAAAAGCCCCAGCTGCTGCATGCGCAGCACGGCGGCCGCCGCCAGCTCCTCCTCCGCGCCCTTTTGCAGCAGCTTATCATACAGCTGCTTTTCGGTATATTCCCGCGCAGCCAGCAGCGAGAGCGCCCGCTCGCGCACCAGCTTTTCCTCGGTTTCATAGGCGAGCGCGCCCAAATCAGAAGGATCGATAACATCCCCTATCTGCAGATGGGCGCGTGCATAAATTTCCGGATGCAGCGTACAGCAGAATTCCCCATCGCCATAAACGGCGAAGCGGCCCCTTTTCGTCAGATGAATATCGGTCACCCGCATCGGCTATTCCGCCTTCTCCGGTGCGGCCTCCGCCTTGTCATCCGCCTCCACCTGCACGCTGACCGGCGCTCCCTTCACAATACGGTTGATTTTCTTCGGGCCCTTGCCCATCTCAGCAAGCTCGGCCCGCCGCTCCATCACCTGGCGCGCAACATCCTCCGCAAAATCCGGATGCTCACGCAGATAGATCTTGACATTGTCGCGCCCCTGCCCGAGCCGGTTCTCCCCATAACTGAACCATGCGCCGCTCTTCTGGATGATGTCCAGCTTGACGGCCGCATCGACAATCTCTCCATCGCGCGAGATGCCCTGGCCATACATAATATCAAACTCCGCTTCCTTGAAGGGCGGGGCCACCTTGTTTTTGACCACCTTGACGCGGGTGCGGCTGCCCACCATCTCGGTGCCAACTTTGATGGTTTCGGTCCGGCGCACATCCAGACGCACCGAGGCATAAAACTTGAGGGCGCGGCCGCCCGGCGTTGTCTCAGGATTGCCATACATAACGCCGATTTTCTCGCGCAGCTGGTTGATGAAAATCGCCGTGCAGTTCGATTTGGAGATAGCCCCGGTCAGCTTGCGCAGCGCCTGGCTCATCAGGCGCGCCTGCAGGCCGACATGGCTGTCCCCCATCTCCCCTTCGATTTCCGCCTTGGTGGTCATGGCCGCCACCGAGTCGATGACCGCCACATCAATCGCGCCCGAGCGCACCAGCGCCTCGCAGATTTCCAGCGCCTGCTCACCGGTATCCGGCTGGGAAACGAGCAGCGAATCGATATCTACCCCCAGCGCCTTGGCATAGACCGGGTCCAGCGCATGCTCCACATCGATAAAGACGGCATTGCCGCCCAGCTTCTGCGCCTCGGCCACCACATGCAGCGCCACCGTCGTCTTGCCGGAGGATTCCGGCCCGAAAATTTCAATAATCCGCCCGCGCGGCACGCCGCCTATCCCCAATGCGATATCCAGCGAAAGCGAACCGGTCGGAATGGCCTCCACGCTCATCTGCGGCGCCTCGCCCAGCTTCATGACCGCTCCCTTGCCAAACTGCTTCTCAATCTGCGCAAGCGCTGTTTCCAGTGCCTTATCCTTATCCGACATGTACAACCTCCATCCCGCATCCGGTCCGGCAGATGCGAATATATGTTCTGTTCGTTTTTTCAGCCCTCCTTTTTGAAGGCTGTACTGTATTTAGTATACCATAAAACCGGAAAAGTTCAAGCGTTTCCTTCACAAATGACCGCCGCAAGGTTCACAATTTCCAGCTTCTTTTTCATCGCATAGCGAACCGTTGCGGCCGTGCCGCCGAGCCGGCCATCGAAATAGCAGATAAGCCGGCAGGAGTGGTCCACCATATAGCGGTTGCGCAGCTGATAGCAGCCGCGGCTGTAGCAAGAACTCAGCGTTAAAAGCTCATCGCTCTGGCAAAGCACCTGCTCATAACGCTGCCTCCAGCTTTTCGGCCAGCCCTCAGCCTGGCCCGGAAAGGGGATGGCACAGCGAAGGCGGACATCCTCCCCCATTTCCCGCAGCCGGAGCACCGTTTCGGCCGCCAGCAGGTCAAAGCCCTGCGCCGCGCCGCAGTAAAAAAAGGCATAGCCCGCATTTATCGCCGCGCGCACCGCCTCCTCCAGCTGCAAAGCCAGGGCATCATACTCCCGATTTCCCTCCCAAAAAGGAAAGGGAAATTTCTGCGCCCGGTAGCCGGAAAAACAGGCGGACATTAAACGGTCCAGATTCTGCATTTTCCTGCCCTCCTCCCTCTTCCGGTTTTCTTCCCTTTCAAGTATAGCCTAAAACCCTTTGAAAGGGAAGAAGAAACAGGCAGGCCCCAAAATAAAAGGGCTGCAGCGAAAAACTTCCTGGGAAAAAGGGCAGGCAAGGCTCTGCTTCTCCCTGCTAAAATTCCGACAGCACCAAATCCCCTTTAAAGAGGCCCCTGCAGATGCTCCCCCAGCCCGCACAGCAAAAGTACGGCAGCCAGCGTCAGCAGCTCGAAGCGTTCTGCCGGGCCGCGCAGGCACACCGGAATATCGGCCGGCTCCATCCTGCCGCCGCCAAAGGTGGCAATCTCCCGCTGCAGGCAGATGGCGGCGCCCTCGCCCGTCATGCTTGAGAGGGTGAGCGTATCGCGGCTGGAAAGCCCGCAGGTCAGCGTTTTCAGCTGATGGCGCGCCGCAAAGGCCAGTCCCTCGGCATTGTGGGAATGGATAACGGCAACCGCGCGCGCGGCGGGAGAAAAATCCTCCCAGCTTTGCTGCGGGGAGCGCGCGCCGATCACATAGACCGCCTCCCCTTCGCATTCCAGCGGACGGGCCGCCTCTATCAGCAGAATATCCGGCGCCATATCTGCGGGCAGAATATCGCGCCCTGTGACACAAAGCACCTCGCAGAAGCGGGAAAGCGTTTTATAGAGCGAATGCAGCGCTCCCTCTCCCGACAGCACGACGACACTGATCATCTCCCCGTAAATCCCATCCTTTCCGGGGGACACCTTATCGGCCGTCCCCCTTGACAGGACTAGTATCTACCGCTTCGCGCCCCGCTATGCACGAAAGCTCCTCGAGAATCAGTTTGGCGCATTTGTAAACATCCCCGCAGCCAAGGGTAATCACCAGGTCGCCCTCTTCTGCGGCTCCGGCCACATAGCGGGCAATTTCAGGAAACTTCGGGAAAAAGCAGCAGCCCTCTATGCGCTTCTGTAAATCTCTTGCATCGATCCCATAAGTATTGTGCTCCCGTCCGCCCATGATTTCGCTGAGCACCACCTGGTCGGCAACCGAGAGCGCGGCGGCAAAATCCTCCAGCAGCAGGGCCGTGCGCGAATAGGTGAACGGTTGATGCACCGCAAAAACCCGATGAAAGCCCATCTCTTTAGCGGCGCGCAGGGTGACTGCAATCTCCTTTGGATGGTGCGCATAATCATCCGCAACGGTGACCCCGTTTACCCGGCCGAGAATCTCAAAGCGCCGTCCCGCGCCGCCAAAGCTCTCCACAAGCTCCGCCGCATGCCGCGCATCGCATCCCAGCCGGATGGCGGCCGCCAGCGCGGCCAGCGAATTCAGAATGTTGTGCGCGCCGGGCACCGCCGTTTTCACCTCGCAGATTTCCTTTTCCCCGTGCATCAGCCGGTAGCGGTAGCCGGTGCCGAAGCGTTCGGCATCCGCCGCCCAGTAGTCGTTTTCGGGGGAGAGGCCAAAGGTAATCTTCTCCTTTTTTATTCCCTCCACCGCCCGCAGGGTATTCGGGTCATCTCCGTTATAAATGACGCACCGGGAGGCCATCCCCGCAAAGGTATGAAAGGCCTTTATAATGTTCTCCAGATTTTTATAGTAGTCAAGGTGGTCCTCATCCACATTGAGAATCACCGCCATATCCGGATAAAGGTTCAGAAAATGCTCGCAGAATTCGCAGGCCTCCACGGCCAGAACCGGGCTCTTGCCCACCCGGCCGCTGCCGCCGATCTCCCCGAGCTTGCCGCCGATAACGGCGCTCGGGTCCTTCCCGCAGCCGAGCAGGATATGGGTCAAAAGCGCCGTAGTAGTCGTTTTGCCGTGCGTTCCGCAGACGGCGGCGCACTCCTCAAACTGCGATGTAATCAGCCCGAGCAGCTCGCTTCGCTCAATCACCGGCAGCCCGCTTGCGCGCGCCGCAATAAGCTCCGGGTTCTCCTCCATAATAGCGGCCGAATAGATAATGGCATCCGCCCCGGCAATATTTTCCGCCCTCTGGCCGATAACTACCTGCATGCCCATCGAGCGCTCCAGCTCGATGGTATCGCCGGGATTGTTATCCGAGCCGGATATCTCATAGCCGCGCCCCTGCAGAATCTGCGCGAGCGGAAACATGCCGCTGCCGCCGATGCCGATAAAATGAATATGCCGCCTGCCCGCCAGAATATCGGGAGAAACCTTCATATCGATGACCATTCCTTTCCAAAGGCCGCACGGGCCTTCCTGCTGCTTTCATCTGCCGGCCGTTTGACCTGACTCTATTATATTGCAGATGAGAAAAAAAATAAACAGGGAAACGGCAAAACATCCCTCTCAAAATCCGGCATCGCTGAATAAACTGCTAAAATCTGCTAAATAATACAGGTAGCTAAGATCGGCACCCGCCCGCCCCATAGCCTGCCGGGTGTCCTGACTATCCATCATGCAGATTACAGGAGGCAAAACCATGAACATCACCGATGTCAGAATCCGCAAAACCTATCCAGATGCACGTTTAAAGGCGCTGGTCTCGGTCACCCTCGACGGCGATTTTGCTGTTCACGATATCAAGGTCATTGAGGGGCCCAACCGCCTGTTTGTCGCCATGCCCAGCCGCAAGGATGAATCCGGCAGCTTTCGGGATATTGTCCACCCCATCACAGCGGAGGCGCGGCAGCTGATAGAAAACACCATTCTGGAGCGCTACTATGCCTATCTGGCGGAAAACCCGCCGGAGGCACCGGCCGTACCGACCGCCGAATAGGTACCCGCCCGGAAAAATTTCGCCTCCGGCAGCGCCGCCGCAGTAAGAAAAAGGCCTGCTGCAAAATTTTTATTCCGGCCTGCGGAAACTGGAAAAAACACTTTCGGGGCAAGCTGATGCCCCGAAAGTGTTTTTCCGAAGGGCGCGTTGCAAAATGAAATCATTTTGCAACGCGCCTCTTTTATCTATTTTCTGCCGATATCGGTGCGCAGCTGCCTGCCAGGAAAGGCAATCTTCTCCGCCGCGGCATAGGCGCGCTCGAGCGCCTGCGGCAGGCTCTCCCCCACCGCGCTGATGCCGAGTACCCGCCCGCCGGCAGTAACGACCTTTCCATCTCTCAGCGCCGTTCCGGCATGGTAAACGGTAACCGCCGGGTCAAACGGGCCCTGCAGCCCGGTAATCTCCAGCCCTTTCTCATAATGGCCGGGATAACCGCCCGAGGCGAGCACCACGCAGGCGGCCGCTCCAGGGGAGAAGCGAACCTCCGCCTGCTGCAGCCTCCCATCGGTCACTGCCTCCATCACCGAGAGCAGGTCACTCTGCAGCAGCGGCAGCACCACCTGGGTCTCCGGGTCGCCAAAGCGGCAGTTATACTCGATCACCTTCGGGCCGCTTTCAGTGAGCATCAGCCCAAAATAGAGGCAGCCTTTAAAGGTGCGCCCTTCGCTGTTCATCGCCTCCACCGTCGGGCGGAAGATGGTACGCATGCACTCCTCTGCTATCTCGGGGGTATAGTGCCGGTTGGGGGCAACGGTACCCATCCCGCCGGTGTTAGGCCCCTTATCCCCATCATAAATGCGCTTGTGGTCCATTGAAGAGACCATGGGGACAATCGTTTTGCCATCGGTAAAGCAGAGGACGGAAACCTCCGGCCCGCTTAAAAACTCCTCAATAACCACCCGGTTGCCGCTCGCACCGAAGATTTTATCCTCCATGATGGATTTGAGCGCATCCTGCGCCTCCCCGAGCGACTGGGCGATGATGACCCCCTTGCCGAGCGCCAGCCCATCCGCCTTGATGACGACCGGATATTTTCCCGCCGTACGTACATCATTATAGGCGGCTACACAGTCATCATAGACGCGGTAGCGCGCGGTCGGGATGCCGTAGCGCTCCATCAGCCCCTTGGCAAACACCTTGCTGCCCTCAATGACGGCCGCCCTTTTATCCGGTCCGAAGGCGCGGATACCCTTCTCTGCGAGCGCATCCACCATGCCGAGCGCCAGCGGGTCATCCGGCGCGACCACGACATAGTCAATCGCTGTTTTCAGGCAGAAATCCACCATGCCCGCGATATCAGCCGCCGCTATCGGGACATTTTCGGCAATCATCGCCGTTCCGGCGTTGCCGGGCGCGCAGTAAAGCCTGTCGCAGCGGGGGCTTTTATAAATGGCCAGTGCCAGCGCATGCTCGCGCCCGCCGGAACCGACTACCAATACCTTCATTTTTACACTCTCTTCCTTTCTTCGGAAACCCAGCCGTGCCGGCTTTCACCCTGCCTCTTCCCTTCTGGCTCCGGCGATCAGTGATGGAACAGACGGATACCGGTAAACGCCATCACCATTTGATAACGGTTGCAGCATTCGATGACGTTGTCATCGCGAATTGAGCCGCCGGGCTGCGCGATATAGCTCACGCCCGAGCGCTTCGCCCGCTCGATGTTGTCCCCGAAGGGGAAGAAGGCATCCGAGCCGAGGGAAACGCCGTCAAGCGTATCGAGAAAGGCGCGCTTCTCCTCCCGGGTGAGCGGCTCCGGCTTTTTGGTGAAAAACTGCTGCCAGGCGCCGTCGCGCAGCACATCGTCATAGTCCTCCGAAATGTAAACGTCAATCGTGTTGTCCCGGTCAGCGCGGCGGATATCCTCTTTGAACGGGAGGGAGAGCACCTTTTCATGCTGCCGCAGATACCAGTTATCCGCCTTGTTGCCGGCCAGGCGGGTGCAGTGCACGCGGGACTGCTGCCCTGCCCCAACACCGATGGCCTGCCCATCCTTCACATAGCAGACCGAGTTGGACTGGGTATATTTAAGGGTAATGAGTGAGATGAGCAGGTCGCGCTTCGCGCTCTCGGGCATCTCTTTACAGTCGGTGACGATGTTTTTGAGCAGTTCTTCGGTGATGGCCAGTTCGTTTCTGCCCTGCTCGAAGGTAATGCCGAATACATCCTTGTGTTCAACCGGCGCGGGCCGGTAGGCGGGATCTATTTGCACGACGTTATAGCTGCCCTTGCGCTTACCCTTTAAAATCTCCAGCGCCTCATCAGTGTAGCCGGGGGCGATGACCCCATCCGAAACCTCGCGGGCCAGAAGATGGGCGGTATCGGCGTCGCAGATATCCGAAAGGGCCGCCCAGTCGCCATAGGAGGACATCCGGTCGGCGCCGCGCGCGCGCGCATAGGCGCAGGCTATCGGGGAAAGCTCCCCCTCGCCGGTAAAGTAGATCTTTTTCAGGGTATCGGAAAGCGGCAGGCCGACCGCCGCGCCCGCGGGGCTGACATGCTTAAAGGAAGCCGCAGCGGGCAGGCCGGTCGCCCTTTTCAGCTCGCTGACCAGCTGCCAGCTGTTTAAGGCATCCAGAAAATTGATATAGCCCGGCTTGCCGTTTAAAACGGTGAGCGGCAGCTCTCCCTCTTTCATGAAAATGCGCGCCGGCTTCTGGTTGGGGTTGCAGCCATATTTCAGTTCCAGCTCGGTTACCAATGAAAAAACCTCCTTCAGTGATGTTTGTTGATGATACGGGTCTCGGCATTCCCATCTGAAAGGCGGATGAAGCGCACAAACAGGGAAATGCGCTTTTCCTCGTTCAGGCTCTCCCAGAGCGATCCGGCAACCGAGTCGATATCCCCGGGCACCGAAACCGCAGCCGGCTCGCCGCTAAAGGAAAGGGGCGGGTTGCCGTCCCGCTGATAGGTATGAATGAGGCTGCCCGTTCCTGCCTTCGGGTTCTGGTATTCATAGAAAAAGCGGCGGGTGCAGGCGGGGTCTCCGTCATCGCTCTTAAGAATCGAGAGGCGGTAGTCGCCGTTTTTCTCCAGCAGCCCGGAGATGCGGGGGGTATAAATCGGCGGGTCCGGCTCGAAGGTGCGGGTGCGCAGCGCGCTTTCAAAGCTGCCGCCGAGCGAGAGCGCCTCATAGATAGTGTCCGTCTGGTCGCCGTTGGTGACAATGGTGCGCCCGTCGAGCACCCGAACAGGGGCATAAATGACAAGCGAAGGGTCCTTTAATTTGCCGGGGTCATAGGCCTCGGTGCGCAGCCCCTCCCCTTCCGGGACGAAAATGCGGTTGCAGCTGTTTTCGCTGCGGCCCATAATGAAATAGGCGGCGAACGCATGCTCTCCATCTGCACTGCGTCCGATGAGGATGCCGCGCCCGGGGTAGTCATTTTTTTTCAGCCGCTCAAAAACATTCTCCATCTGAAAAACACGCTCCTTTTTACTTCTGCCGCTTTTTAAAAGCTCTTCTTTTCGCCTGAAGCTTCCTTTAAACCGCTCATTTCGCTGCAAGCTCTGCGCAGACCTGCTCGAGCGCCTGCGGCAGCAGCACCCACTCGGCCTGCTCCATCACCCGGCGCTGAAGGGTTTCGGGGGTATCCCCTTCCCTGACCTCGACCGCCCTCTGCAGCAGAATGCGCCCGCCATCGGTCACCTCGTTGACGAGATGCACCGTCGCGCCGGTGACCTTTACACCATAGCGCAGAGCCTCCTCATGCACCCGCAGCCCGTAGTATCCATCCCCGCAGAAGGCAGGGATGAGCGAGGGATGCACATTGAGTATCCGGTCGCGGTAGGCTTCGCAAAAGGCCGGCGAGAGCACCGACAGAAAGCCGGCGAGCACGATAACCTCGATCCCCTTCTCCTGCAGCAGCCGCAGCAGCGCCTCGCTGTATGCCTCCTTCGAGGGGTACTCCCTGCGCGGCAGCGCCTGCGCGGGAATATCCGCCTTTTTTGCGCGCTCAAGCGCATAAACCCCCAGCCTGGAGGAAACGACCAGGCAAAGCTGCGCATGCGGCAGCTTTCCGGCCGCCGCCGCATCAATCAGCGCCTGCAGATTCGTTCCGCCTCCCGAAACGAGCACCGCTACCTTCAACTTGCTCCCATCCTTTCCCATCGCCTCCCGACAGCACCGGAAGACCAGTCAAAATACTGTCAGCTCATGAAAAGCCACCGTATCCCCGGTGGCCGCGCCAGCGTAGATTTTATCGTCATGCCGGCCGGTCTCATAATAGTGGCACAGCACCGCCTTCGCCGAGCGGGGCATCTCCCGCTCCAGCAACTGTCTGTCAAAGGGCAGCCACTGCAGCTTTCCCTCTTCGCAGCACATCTCCACCTGCGTTCCCGGCAGAAGGTCCGCGAAAAAATAGTAGTTTAAGCGGATTTCCTTCTCCCGGCGGCTGATGGCCATATACCGCATGCGCAAATTTAAAAGGCTCTCGGGCCCGATGCCCGTTTCCTCTTTAAGCTCGCGCAGCAGGCAGGCCTGCGGGTCGTTCATCTCCTCCGGCTCAAAATGACCGCCGATGCCGCACCAGCAGGGGGGCACCACCCGCGAGCCAATGCGGTAGAGCAGCAGCAGCTCAGCCCCGCGCGCGATATAAACGGAGGTCATGCTGCGCAGCTTTGGCGCGCTGCAGAGCGCTGCATTCGGCTGCCGCCCGTCCGATTCCCTTGGCAGGCCTCCCGTTTCTCCATGCATAGCCTTCCATCCTTTCCCCTTCTCAGCCTTCTGCCCTTTTCAGCGGCATCCAAAATAAATGAGAACCGGGAACGGCCGCCCGTCCCCGGCTCATGAAAGAAGCTAGCCCTCTTTTTGCATATTCTGAATCAGCATTTCGATCTTCTTATAGGGGTTAAACATCGCGCTGACCGAGCATTCCTCGTTAATGGCATCAATGATATAGGCCAAGTATTTTGCCATGTTCACTTCGCAGTACCAGGAGCGCTGAAGCAGCTCAGGCGTACGGTAGATGAGGTTGGTGGTAAAGATTTTGGTGAACACTCCCTGCGCATAGGCGCGGTCAAATACCTCCAGGCCGTTGCAGAACAGGCCGAAAGTGGAAAAGACGAAAATACGTCCCGCCCCCATTGCCTTGAGCTTACCTGCCACATCAATCATCGATTCGCCCGAGGAAATCATATCGTCTACGATGATGACATCCTTCCCCTGTACGTCCGATCCCAGCCAGCGGTGGGATTCGATCGGGTTCTTTCCGTCGACAACGACCGAATAATCCCGCTTTTTGTAAAACATGCCGAGATCCAGCCCGAGCACCGAGGAATAGTACATGCACCGCTGCATGCCGCCCTCATCCGGAGAAACAATCATCAGCTTGCTCTTGTCAAAGCGGATATCCTGATAGCAGCGGGTAAGCGCCTTGAGCATCTGATAGGTAGGCCGCAGGTCGTCAAAATCGCTGAGGGGAATCGCGTTCTGAACGCGCGGGTCATGCGCATCAAAGGTGATAACATTGGAAACGCGCATGTTCTCAAGCTCCTGCAGCGCAATGGCACAGTCGAGCGATTCGCGGCCGGTGCGCTTGTGCTGCCGGCCCTCATAGAGCATCGGCATGATGACGGTAATACGCCGCGCCTTGCCGCCAAGCGCTGCTATCACCCTTTTGAGATCCTGAAAATGGTCATCCGGCGACATGCGGTTCTCCTGGCCGTACATTCTGTAGGTAATCCCATAGTTAAACACATCGCAGAGGATAAAAATATCCCGTCCGCGCGCCGTTTTCTGGATAACCGCCTTCGCCTCGCCTGATCCGAACCGCGGGCAGGTGACCGGAACCATATAGTTGTGCTCCTCATCGTCCCGCCAGTCGCAAAGATAGTAGTTGATGTCGCTTGCGATCTGCTCGCAGCCTTTCATTGCGATGATTGCCAAATCGTGCCCCTGTTTCATGAATCTCTCTCTTTCTGCATACAGAGCCGCACCCGGCGGCCCGCTTCTGGTGAACGATCCTCCTGCTTTACACACAAATCCGCACAGCCAAAGCCGCGCCGGAAACACAGCCTATTCGATTCGAACTCCCTGCTCGCCCGCAATGATTTCACCGACTATACAGGCGCTCTCGCCCGTCTCATTGAGAATACGCACCGCCTCATCCGCATCCTCCGGGGAAACGGTAAAGGTCATGCCAATGCCCATATTGAAGGTATTATACATATCCCGCTCCGGAATATTCCCCTCCTGCTGCAGCAGGCTGAAGATAGGCGGCGCGGGAAAGCTGCCTTTGCGGATAAGCGCCATGCACCCCTCGGGGAGCGAACGCGGGATGTTCTCATAAAACCCGCCGCCGGTGATATGGCTGACCGACTTGACGGTCAGCTTTTCAAAGAGCGAGAGCATGGGCTTCACATAAATTTTTGTAGGGGTCAGGAGTGTTTCCAGCAGCGTTCCCCCGAGCTCGGCGCAATAGCGGTCACCGCCCTTTTCCAGCTGAAACACCTTGCGCACCAGTGAAAAACCGTTGGAATGAACACCACTCGAGGCAATGCCGATAAGCGCATCCCCCGGCCGGACCGCCGAGCGGTCGAGTACCTTTTCGCGGTCGACAACCCCCACCGAAAAGCCGGCCAGGTCATATTCATCCTCCGGGTAAAAGCCGGGCATCTCGGCCGTTTCCCCGCCAACGAGCGCACAGCCGGCCTGCACGCAGCCATCTGCGACCCCCTTCACCGTTTCGGCCACCCGCTCGGGAACATTTTTTCCCATCGCCAGATAGTCGAGGAAGATAAGCGGCTTCGCCCCGCAGCAGATGATATCGTTGACGCACATCGCCACGCAGTCGATGCCCACCGTATCATGCCTGCCGCTTAAAAAGGCCAACCGCAGCTTGGTGCCGACACCGTCCGTCCCCGAAACGAGCACTGGGTGAGGGATGCCGGTCAGGTCGAGCTGAAACATGCCGCCAAAGCCACCGATGGTATCGAGCGCCCCGGCCGTCATCGTGCGCTGCACATGGCTTTTCATCAGCTCGACTGCGCGGTAGCCGGCCGTTACATCAACGCCGGCTTCTTTGTAGCTGCTGCTGAAGCTGTTCTGCATGGGTTCTCCCTTCCTTTCAGAAAATCTTTAAAGGCCTACCTTGCGTTCTCTCCGCTCCCGGCCGTTTTGGGAAGCTTCTGCTCAAACTTGCAGACAGGAATACTCTCCGGCACCTCAACCGGATATTGGCCGGTAAAGCAGCCGATGCAGAAATCGCAGTGGGCGCCCTCAGCAATCTTTTTAATACTGTCAATACTCAAAAAGCCGATGCTGTCCACCCCGATATGGCGGCCGATTTCCTCCACCGACATCCGGCAGGCAATGAGCTTGTCCTTCGAGTCGATATCCGTTCCGAAATAGCAGGGGTTCATAAAGGGCGGGGAGGAAACCCGCATATGAACCTCCTTCGCGCCCGCTTCACGCAGCAGGCGGACGGTCGGGATGCTGGTCGTTCCGCGCACAATCGAATCGTCCACCATAATGACCCGCTTGCCGCGCACCGTTTCGGCCATGGCGTTGAGCTTAATGCGCACCGCCGTTTCCCGCTGCACCTGGGTGGGCTGGATAAAGGTGCGCCCGATATAGCGGTTTTTAATAAAGCCTACCCCATAGGGAATGCCGCTCTGCTTTGCATAGCCGAGCGCCGCATCCAGCCCCGAGTCGGGCACGCCAATCACGACATCCGCCTCCACCGGATGCTCGATGGCGAGAAAAGCGCCCGCGCGCTGGCGCGCCTTATGTACGCTCATTCCCTCCACGACCGAATCCGGCCGGGCGGTATAGACATATTCAAAAACGCAGACATGGCCCCTGCTGCCGCAGTGGGTGGTAATCGAGCGCTCCCCCTCCTTATCGACAACGACGATTTCACCCGGCAGAAGATCGCGCACAAAGGTGGCGCCGATGCTGTCAAACGCACAGGTCTCGCTGGCGAAAACAATTTTATCCTCGCCGATTTTCCCCATCGAAAGCGGCCGAAAGCCCTCCGGATCGCGCATGGCAATGAGCTTCTGCGGAGAGACGATGAGCGCCGAAAAAGCACCGCGCAGCTTGCCGGCCGCCCGCTCGACCGCCGCCTCAATAGAAGGCGCCGAAAGCCGCTCATGGGTAATCATATAGGCGATGACCTCGGCATCGGTAATGGTATGAAAAATCGCCCCGCCCAGCTCGAGCTCCTCGCGCAGCCCGGCGGCATTCATCAAAGCGCCGTTGGTGCACAGGGCCATCTGCCCCTTGACATGGCGCACCATCATCGGCTGAACATTCGAGCGGGTCTGCATGAGCGATGCCCCGTAAAGCGCATGGCCGATGGCGATCTGCCCGCTGCCCAGCTTATCGATATGCTCCCGGTTAAAAACCTCCGGCACCAGCCCGAAATCCTTGTGGGAGCGCATAATCCCGCTATCGTTGACAACAATGCCGCAGCCATCCTGCCCGCGGTGCTGCAGGGCATAAAGCGCCATATAGGTGTCAAAAACGACGGTATTTTCCCCACTGCGGTCAAAAATGCCGAATACGCCGCATTCCTCGTGTGCCTTATCTTCCAGCATGTATTTTGCCATTCCTGTAATTCCTTCCTTTTCTATGAGCAAAGCCTGAAAAAAGCGGTAGCGCCTTATTCGCCGAGCAGGCGCTTGAGGATTTCCTTATAGGCATCCTCTACGCCGCCCATATCGCGGCGGAAGCGGTCCTTATCCAGCTTCTCACCGGTTTTCGAATCCCAGAAGCGGCAGGTATCGGGCGAAATCTCATCGGCCAGAATGATTTTCCCATCGCCCGTGCGCCCAAACTCCAGCTTAAAGTCGATAAGCTCGATGTTAAGATCCCGCAGGTAATCGCCCAGCAGGCAGTTAATGCGCAGCGCATAGCCGGCAATCGTCTTAACCTCTTCTTCGGTAGCCAGCCCCATGGCGGCGATATGGTAATCGTTGACCATCGGGTCGCCCAGCTCATCGTTTTTATAGGAATATTCCAGCACGGTGGTTTTGAGCCTTGTCCCTTCGGGCAGCCCCAGACGCTTGCTGAGCGAACCGGCGGCGATGTTGCGCACAATCACCTCGAGCGGGACAATCTCCACTTTGCGCACCAGCGTTTCGCGCTCGGAGAGTTCCTCCACCAGATGGGTGGGGATACCGTTTTTTTCCAGCATCTTCATCAAATGGTTGGAAACGCGATTGTTAATGGCGCCCTTGCCCAGGATGGTGCCCTTTTTAAGGCCATTAAAGGCGGTGGCATCATCCTTATAATCTACAATATAAAGCTCCGGGTCGTCCGTTTTATAGACCTTCTTCGCCTTGCCTTCATAAAGCTGTTCGCCCTTTTTCATTGACCGATTCCTCCTGTAAATTCACTGTTTGTTATGGGGCCCTTTAAGGCTGCACAAAGCGTTAATACTGCTCCTGCAGCTTTTTATCCTTTTCGATAACGCCCGCTTCCATCTCTTTTTTCGCCTCCAGAAGCTTTGCGGCAAGCCCCTCATCAGAAATGGCGAGAATCTCTATGGCGAGCAGCGCCGCATTCTTCGCCCCGTCAATCGCAACCGTCGCCACCGGGATTCCCGAAGGCATCTGAACGGTAGCAAGCAGGGCATCCAGCCCATCGAGCTGGGGAGAAGAAACCGGCAGGCCGATAACCGGCAGCGTTGTGTGCGCGGCGAGAACCCCCGCCAGATGGGCCGCCTTGCCCGCCGCCGCAATGATAACACCGAAGCCGTTTTCCCTCGCATCCTTCGCAAAGCCGGCAGCCAGAGCGGGCGTGCGGTGCGCGCTCATGATGTGTGCCTCTGCCGGCACACCATAGCTTTTGAGCGTTTCCACTGCCGCTTTTACAATTCCCCAGTCGCTGTCGCTGCCCATAATAACGGCAACCTTTTTCATATGAACCTCCCTTTCCTGCCCAAAAACCGCCCTGCTGAAAAATTAAAACGGAAAAGGACTGCGGCCCCTCTTTCAGTAAGAGTCGCAGTCCCTATAAGGATAGACTTACGCCCAGCAGTGTGCGCTGAAGCCGGAGACCCGCCTTATCGATAAGCGGTTTCCCCTCCTGCCATTTTTCCTGTGCAGACAGTAACAGGACAAGTGCAGCATAAAAAGCTCCTCCGGCAATCTTTTAAAATCCTTTATTCTTTCGCCTACTAGGATAAACTAAACGGAAGGACTTTTCAATCCCTTTTATGTTTTTCAAAATAAAAATATATGATTAAACAGTCCATCTCGCTATAAAAATCCAAATTTTATGGATATTTTCCATTCTCAGCGCACCGACAGCTTAGCGCCGAGCCCGCTGCGCTCTACTACCTGGTGAAACACCGGACAGATGAGTACCGCCACTACGACAGCAATAATTGCGTTTACCAGCGAGGCCGTCCCTTTGGTAATCATCAGCACCCAAACGGTATCAATGGGGTTTTTCAGGAGAAAATACTGCTTAATGAAATTTTTCAGCAGATAGAGGGCCACATAGCAAAGGCTGCCCGTCACCGAGCCGGCGATATTGAAGGGAAGGGACTTCCCCCTGCGGCCACCCATATGGGAGATGAGGCCCGCCAGCGCGCCGAGGGCAAATTTCATCAGAAAGGTAATGGGCGCCTCCGCCGCATACAGAGGGTTGCAGAGATCATAAAAAAACGAGCCCAGTCCCGCGCATAGCCCACCCGAGAGAGGCCCGAGCAGCAGGCCGGAAAGCGCGCAGAAAACATTGCCGAAGTGAATGCGCGTCACATCGCCAAGCGGGATGGATAAAAAGTTGGCCGCAAACACGACCGCCGACATCACGCCGATAAAAACAATATCATACGTACCAAAACGGGATTTCTTCACTGCATTTTCCATTACAAAAGCTCCTTTCCATCAAGGATGCCGCCCTCTGCAGCAGGCACCTTCCCTCTCCGGAACCGTTCTGGAAAATGACCCTCCCTCAGAGCAGCGTAAACTCCTTCAAAACGCTGTGTCCCATCAGCACGCCGATATCCCGCTCGAACTGAACACCGAAGCGCGGATCAGATGAATAGCTGAAGGTATCCTTAATCGTGCGCTCCAGAAACCCGGTTGCGCGCGCCATGGCGATGGGCAGGCTGTCCCCGCAGAGAAGCCCCCCTACCAGAACGCTTGCGAACATATCCCCTGTCCCCGGATAGCTCACCGGCATGTAATCGCAGGGCACCATCCAGTAAGAACCCCGTTCCCGGTCATAGCCCAGGTTGCAGGGCCCGCCGTCGAGCAGGGTCGCGCCGGTAATAACCGCCTGATGCGGCCCCATCTCACACAGCCGGGCCAGCATGCTCTTCGCCTTCCCGCGCGGCAGCGGCGAAAAGTCATAGCTCTCTCCCAGCAGCAGATAGCTCTCCGTCAGGTTCGGCGTGATAATGTCTGCGGATTTTACCAGCTCTGCCATCCGGCCGACCATACCGGCGTCCATCGTCCGGTAGGGCTTGCCGTGGTCCCCCATCACCGGGTCGACCACCTTAATGGCATCCGGCCAGAGGGAGAAAGCCTGCAGGCAGCTGGTAATCTGCTCAGGCGAGCCGAGAAAACCGGTATAGACGCACTCGAAGCCGAGGCCGAGGCGCTCATAGTGCTGCAGCGCCGGGGTGATAAAATCGGTCAGATCGCGCATCTGCACCTCGCCGAGGCCGCCGGTATGGGTGCTGAGCACCGCCGTTGGCAGGGCACAGACCTGCACCCGCATAGCCGACAGGATGGGCAGGATAACGGTCAGCGAACACCGGCCGAAGCCGGACAGGTCATGGATAGCCAGCACTCTGGCAGGTCGATTTTCCATAGTTCCTCCGATGGGGCGGGCCCCCTGCGGGAATCCCTCCCCTTCTGTTGTTATTTTATTCTCTTTCCCCTATTTTATCAAAAACTGAAAAAAATGCTATCGCTTCGGAAAAATTATCACAATGCGCTATGGGTCCGCTGCGCCGCCTGAATGAAACTATATAATTTATACATGCAAAATCCAGCTGCTTTCCGACATAAAAAGGCAGGATGTCAAAGCATATAAATTGGTTCGTTCGTTGGGGAAAGCGGATAGATAATATGTAGAAAAACGGCCGGTAATATTTGAAGGGTGTAAGCGTCGGAGAGAAGGATACAATAGCTAAAGGCCCGCAAAAAGCCTGAACCGGCAGGCGGGCAAACCGATTTTAAACGTTGGGGGAACAGGAAGATGAACAAGCTGATGACCAGCGCGCTGACAGGGGCCGCCGTTACGATGGCGGTGGGTACCGCCGCCTATGTCATGAATGGGAAAAGCCCTGCCAAAAAACGCCGCCAGATGAAAAAAACAGCCACGAAGGCTGTTCAGGCGGTTGGCGAAATTGTAAGCGGCATCTCTGACGTCATGCGCTGACGGCAGCGCGGCCCGGTCTGCCTTCACCGGCGGACCGCTTTACATAGGCATTTTTATCCTCTTTTTTCCCGATTTTCTGAAAAATGGCAATGCAGCCCTTCTCCGAATGTGCTATACTGGGCTTAGAAATTTACAGAACGGAGAATGGATATGCAAAACCTCCCAACAGATATCCGCATTGTTCAGCTGCCGCGCCAGCGCGTGGCCCTTTATCCGCTCATTAGCCCCGCCCCGGAATATGATGTCGGCAGGCACATGGAGGAATGGGCGATGCAAAGCGGACTGCTGGAGCGTCCTGATTTTTCCCCGCGCATTTTCGGCTGGGATTTCCCGCTCGTTACCCAAGAACAGATCGAGCAGTTCGGCCTGCGCGGCTATGTCTGCTGCTACACCGTCCCATCCGATTTCGAGCCTGCCTGCCCCGGCGCGCAGCTGGCCTGGATCGATGCGGATGAATATGCCGTACTGCGTTTAAAAAATCCGCTCGAGCAGGCGGAAAAAACCGTCCCCGCAGGCTGGGAGCGGCTGCACCGCTTTATAGAGGAGGGCAGCCTGCGCCCCCGTTCGCTGAAGGAGCGCTACTGCTTTGAGGAGATTGTCCATGAAGAGGGGCAGGTCTATATGGACCTCTACCATCCGATAAGATAACAAAAAGCCGACAGCGCTAAATCGCTCCCGCCGCTCTCTGCGGCTGCCGCAGGAAAAAGGGCGGTTTCGCCCGCAAACTGCGGGCGAAATTTGACTCTGGTAGAGTCAAAAGCCGTTTTTCTAAAGGGTCTGTTGCAAAATGCAGGCATTTTGCAACAGACCCTTTTCTACCGGTTATCCCGCTGGCGGATTTCGGTGCGGCGGATTTTGCCGCTGATGGTTTTCGGCAGCTCCTTTACAAACTCCACGATGCGCGGATATTTATAAGGGGCGGTCTGCTTTTTCACATAGTTCTGCAGCTCCTTTTTCAGCTCCTCGCTCGGGGAATAGCTGCTGGTCAGAACAATGGTCGCCTTGACAACAGTGCCGCGCACCGGATCGGGCGCACCGGTAACGGCGCACTCAAGCACCGCCGGATGCTCCATCAGTACGCTCTCAATCTCAAACGGCCCGATGCGGTAGCCGCTCGATTTAATAACGTCATCCGTGCGCCCGACATACCAGAAATAGCCGTTTTCATCGCGCCAGGCCGTATCGCCGGTATGGTAGATGTTGTCATGCCAGACCTCCTTTGTGAGCTCCTCGTTGCGGTAATAGCCCTGAAAGAGGCCGGCCTGCCGCTTATCGGGCCGGGTGCGCAGCACAATTTCTCCGACTACGCCGTTTGGTACCTCATTTCCGTCCTCATCCACCAGCGCCAGACCGGGATAGAGCGGGGAGGGCCTGCCCATCGAGCCGGGCTTCGGATGGCTGCCGACCAGGTTCGCCAGGGTGAGGGTGGTCTCCGTCTGGCCGAAGCCCTCCATCAGCGAAAGGCCGGTATATTCCTTAAAGCGGTTAAAGACCTCGGGGTTGAGCGCTTCGCCCGCCGTTGTAGCATATTTAATCGAAGAGAGGTCATGCCCCTCCATCCCCTCCTTGACCAGGAAACGGTAGATGGTCGGCGGCGCGCAGAAGGTGGTGATGCGGTATTTTTCAATGCGGCTCATCAGCGCGGCGGCATCAAACTTCTCGAAATCGAACACGAAGATGCCGGCGCCGCAGAACCACTGCCCATAGAGCTTGCCCCAGGCCGCCTTGCCCCAGCCGGTATCCGAAACGGTGAAGTGCAGCCCATCCGGGTCCACATTATGCCAGTGCCGGGCGGTGATGATATGGCCGATGGCATAGCTGTGGTCATGCACCACCAGCTTGGGGTAGCCGGTCGTTCCGGAGGTGAAATAGGCGAGCATGCCGGTATCCCAGCCGAGCGGCCGCCGCTCGAAATGCTCCTGTGCCTCTTCGCTCAGCTTATCAAAATTTAACCAGCCGGGCTTCTCGCCGCGCACCGTCAGCTTGCATTTGAGCCCGTCATATTCCTCGCAGGCTTCATCGACAAAGCGGGTGGTCTCCCCCTGCGCCGTGCAGATAATCCCCCGAACCTCGGCGAGCTGAAAGCGGTAGAGAATGTCCTTCTCGGTCAGCAGGTGGGTGGCAGGGATGGCGGTTGCGCCCAGCTTGTGCAGCGCGAGGATCGCCGTCCAGAACTGGTAATGGCGCTTGAGGATGAGCATCACCTTATCGCCCTTTCCAATGCCGAGCGAGGAAAGCAGGTTGGCCGCCTTATCGCTCTCGCGTTTAAGATCCGCAAAGCTGAAGACTCGCTCCTCTCCCTCCTCGTTGCACCAGACCATTGCCCGGCGCTCCGGCTGCATGCGGGCAATCTCATCCACCACATCATAGGCAAAATTAAAGCTCTCGGGGATAACCGGCTCAAAGAAATTCAAAACCCCGTTTTCATCAAAGCCCTCCCGGCAGTAGCGTTTATAAAGATTGGCAGCGTCCAGCATAAATATCACCTTTTCCCTTTCCTGCGAATTCTACTTCTCCTCTTTTTTGGGGGCCTTCAAAACAACGGCCAGAAACTGGCAGTCTTCCCCGCCGGTTGCAATCATCCCATGGCCGTGGCCCGAGTCATAGTAAATGGCATCCCCCTCGCCGAGCACCTCGATATGGTCCTCCATCATGACCTTGAGGCTGCCTTTGAGGATATAGTCAAACTCCTGTCCCTCATGGTAGCTCAGCTTCACTGGCTGGTCCTGCTCCCCGGCCAAGTAGGGAGCGGTTACCAGAAAGGGCTCGCAGAGCTTATGTTCAAACAGCATCGCCAGATGGTTATAGGTGAAGCCCGCGCGCCGCTTGATCGGCAGCCCCTTCCCCCGGCGCACTACCTGATAGAAGGAAAGCTTCGGGCTGTCACCCGTTACGATTTCAACCAGCTCGACACCGAAGCGCTCGGCGCACTGGTAGAGAAAGGTGAAGGAGAAATCATCCTTTCCCGCTTCCTTTTTCAGATATTCCTCGGTGCTCAGCCCGGTGAGCCGGGCCATTTCCTCCGGGGAAATCTCCAGAATCTCTCTCAGCGTCCGTATCCTTTGGGCAATTTCCATAATCTTGTCTTCCATCTGAATAAATCCTCCTGTTTTGATATCGTTCCGGTTGGGCCGCCGGGTATCGGGCATTATGAGTCTGCTTCTCTCTGCCTGAAAAACAAAAGGCTCGTCCCCGAAAACAGGGACGAGCCGAAAATATCTGCCCGCGGTACCACCCGAATTGCATTGCCATAAAGCACTACCACTTTGCGGATTCCAACAAATCCTCGACCTTTAACGCTGTCTTTGCGGGACACACCTACTCTTTTCAGTGTTCCGGCTCCGAGGTGATAAGCCTTCTGCAGTCAGCTTTGCACCGGTTTGCACCAACCACCGGCTCTCTGCGGCAGCGCTGTCTGCGGCCTCCTCTTCATCGCCTTTTCTTTATAAAATTTTTTTTATAATACTGCAACTTTTTTCACCTGTCAAGAGAAAACGTCCATTTTATCCGGTATTTTTTCAAATTCGGGATAATCGGAAGAGAGAACCACCCGTCCCGCCCGGCTTTATGGGGATTTCCCACAAAGGCCGGCTGATAAAGAAAGGCTGTCATTTTTTACTGCCGCCCAGCTGCTCTTCCAAAATGGCGGCCACCGGGTCATAGCTTTCCCGGTGGTAAACTTCATACCGGTTGGGACTGCCCGCATCGAAAAGAAGGTCTTTGAGCTCCTTCGTCCCCTTTTCCAGTATCTCCTGCGCTGCGCCGGCTGCTGCCTGCCAGCCCTCCCTGAGAATTTCACTCCCGGATGCCTGCTCATCCGCAAGGTGCTGCGTTAAACGGTTTTTCAGCCATTCTTCCCCGCCTTCACCGTGCCGCTCAGCAAAATCCAGAACCGCGCAGGCCGCGCTGTAAGCCCGAAGGCTGCTGCCGGCCGACTCTGGCTGGACGGCCGCAAGCTCCTCCATTATCCGCAGAAAGTCTGCCTCATACTCCGCCTGTTCCTTTTCTTCCCCTCTCTTCAAGGCCGCCGCTTCTGCCGCGGCCCCGTCCTCCTGACCCGAAAACCCATCCTCCTTCTCCGCCCGGCAGGCGCCGAGCAGCAGCAAAAGGCAGAGCACTGCCGCAGATGCCTTCTTCAATCTGATTCCCCCTATCCCTTTTTCTGCAGTCTGCTGCCTTTTATTCTGCGCAGAATCCGCCGCAAAATGTGTAACATTTTGCGGCGGATTCTAAAAAAAGGGATTATCGCACCCTTTACAAAAGGCAGGGCCCTCTGTATTCATCTATTCAGCCGGAAAGAGGCTTTCACTGACCCCGCCTTAAAAACTCGTCTCTGTATCTGTGCAGAAAAAGCGGTTTTCGCTTTGTTTTTCTGCTTTATTGGAAAAGGCCCGGCCTAAATCTGCTGGGCTGCCGGGGAGGCCTCCGGCGCATGCAGAAAATCTGCCAGCGGCTGCGCTGCCCGCGCCGGTTCGGCCGCCTCCTCTTCGGGGTGGATGCCGGCATTGCGAAAAGCATTGGCAAGCATCAGCTTAATCCGGTTTTCCTGGTTGATTCTGGTCGCACCCGGGTCATAGTCTACCGCAACGATATTCGCCTGCGGATGCGCCTCCCGGATTTTGCGGATCATCCCTTTGGCGACAATGTGGTTGGGCAGGCAGCCGAACGGCTGGGTACAGACGATATTGCCCACCCCACTATGGATAAGCTCGAGCATCTCGCTGGTCAGCAGCCATCCCTCACCCATCTTTGCGCCGGTGCCGATGGTACCCTCCACCAGCTTTTCCAGCTCGGTGAAAAGGGTAGGCGCCCTGAAGCTGCCCTCCTCCCGGATAGCGCTGATAATCTGCTTCTGGCGGGAGAGCAGGTATCCGCCCGCCACCGCCCAGGTGAGCCCGGCCTTTTTGTTTGTCCCATACAGCTTTTGGTCGAAAACACCATTGCGGATGCAGTAGAGCACAAAATCGGTTACGCCGGAAACCACCGGCTCCGCCCCCTGCGAAACGAGAAAATCCTCCAGGCAGTTGTTGCCGAGCGCGGCATACTTCATATAGATTTCCCCGACAATCCCCACCGGGACGCGGGGCTTTTCCACCCGCTCGATAGCGGCAAAATCCTGCAGAATCGCCCGGTAGTTGCGCCGGACAAAGAAAAAGCGCAGAGAATGGAACTGCCCGGTCAGCTCGCGCGTCCAGCGCTCCACCGTCTGCTGTGTTTTTCCGGGAGTCTTCTCATAGGTGCGGCACTGGTTGGCAATCCACATGAGCATGTCGCCATAGGTAATCGCGAAGGCAATTTTAACGAGAGCACGTGCCGAAATATGAAAGCCGCTGTTCTTTTCCAGCCCGGAAAAATTGATGGAAATAACCGGAATATGCCCCATTCCCGCGTTATAAAGCGCCTTTCGCAGCAGGCTCAGGTAGTTGGAGGCGCGGCAGCCGCCGCCGGTCTGGGTAATCAGCAGCGCGGTTTTATCAAGGTCATATTTCCCGCTTTTCAGCGCATCCATCATCTGCCCGATGACGAGCAGCGCCGGGTAGCAGGTATCGTTATGAACGCTTTTGAGCCCCTCCTCCACGATACCGCGGTGGTTGGTCGTGAGCAGCTCTACCCTGTAGCCCTCCTGACGGAAGATTTCACAGAGCATGGTAAAATGAATGGGCAGCATCATCGGCACCAGAATGGTATGGGTCGCCTTCATTTCCGGTGTAAACTCCACCCTGTGCGGACCATATTCCGAAGTATCAGAGGCCTGCGGGAGCAGGCAGTTGTTTTCCATTGCGGATTTCCCTCCAAAAGACAAGCTTAGAAAATTTCAAACCTCCTCAGCGGGCGGCCTCCTGCTCCTGCGCCCGCTCCTCCATAGCGGCCAGCAGGCTGCGCAGCCGGATTTTAACCGCGCCGAGGTTGTTGATTTCATCCATTTTAATCTGGGTATACAGCTTTTTGCCGCTGCGCAGAATATCCCGCACCTCGTCGGTAGTGATGGCGTCAATGCCGCAGCCGAAGGAGACAAGCTGCACCAATTCTGTATCCGGCATGCTCAGGCAGCGCCGGGCGGCGTTATACATCCGCGCATGGTAGGTCCACTGGTTGAGCACATTTAACTTTTGATATTCCGGCATTGGCTCGAGCGCATCCTCCGAGAGAACGACAAAGCCCAATGAGGAAATCAGGTTGTCAATCCCATGGTTAATCAGCGGGTCGGCGTGGTAGGGGCGCCCCGCCAGAATAATCGACCGGCAGCCGTTTTCGCGGGCATAGCGGATGGCGCGCGCGCCCTCAGCATGCACCGCCTCATAAAACGCCTGCAGCGCCCTGGATGCCTTTTCGGCCGCCGCCAGCACCTCCCTGCGGGTAAGGGAAGGAAAATGCTTCTGCAGAATGCCGGTCATTCTCCTGGCGAAAAATTTCAGATCCCCGAGGCTGATATAGGGGTAGAGAAAGCGCACCTGCCCCGGCAGCTTCATGTTTCCCTTTATCACCTCCGGATAGTAGGCGACAACCGGGCAGTTATAGCAGTTATCCGACATTCCCTCATCAAGGTTATAGGTCATGCAGGGGTAGAAGATGATATCCACCCCCTGCTCTACCAGATACTGAATGTGTCCGTGCATCACCTTGGCCGGGAAGCAGACGGTATCGGAGGGGATGGTGGCCTGCCCAGAGCGGTAGAGTCCCCGGGTAGACGGGGGGCTGATGACCGGCTGAAAGCCGAGCTCGCCGAAAAAGGTATTCCAGAAAGGCAAAAGCTCATAGAAATTGAGGCCAAAGGGCAGGCCGATGCGGCCGCGCCGGTTTTCATAGTTGGGCAGGTTTTCGAGCAGCGAGAGCTTATAGCGGTAGAGGTTCGGCAACTGGCTGCCCTGATCGCCGGTGACGGGGCGCTCACACTTGTTGCCGGAGATAAAGCGCCGCCCGCCCGGGAAGGTATTGATGGTCAGCCGGCAGTGGTTGGTGCAGCCCCGGCAGACGACCGGCTTGCTCTCATGCCGAAAATGCCGCAGCTCCTCTTCGCCGATAAGCCCGCTCTGCTTGTTCTGCATGCGCTCTTTAGCGATGAGAGCGGCGCCGTAGGCGCCCATCAGCCCGGCAATGACCGGCCGGATGACCGGCACGCCCAGTTCCTTCTCAAAGCTGCGCAGCACCGAATCATTTAAGAAGGTGCCCCCCTGAACGACGATGTTTTTCCCCAGCTCCTCCGGGCTGTGCACCCGGATGACCTTATAGAGCGCATTTTTCACGACGCTCAGCGAGAGCCCGGCGGAAATATCCTCCACCGGCGCGCCATCCTTCTGCGCCTGCTTGACCGAGGAATTCATAAAAACGGTGCAACGCGTTCCGAGATCAACCGGATGCCTGGCAAAAAGCCCCAGCCGCGCAAACTCGGCAATCGGATAGCCCATCGATCCGGCAAAGGTTTCAATGAAGGAGCCGCAGCCGGAAGAGCAGGCCTCGTTGAGCAGCACGCTGTCAATCGCATGGTCGCGGATATGAAAGCACTTCATATCCTGTCCGCCGATATCAATGATGAAGCTGACATCGGGATTAAAGTAGCGGGCGGCAGTGTAGTGGGCGACCGTTTCCACAATGCCGATATCCACATTGAAGGCCCCTCGCATCAGCTCCTCGCCATAGCCGGTAACCGCCGAGCCGGCAATTTTTATCCGTAAGCCCAGCTGTGCATAGATTTTCTGCAGCTCCTCCAGCACCACCTGCATGGGGTTGCCCTCGTTGCGGCAATAGTGGCTGTAAAGAATGCGGTCATCTTCGGTTATCAGCACCAGCTTGGTGGTGGTGGAGCCGGCATCAATGCCGAGGTAGGCGTTTCCGCTGTAGGAGCGGATATCCGCCTTCGGTACGTCGGCGCTCTGGTGGCGCAGGCAAAAGCGCTCATATTCCTGCTCATTTAAAAACAGCGGCTCGAGCCCCGCCGTTTCATTCGGGCTCTTTAAGGCGGTATCCATCGCCTGCAGCAGCTCCTCATAGCAGTAGGTTTTCTGCAGGCCATCCGCATAAACCGCCGCGCCCAGCGCGACAAAATAGGGGGCCAGGGCCGGAAAAACGGCGGACTTTTCATCGAGGTGCAGCGTCTCCTTAAATCGCTGCTGCAGCCCCTTTAAAAAGGCGAGCGGCCCGCCCAGAAACAGAACGTTTCCCTCAATCGGGCGGCCCTGCGCAAGCCCGGCAATCGTCTGGTCAACCACCGCCTGAAAGATGCTCGCCGCCAGATCCTCCTTGCGCGCGCCCTGGTTGATGAGCGGCTGAATATCCGTTTTGGCAAAGACGCCGCAGCGCGAGGCGATGGGATAGATGCAGCTGTGCTGCAGCGAAAGCTCATCCAGCTCGGAAAGGCTGACGGCCAGCAGGGCAGCCATCTGGTCGATAAAAGAGCCGGTGCCGCCCGCGCAGGTGCTGTTCATGCGCTCCTCGGGCGTTCCCTGCAGAAAGATGATTTTGGCATCCTCCCCGCCGAGCTCGATAACGGCATCGGTCTGCGGGTAATAGGCGCGCGCCGCGCCCGAGGTGGCAAACACCTCCTGCACAAACGGCAGCCCGCTCTTCTCGCTGACGCCCAGCGCCGCCGAGCCGGTCAGCGCCACCTTGAGCGGATGGCTCTTTAAAAGCTCCTGCAGCTCTGAAAATTTATCCCGCGTCAACTGCCGCACCCTGGAGAGATGCCGCTCATAGCTTTTATACAGAATATTCCCCCGCTCATCGAGCACTACGCATTTCAGGGTAGTGGAGCCAATATCTATCCCGACCTTATAGCACATGTTGTTTGACCATACCTTTCTGAGATATGCCTTTCTATACTTATCTACTCCATACTAATACAAAATTCGGCAGGCGTCAATCACAGGGAGACGAAAGTTCACAAACTATTGATAATGCTGGCGAAATTCCCCTCATCTGCGGAAATCTGGTGGACGAATTTTATCTTTTTTTGTTTGAATGCGCGGAGCGTTCATGCTATAATAAGTGCAGGGAGGAAAGCGGGGCTTTCCCTTGCCCGCATTGCTGTTTTACCGGCTCCGGCTTTTTGACAAAGGCCGGGCCTCATCCGTTGTTTTTCATAATAACGGATGGCCGGCAGCAGCCGTATGATTGGGAGGAAGAGAGATGGAAAATCAGGGAATTTTTAAAACCAGCGTATTTGGAGGCTTTGACAAGCAATCGGTACTGAACTATGTGGATGATATGATTAAAAAATCGCAGGAAAGGGAGCAGGAGCTGCTGGCCCGCTGCGAGGAGGCGGAAAAAGAGCGCGATCTGTATCTGAAAAAATACAACGAGGAGAACAAAAAGTCTGCCGGGATCGAGGAAAAAGACAGAGCCCTCGCAGAGGCGCAGCAATCCCTAGGCGAAAAGGAGAAGGAGCTTGAAAAGCTGAATGCGCAGCTCAAGGCCGCCAATGCCCAGATGGAGGAGATGCGCGGACAGCTGGCCGACTACGAAGAAAAGAGCCGCAAATATGATGAAGTCGCTTCCCAGGTGGGAGTCGTCATGGTAGAAGCGCAGAACCAGGCGGATGTCATCGTTGCCCGCGCGCATGCGCAGGCCGAGCAGGTGGCAAAGGAATCGATAGAGAATATCTATCATATCAACAAGCGTCTCGACCAGGCTATGGAGGATATCTACGGGCTTCGCTCCTATGCGGGCCAGGCGCTGCAGGCCTTTGATGAGCAGATGGCGCAGCTGGATATCTTCATCAAGGAATCAGCAGGCCGGCTGTATATCAGCGCAGGCAGCACCGAACTCGATGAGCATGCGCGCTATTCTCAGTCCTACGCCGGGCAGGAGGGCTATGCGCAGCAACCCTATGAAGTGTCCTATGCCATTCAGGGGGAGGATGGCTACTATCCGCCCGAGACGCAGCCGGCACAGGCCTCCAGGCAGGAGGAAGGTGTCTTTTCAGCCGGCGCTGCGGAAGAGGACACCGGCAAGGAGACCGCCGATTTTTTTACACAACCGGCCGGGGTTTAAGCTCTCTGGCAGAGGCGGCCGGCCGGTGGGTTAAAAAAAGAGCTGGCCTGCTCTATCGGCTGCTTGAGCATACTCAGGCGCTGAAAATCACCCCCTCAGAAAAGCCGGCAAAGAGCGCGCCGCCAAATGCCCCTCTCCCGCAGACCCCGGATTTTTCGGAACCGGAGTCCTCGTCCTCAAAGCGCATGCCGGAGGAAGAAATATTTCTGGATAAGCAGGCATTTGCCGAGCCAAAAGGAGCGGATAAAAATGGCTGAGCAGACTATCCGGCAGTTCGGACAGGCAGAGAGCCGGCTCTGCTCCCCCTGCCAGGCGGCTGTTTTTGATCTCGATGGAACGCTGGTCAACTCGCTGGCGGATCTGGCCCGCTCCTGCAATGAGGCGCTGGCAGAGCTGGGTCTTCCTGCCCATCCGCAGGAGAGCTACCGCCATTTTGTCGGAAACGGCTGCCAAAAGCTGATAGAGCGCGCGCTGCCCCCTGACCGGCGGGACGCCGCAAGCTGCGAATCGCTGCGGGAGGCCTATAACCGGCACTACGAAAAAAATTATCTCTCCTCCTCCGCTCCCTATCCGGGTATTCTGGAGCTGCTCGAAACGCTTTCCAGGGCAGGACTGAAGCTTTGCGTAGTTTCCAACAAGCCCCATCCGTTTACTGTGCGCATGGTGGAAAAGCTTTTTCCCGGCCGCTTTTCGGTGGTTACCGGCAACCGGCCGGGAACGCCGGTAAAGCCCGATCCGACAGGCGTTTTGAAGGCTTTAAATGCGGTGGGTGTTTTGCCGGAAAAGGCCGTTTACATCGGGGACAGCGATGTGGATGTGCTGACTGGACATAATGCGGGGATGCCGGTCATCGGCTGCCTGTGGGGCTTTCGCAGGGAGGAGGAGCTGCGCGCCGCAGGCGCGGACCGGCTCGTCCACACAGCGGATGAAATCGGGCGGCTTCTCATTTAATATGTATGCGCACGGCCGTTTGCCCATGCGGACATTTTAGTGCCGCAGCCATCTGCCGGCAGCATTTTCAGCTGCCGGCAGATGGCTGCGGCTTTTATGACCTGCGGGCCAAAGCTCATATCTGCTTTTTTATCCGTTCGAGCGCGCTTTTTTCAAGCCGGGAAACCTGGGCCTGGGAAATTCCGATTTCCTGGGCAACATCCATCTGGGTTTTTCCCTGGAAAAACCGGCTGTAAAGAATTTTTTTCTCCCGCTCTCCCAGCCCGGAGATGGCCTCCTTTAAAGAAATTTCATCCAGCCAGTCAGCCTGCCCATCCGCATCGCCGACCTGATCCATCACATAGATGGTATCCCCCCCATCCGAGAATACCGGCTCATACAGAGAAACCGGGTCAACAATCGATTCGAGCGCAAGCACCACCTCGCTCTTTTTGCAGCCCATCCTCTCTGCAATCTCCTCCACTGTTGGCTCGCGGGCATTCTCGCCTATGAACTGCTCTTTAATCAGCATGGCGCGATAGGCCGTATCGCGCATCGACCGGCTGACCCGAATCGGATTGTTATCCCGCAGATAGCGCCGGATTTCCCCGAGAATCATCGGCACCCCATAGGTAGAAAACTTGACCATCTGGTTCGGGTCGAAATTATCAATCGCCTTGATAAGGCCTACGCACCCCACCTGAAAAAGGTCATCCAGATTTTCTCCCCGGTTGGTAAATTTCTGAACGACGCTCAATACCAGCCGCAGGTTTCCGCTGATCAGCTCCTCCCGCGCCTTTTTATCCCCTTTCTTTGCTTTTTTCAGCAGCTCGAGCTTCTCCTTCTCCTTAAGCACCCTGAGCTTGGCTGTGTTGACGCCGCAAATCTCAACCTTGTTCGTGTACATCCCCGCGCATCCCCTTTTTAGCTGGTGCTAAAAGTATGGGCGCGGCTGTTTGCGCACATGCACAGCGGCGGCGATTGGCAACAGTTCCCTTCTTTTCCGGGAAAAATTGCTGTCTGCCTGTGTCTTTTCAAGACACAGCATTTAAAGTATACTTTTTTAAATACTGCTGCCCTGTTGTCTTTTCAGTTTCCGTACTCAAAAAGCCTGCCATATGGTATAATAGCCGCAGGGTGGCTATTATACGCCGACTTATTCGGCCGCCCTTTGGGCATGACTGAGAATACTCTATCTGCTTTAAGAAGATAATAACCGGCAGCATCCGCTGCCAAAAGGAGGATTTTTCGATGAAACCCTTAATTGGGATAACCGCCTGCCTCGAGGAAGAAAAGAGCTATAAAACCGGCAGCAGCTATGTGAAAGCAGTCCTGCGGGCTGGGGGCGTTCCTGTTCTTCTCCCCTGTGCGGCAGGACCGGAGGCCTGTAAGCAGCTGGTCAATACGGTGGACGGCATTCTGATTCCCGGAGGGGTGGATTCTGCCCCCCAGCTTTTCGGGGAGGAACCGCTGCCTCAGGTAAGCTGTATGGATGGGGATCTGGACCGCTTCGAGCTGGAGCTTATCCACCGGGCGACAGATATGGGAAAGCCCATTCTGGCCATCTGCCGTGGCTGCCAGATAATCAACATTGCTTTCGGCGGCACCCTCTATCAGGATATTCCCAGCCAGCTGCCCGAGGCACAGGGACATTATCAGCAGACGGCCAGCCGCTCTGAGCCCTACCACATGGTCAGCATCCTCCCCAAAACCGCGCTGGCTGCCGCCCTGGGGGAAGGAGAGCTTGTCACCAACTCCTTTCACCACCAGGCCGTAAAGCGGCTGGCAGAGGGATTCCGTGTCTGCGCCCGAACGCGCGACGGCATCATAGAGGGGATTGAAAACAGCGACGGTTCCATTCTGGGCGTACAGTGGCACCCGGAATGTATGGAAGAGCGCTTTCCCCGCTTTCAGAGGCTCTTCTGCGCTTTCATCGAGCGGGCCGCCAAAAGGCCCTGAGGCTATCGGGAAACGGCATTTTCTACTGCTTTTTGTGCTGCGCATGCCACCGGGCAATATCCTGCATCCGCTCGGCGACGCGCGCCTCCGAGCCCTCCCCCGTCGGCCGGTAATACTGCCGGCCTAAAAGGGAATCGGGCAGGCACTGCATATCGGTCAGCTTATCTTCGCTATCATGGGCATACTGGTAGCCCTCGCCATAGTGCAGCTGCTTCATCAGCCGGGTGGGCGCGTTGCGGATAACCAGCGGCACCGGTTCGGCCAGCATTCCGAGCGCATCCTTTTTCGCCTCTTCATAGGCCACATACAGTGCATTGGATTTCGGTGCAAGCGCCATATAGGTAACAGCATGGGTCAGATGCACGCTGCACTCCGGCATGCCGATATCGTGGCAGGCCTCATAGACCGAAACGGCCAGCTGCACCGCGCGGCTGTCCGCCATGCCGACATCCTCACTGGCAAAGCGGATAATCCGCCGGGCCACATAGAGCGGGTCCTCCCCCGCCTCGAGCATGCGGGCCAGCCAGTAGATGGCGGCCTGCACATCCGAATTGCGCATCGATTTGTGCAGTGCGGAGATGAGGTTATAGTGCTCCTCCCCCTTTTTGTCATAGAGCAGCGCCTTGCTGCCCAGGCACTGGGCGAGTGTTTCCCGGGTAACACGCACCCGCTCCCCCTCCCGCTCGCCGTTTAAAACCACCATTTCCAGCGTATTGAGGGCAATGCGCGCATCCCCATTGGAGAAATTGGTAATTACTCTGAGAAGCTCATCCGGCAGTTCCACTGGCTGACCGCCAAATCCGCGCGGATCGGTGAGCGCGCGCCTGAGCAGAGAAAAAAGCTCCTGCGTTTCCAGCGCCTGCAGCACGAATACCCTGCAGCGGGAGAGAAGCGCCGCATTGATTTCAAAAGAGGGGTTCTCGGTTGTCGCACCGATAAGGATGATGCTCCCCTTCTCCACAAAGGGCAAAAAGGCATCCTGCTGCGCCTTATTGAAACGGTGGATCTCATCGACAAAAAGAATGGTCGTCTCCCCCATCAGCCGGCTCTGCTCGGCGCGGGTCATGACCTCCTTTATCTCCCTGATGCCGCTGGTCACCGCGCTGAAATCAATAAAGCTGCTGCCGGTGCGGCGGGCGATAATGCGCGCCAGCGTCGTTTTGCCAACGCCGGGCGGGCCCCAGAAAATCATGGAGGAAAGCTGGTCGCGTTCAATCAGCTGGCGCAGGATTTTCCCCTCCCCCAGCAGATGCTGCTGGCCGGCAAATTCTTCGAGCGTCTGCGGCCGCATCCGGCTTGCCAGCGGGTCAAAGAGTGGGTGGCTGTTAAAAAAGGACTGCTGCATACTTCTTCTTCCTTTCCGGTCATGGGCAGTCTTTCTGCCCGGATATTTCGGAAAAGGCCGGTTCAAGGCGCCTTACCGTCTTGAACCGGCCCTGCTTTTCTGTTACTCATTCATACCTGCCCGGCAGGCAAACCCGCTCTGCCGCGCTTCGCAGGAAAAGCTGTCCGCGACCGGCCTAGTTTCCTTCCCCCTGCAGCTGCGCCTTTTTGGAAAACTCCTTTTTGATGACGCAGACACCCACCGGCAGAAAAACGGCCAAGCAGGTATACTCGGCTATCGGGTAGGCAAACCAGACGGCATCCAGCCCCCAGAGCCGTCCCAGCAGCCAGGCAACCGGAAGAATCAGGACCAGCTGGCGCAGCAGCGACATCAAAAGCGACTGCAGGCCATAACCGATGGCCTGAAACATGGTAGAGATAATAATGCCGAACGCCGCGCCGATAAAGCAGTAGCTGATAGTGCGCAGAGCGGCCTGGCCGATGCGCTGCATCTCCGGCCCCGCCTCAAAGAGCATGAGCAGCTTATCGGGGATGAGGTTAAACAGCAGCGTTCCCACCGTCATAATCCCGAGCGCGACGGCAAAGGCCAGCTTTAACGCATGCATGAAGCGCTTGCGGTTGTTGGCGCCATAGTTGTAGCCGAGAATGGGCATCAGTCCCTGCGTCAGGCCGAAGACCGGCATGAAAACAAACGACTGCAGCTTGAAGTAGGCGCCAATGACCGCGACCGCAGTAGAGGAATAGGACATCAGGATTTTGTTCATGCCGGTTGTTGTGACCGAACCGATGGCATTCATCACCGCCGTCGGCACACCGACCTTGAGAATATCGCGGATAGCGCCCCCATCCAGCCGGAAGCCCTTCAGCTGGATATGCACCGCATGCTCGCGGATAAGGAGCATAACCATCACATAGATAGCCGCCGCAATCTGGCCTGTCACCGTCGCAATCGCCGCGCCTGCAATGCCCAGCGCCGGAAAACCGAGCAGCCCGAAAATCATAATCGGGTCGAGAATAATGTTGAGAATGGCGCCGATTAATTGGGTAATCATCGGAATAATCATATTCCCCGTCGCCTGCAGCACCTTTTCCCCCATGCCTGCAATGTGCATACCAAACGAGAAAATCATTACAATCGAGAGATACTGTGTCCCCATCTCGACCATGGCTGCATCCTCGGAAAACAGGGAGATAAACGGCCGCGCAATCAGCAGCCCGCCCAGCAGGAAAAGGATATAGTTGACAAGCGCCAGAAAAAAGCCGTTGTTCGCCGCAGCCGAGGCCTCCTGCAGCCTCCCTTCGCCCAGCCGGCGGGCGATCAGCGAATTGGCGCCCACCGAGGCGCCCAGCGAGAAGGAGAGGATGAGCATCTGCATGGGGAAGGCGAGCGAAACGGCCGTCAGCGCATCCTCGCTGAGCCTCGCAACAAAAATGCTGTCCACAATATTGTAGAGCGACTGTACCAGCATCGAGCACATGGCCGGCAGCGCCATGCTCATCAGCAGCTTTCCCACCGGCATGGTGCCCATCTTCTGGGCACTGTTTTCTTTTTTTATCTGACTGTCCATGAAAAACCTCCTGTTTTTAAAGACGGCCGCGCCGCCTGCAGTCCCTTCTGGCCGGAGAATCTCCGCCCAAAAATGAACAGACGACCGAACGGCTACGAAAGCCGCTCATCGTCTGCCATACTTAGCTTCTTTGTATTCTATTCTACCATAATCTGCTTTTATCCGCCAGCATCTGTCCTGTAGATTCATTTCGGGGCATTTTCATAAAAACTGGCGATATCGCCTATTTTGCGAGCAATATACGGTCGTTATCGAGCTCCTTCCCCTCCCTCTCCCAGAAAAGGGCGAGCACCTCGCTCACCGTCAGCTCTGCCCGCTTTGCGGGGTCCAGCTCGAGGGCAAGCGCGCCGTTATCCATCATAATCGTCCGGTTGCCGAGCTTTAGGGCGCTGGCAATGTTGTGGGTCACCATCAGGGTGGTAATCCGGTCGCGCTGCACCGTCTTCTCTGTCAGCTCGAGTACCTTCTGCGCCGTGGTAGGGTCGAGGGCGGCGGTATGCTCATCGAGCAGCAGGAGCTTCGGCGTCACCAGGGTGGCCATCATCAGCGTAACCGCCTGCCTCTGCCCACCGGAAAGCAGCCCCATGCGGGTTTTCATCCTGTTTTCCAGCCCCAGGCCGAGCGGCTGCAGCATGCCGGCAAAATAGGCGCGGTCCTTTTTGGTAATGGCCGGCAGCAGTCCGCGCCGGGTCCCCCGCCCATAGGCCAGAGCCAGGTTCTCCTCCACCGTCAGCGAGGGGGAGGTACCCTTAAGCGGATCCTGAAACAGCCGGCCAATATCGGAGGCCCGCCGGTATTCCGGCAGATAGGTGATATCCCGGCCATCCAGCAGGATTTTTCCGCTGTCCGGCAGCAGGGAGCCGGCTATCAGATTAAACAGAGTGGATTTTCCCGCCCCGTTGCCGCCTAAAATGGTGACGAAATCTCCTTTTTCCAGCCGCAGGCTGAAGTTTTTCAACGCGGCGCGCTCATTGACGGTGCCCGCACCGAAGGTTTTGGAAAGGCCGGTAATTTCAAGCATGGCTTTTTTCCTCCCTCTTTCGCCTCTGCTGCCGCAGCCTCCCTGAAAGGGTGGGCAAAAAGATGGCGAGCGCCACAATCAGTGCCGAAAGCAGCTTCAGGTCCGACTGCGGCATACCCATTTCCAGCACCTGCGCGATAATAATCCGGTAGAGCACCGACCCGGCGACGGCAGCCAGAATCCCGCGCGCCATCCCGCCGCGCCGCAGCAGCGTTTCCCCGATGATAATCGAGGCGAGGCCGATAACCACCATGCCGGTGCCCATATTGGCATCGGCAAACATCTGCATTTCGGCAATCACCGCTCCGGAGAGGGCAACAAGGGCATTGGCGGCCGAGAGCCCGAGCATTTTGGTGAAGTCGGAGTTGATGGAGGAGGAACGCACCATCTCCTCATTATCTCCCGTCGCCCGGATGGTCAGGCCGATGGCCGTTTTAAAAAAGGCAGTGACAGAAAACCCGATCGCCGCCACCAGAGCCGCGGTAAAAATGAGCTTCGCTCCCCCCGCAAAAACCGGCGACAGAAGGGAAAAAACCGTTTCGCTGCCGATAAGCGGGACATTGGGCTTACCCATCACCCGCAGGTTGACCGAATAGAGCCCGATCATCACCAGAATACCCGCCAGAATGGAGGGGATGCCCATCTTCGTCTGCAAAAAGGCGGTCACCATGCCGGCCAGCGCCCCGCACAGGAGCGCCGCCGCCAGCCCGAGCAGCGGATGTCCCCCCGCCGCCAGCACGGCGCAGGCCGCTGCTCCCAGCGTAAAGGAGCCGTCCACCGTCAGGTCCGCTACATTAACAATGCGGTAGGAAATATAGAGTCCTATCGCCAAAAGGCTGTAAGCCAGCCCCAGCTCCACCGCCCCCTGAAGGGCAAACAGGCTCATCATCGCTCTTCCTCCTCCCGACATCCGGCGGGTCAACCGCCAACCTGCACCGCCGCTTCCAGAATTTCCTCCGGGATTTCCAGCTCCAGCTCCTTCGCCGTTTTCGGATTGAGAATGGTGGAATAATCGCTGAGAATCTCATAGGGGATTTCAGAGGGGCGCTTGCCGCCGAGAATGTCGGCGGCCATCTGGGCGGTGCGGGTGCCGAGCAGCGAGTAGTCGATGCCCACCGTTGCCAGGCCTCCATCGGCAACCATCGAGTCTGCGCCGACATAGACGGGGATTTTGTTCATGTTTGCCACCCCGGCCAGAACCGGCATCGCCGTTGCAACCGTGTTGTCAATGGGGGTAAAGATGGCATCCACCTTGCCGACCAAGCTGGAGGCCGACTGCTGCAGCTCGCTGGAATTGGTGATGGTCGCCTCGACAAACGAGAGGCCGTTTTGCTGCATATAGCTTTTTGCCCCTTCGATGACCGAGACCGAGTTGACCTCGCTGGTGTTATAAATGAGACCGAAGGTTTTGGCTTCGGGGGTCAGCCCGGCGGCCAGCTGGAAGATGCTCTCCACCGGAATGGCATCCGAGGTGCCGGTCACATTGGGAAGGCCGGTAAGCTTTGCCGCCGCCGGGTCGCTTACCGCAGAATAGACGACCGGTATCTCACTGGTGGCGGCTGCAGCCGCCTGCGCCGTCGGGGTGGCGATGGCCACAATCAGGTCCTTCTGATCGCCTATGTACTTCTGACAGATCGAGTTGATATTGCTCATATCGTTTTGCGCATCATCGCTCTCAATGGCCACCTGGCTGCCCATCAGCGCGGTGATCTCGGCGACAAATGCCTCCCGGATGGTGTTAAGCGACGGATGGTCGGTCAGCTGAATGATTCCGACATGCAGCAGCCCATCCTCCTGCGCCTCGGCACTCTGCCCGGCCTCGGAGGAAGGATTTTCTGATCCGGCATCCGGCTGAGAGGAGGCGGGTGCCGGTCCGTTTTTTCCCGCGCAGCCGGAAAGGCAGAACAGAGCACAAACCAGAAGGGAAAGCATTTTTTTCATCATTTATGACCATTCCTTTCTTCGACGCCCAGACACTGGAATAACCGAAAGCAAATGGGCGCCTTACAAAAATATCTGTTGGGAGATGTCCGAGGGGGAACGCTCTTTTCGCCGGAAAAAATAAAAACACCTGTCCTTGCATCAACAAGGACAGGTGCAAAAAACACCTGCGGTACCACCTTGATTGGCGCCAAAGCGCCCCCTCAAACGGAATGCCAACACATTCCCGGCCCTCTAACGCAGGCCACCCGTCGCAAGATACTCAGGAAAGATTCCCTTTCACCCCGCCCTCAGAGGTCCATTTGTCCGCCCCGCATTTCTGCCGGGGTTTCAGCCAATGCCCCGGCTCTCTGGGAGTGCGCGCGTCCTGCGCTGCAGGACCGGCAGTTTAATCTCCTCTTCATCGGTTTATTAGATTAAATCATATTTTATCCGGTTTGTCAAGCCCCCCTTTTTCTGCCAGAGTATTCAAGGACCTTTTTCAGCCTATTCCCGGGTCTGTAAATCTGTTCCGCATATCGTTATGAGATATCCCGCCTTCTTCCGGCCTGCGCCCTCACTTTCACTTGCGCTTGCTTCCAAAAAGAATTTTTGCTATACTACTTTTAAATAAATTTAGGAGGTTTTTTAGTGATCCGCTCCTGTTATAAGCCCAAGATTTACGCTGCGCTGTAAAGCTAAGCGCCCAAAAGCATGGAAATTCCTGCGGGGGGACGGATTTTTTCGCCCCTTTATTTGGGTGCTGCCTTTTACAGCGCCTTTATTTTTGCGGGAAACATATCATCCAGGGCTGCCTCTGTTCTCTTTTCAGAAGCGGCCGGATACCAGGAGGAAATCTGCCATGTTTAAGGGCTTATGCTTTTTTCTGAAAAACGGTTGGAAATATGATAAGCGCTATGTACTCTGGAACCTTTTCAATCAGCTGCTTCACTCGCTTGTTCCCATCGCCGGCGCGCTGATGCCGAAATTTATCATTGATGAGCTGCTCGGCCCCTGCCGCCCTGAAAAACTTCTTCTGTATACGGGGATTCTGCTTGGCTATACGCTGCTGGCCTGCGCCCTCTCCTCCTATTTCAGCTGGGACGGGTTCAGCCGCCGCTGCCAGGTCAACACCGAGTTTGACCTCGCGCTGCACCGGCAGCTGAGCCTGGCAGACTTTGAAAGGCTGGAAAGTCCGGATTTTCTGGATATGCAGGAGAAGGCCAAAAAATTCCTCTACTGCGACTGGCACGGCTTCGGCTATCTGCTCGACTGCGCGCTGAACATACTGGGACAGCTGTTTACTCTGGGAGGCATTGCCGCCATCATCGCGGCAATAAACCCGCTCATCGTTCTGCTGTTCATTCTGCTTGCCGCCCTGGGCGCTCTGGCAGAGAGCCGGGCAAAAAAAGCGGCCATGCGCCTTTCTGAGGAGGTCAGCGCCGACCAGCGCTGCTGCATCTACTATGCCGGGTTATTTGAAGATTTTCACTATGGCAAGGAGAGCCGGATAAACGGACTGAGCAGCTGGCTGATTCACCGGGAACGAAAATTTTCCGAAAACGCCAACCGGAATATCCGCCGGCAAAATAACGGCTTTATCCGCTCCGGCATTCTGCGCGCCGTTTTCACCTTTCTCGAGCAGGCTGCCGCCTACGGATACCTGCTTTATCAGGCGGCGGCCGGTCTCATCTCCATCGGCTCCTTTACGATGTATATCGGGGCGGTCACCGTCTTTGCCTGTTCGCTGCGCTCGGCGATGGACAGCCTGACGGAGATTTCCGCTTATGATTTTTACTATGAGCGGCTGGAGCAGTATCTCTCTGTTCCCGCCGCCCTCCGGGAAAGCGGCCATGCCTCTGTACCGGAAGGCATGCACCAAATCCGCTTTCAGAGTGTCAGCTTTCGCTATCCCGGCCAGAGCGGCTATTCGCTGAAAAATATCAGCCTGACGCTGCAGCCCGGGCAAAAGCTCGGCATTGTCGGCGAAAACGGGGCCGGAAAAACCACCTTTGTCAAGCTGCTGACCCGCCTGTATGACCCCACCGAGGGAAAGATTCTGCTGGATGGGGTGGATATTCGGGAAATCGATTATGACCAGTATCTCTCCCTGTTTTCCGCCGTATTTCAGGACTACAGGCTCTTCGCCTGCTCGCTGAAGGATAATATCGCGCTCGCCTTGCCGGCCGAGGAGGCCCGCATCGAGCGCCTGCTTCGACAGGTCGGGCTGGGAGATAAGCTGGATAAACTGGAAAAGGGGATAGAAACCGCCGTATATAAAAACTTTGATGAAACAGGCTTCGAGCCCTCCGGCGGCGAAGGGCAGAAGATCGCGCTGGCAAGAGCCCTTTATAAGGATGCGCCCATTGTCGTTCTCGACGAGCCGACCGCCGCGCTCGACCCGCGCGCCGAATATGAGCTTTACCGGCAGTTTCACGGGCTGACCGAGGGAAAAACCGCCGTTTATATCTCCCACCGTCTCTCAAGCGCCAAATTCTGCGATAAAATCATTGTACTGGAGAAAGGGGAGCTTCGCGAATACGGAACGCACGAGGAGCTGTTGGCGCTGCAGGGGAAATATGCGGAACTTTTCTCCATGCAGGCGCAGTTTTACCGCTGAAGCGCTCTGTCCATACCAGAGGAGGCTGCCGGCTGTTAAAGATTGAGAAACTGCAGAAAATATGCTATAATAAGCACAAACAGGAAAGCGCGGCTTTCCTGGGCCCGCTTTTTTGCGGGCCGCGCCGCCTTCGCGGCGCAAAAGGCGCTTGTTACATCATAACCAAAACCGGCTCCGGCCGGTTTCCTGCCGCCCTGCGGCGGCAGCGCAGGGCAA
>JAAWAN010000016.1 GCA_022792175.1 Provencibacterium sp.
AGTGGTTATATGATTCCATTTTGCAGCAGCCCTTTTGAAAAAGCCGCTTTTGACTCCACCAGAGTCAAATTTCGCCCGCAGTTCGCGGGCGAAACCGTCCTTTTTCCGGTTTCTGCAAACCGGAAAAATATTTTGCAATGCACCCTCGTTTTTTGTGCAGTTCTCCGCCCCGCCTGCAAGAGGCTAGACCGGTTGTCTGGCTTCCTCAGAGGTATCCGGCGCACCCGCGTGCTGCGGCAGGCTTTGCGGGTATTCCTCCTGTCCCTGCTCCAAAGCAGAGCCATCCCCGCTGCCCTTTTCCGCCTTATCCTGCGGCCGCTTTTTGGAGAAAATAAGGTAGAAGGTCGGAATGAGTATCAGCGTTAAAATGGTGGAAGCGCTCAGGCCCCCGATGACGACCATCGCCATGCCGCGCATCATCTCCGCGTTGGAGCCCATGCCGATCGCCATCGGCACCATACCGAGAACGGTCGTCAGTGTCGTCATCAGAATCGGGCGCAAACGGGTGCGGCCAGCCTTGGCCAGCGCTCTTTTAACTTCCATCCCCTCATCCCGCAGCTGGTTGGCATAGTCAATGAGCACAATGGCATTGTTGACGACAATGCCTGCCAGCAGAATCATCCCCATCAGGCTGGTCATGCTGATGGTGGTATTCGTCAGCAGCAGTCCCGCAAAGGCGCCGATGAGCGAGAAGGGAATAGAGAGCATCACCATCAGCGAAAAGCGGATCGAGTTAAACTGAATCGCCATCACCATGAACACCAGGAAAACGGCGGTACCCATCGCACCAAAAATCGCAGCAAACTCCTCATTCATCGTCTGTATCGAGCCGCCGAAGAAATGGTCTACCCCGCTCGGCAGCTCGGCGGCATAGACCGCCTGGGTCACCTCGCTGCTGCTGCGAGCGGCATCCCTGGCGCTCAGCTGCCCGGTCACCGTTACCACATACTGGTTGTTGTAGCGCATAACCTGCTGCGGGCTGTTCGAATAGCGGATGGTGGCAATATCCAGCAGCGGGACCTGCATGCCGGAGGGCGCCGTCAGATTCAGCTTTGCCAAATCGGAAACGGTTTGATAGGTATCTTCCGGATATTCTACCCGCACCGAATAATCCTTGCCGTCCATACGGATGGTAGCCGCCTCCCGGCCGCTGACCATCATATTCACCGAGGACATCACCTGCATCGGCGCCAGGCCATAAGCCCCCGACTTCACCGGGTCGATGACAATCTCCGCCTGCGGGCTGCCGTCCGCCAGGCTGGTGGTGACATTGACGACACTCGGGTTTTGATACATGACCGACTTTATCAGCTCGGCCGCCGCCTCCAGCTGGTCGCGGTCGTTGCCGATGAGATAGTCCTGTACGGTATCGGTGCCGCCGCCCATCGAGACGCCGGAGGAGGAAGAAACCTGCACCTCGCAGTCAAGCATATCCTTCGTGGCCCGGCGGATGTTCTCCACCACCTCATCGGTCTGCACCGACCGGTTTTCCTTCAGATAGACCGAGAAGGTAACGTTCGCCGAGCTGGTGCTCATTACGCTCGCGCCCGAGGAGCCGGTCAGCGAATAGCTCTCTATATCCGGCTGGCTGACGACTACCGCCTCTATCTGCTCTACAATCTTTTCAATATTCTGCAGCTTCAGCCCCGGGCGCGTCTGCACCTCGACAGAAACGATGCCCGCATCCGAGGAGGGCATCAGCTCAACGCCGATAGCGGGCAGCATGCACAAGGAGGCCACCAGAAAAGCGACCGCCACCACGACCACCAGCGCGCGGTGGCCGAGCGATTTTTCAATGAGCGAGGCATATTTCTGCTCTACCCACCGCAGCGCCCGGGAAACCGGGCTCTCCTTTCGTTCCACCGGCTTCAGGCGCAAAAAGAGCAGCGGTACCAGCGTCAGCGAGGAGATAAGCGAGGCGGTCAGCGCATAAACAACCGTAAATCCTGCATCCTTAAAGAGCTGGCCGGAAATGCCCTGCATCATCGCAATCGGCAGAAAGACAACCACCGTCGTAATGGTGGAGGCGGTGACCGAGCTGGTCACCAGGCCCGCGCCCTCAATCGCCGCCTGCTCAAAGGAGCGGAATTCATCCCGCTTTTTAAAGCAGCTGTCCAAAACAACAATCGAATTGTCCACCATCATGCCCACGCCGATGGTAAGACCGCCCAGCGAAAGCATATTGAAGGTCATACCGCTCCAGGACATGACAATCAGCGTTACCAGCACCGAGATGGGCATCGAGGTGCCGATGATGAGGGAAGCCTTGATATCCCCCAAAAACAGGAAGAGAATGACCATCGAAATCACAATGGCCAGCGCCATCGCCTGGATAACCCCCGCCAGGGAATCCCAGATTTCATCCATCGAGTTGAAGGTGATGTCCATCTGCAGTCCCAGTCCGCCGGCGTTGATATTTTCCACAATCTGCCGGCAGTCGGAAGTCACCGCGCGGGTGGAGGCGCTGTCCCGCTTGGTAATCGAGAGGGTAACGGTATCCATCCCGTTGTAGCGGCTGATAGAGGAGGCCTTCTGCTGCGCCTCGCCGACATCCGCAATATCCGAAAGATGGATGATATCCCCGGTGGAAAGGGTCAGCGGCAGCGTGCGCAGCGTCTGCGCATCCGGATAGCTGACGCCGCCGCGCAGCGCGAGCGAAAGGCCGCCCTGCTCAATGCTGCCTGCCGGCAGGGAAAAGTCCGCCATCGAAATCATCGTAGCTACCGTGTTCATATCGAGGTTATACTGCCGCAGCTTTTCGGGGTAAAGGCAAACCCGCATATAGGTCTCCTGCCCGCCATAGATATCGACTGAGGCGACGCCATCCAGCTTTTCAAAGTCCGAAAGGACGTTGTCCTGCAAATAGCTGAGCAGATCCATATCCCCTGTCGCCTCGACGGAAATCTGCATAACCGGCGTGGAATCGAGGCTCAGCTCCATGATGGTCGGGTCGCTCGCATCCTCCGGCAGCGAATTGTTGATGAGGTTGAGCTTTTTCTGCAGATCGTTGTTGGCGCGGCTCATGTCGGTGCCGTATTCCAGCTCCACGACCACCATCGACATGTTCTCCGCTGAAATCGACTGCACGTTTTTCAGCCCCGACAGGGTACCGATGGCCCCCTCAATCTTGCTGGTAACGAGGCTTTCCACCTCTTCCGGGCCCGCCCCGCCATAGACGGTGCTGATGATGAACATCGGCATGCTCATCGAAGGGCTCAGCTCAAGCGGGGTGCTAAACAGTGAGGCCAGCCCGAAGATGACCAGCGCCAGCAGGCTGACGATAACGGCGACCGGCCGCCGGATGGCGACAACCGTAAATTTCCTAAACATCGGCGGCTACCCCTCCTGACTGCCGGAAGAGGACTGCTTTGCAGCCTCCGGCTCCGAAGAAGCGGCAGGCTGCTGCGTGGCCGCGGCAGCGTCGGCCACCCGTGCCCCATCCTTCAGGTTGGGATTCCAGCTGGTAATAATTTTCGAGGAGGGCTCCAGCCCGGAGGTGATGGCAATCCGCTCGTTGTCGCTGATTCCGGTCTGCACATAGGTTTTGTGGGCGATGCCGTCCTCCCCGAGCAGATAGAGGTAGGTCTTCCCATCCTCATGGTAGAGGCTGTCAATCGGAATGAGCATTGCATCCTGCGCGCGTTCAGTCGGGGCGGACACCTTGACCGAAACGCCGGTCAGCAGCTCGCCGGGCTGGGCCTCAATGCGCGCCTTGACCGGGAAGAGGCCGCTCTGGGCATCCACCATCGAGCCAACCTCAATAACCGAGCCGGTATAAACGGCGGAGCCATTTTCAATCTGAACCTCATCGCCGACCGCCATCGACTGCGCCGCATTCGCCGGAACGTTAAACTTGGCGACCATGATTTCCTTGTTGGTCACAATATAGGCCGGGGAGGACTGGGTGGCCATCCCGTGCTCCTCCACATTTTTGAGCTCGATGACCCCGTCAATCGGGGAGGTGACCTTCGTATATTCCAGCTGCTTGAGGGTGGCGTTCAACGAGGCCTGCGCCTGCTGCAGCTGCGCATCGGCAGAGTCCTCCGCCTCCTTCACTGCCTTTTCGTTGGTAATCTCATCGGTTTTCTCGGCCGCATCGAGCGCGATGTTGGCCGAGCGCATGGCGCTGCGTAGCTGGTCCAGCTGTACATCATAGCCATCCTTCGCCTGATCATACTGTGTTTTCACCGTCTCATAGGAGGCCTGCAGAGAAGCGGCGGCGCTCTGCGCCTTTTCCATTTTGTCCTTCATCTCGTCCCGGACTCTTTCCAGCTCCTTCAGCTGCTGAACCTGCTGGACATTGGCCTCAGAGGCGCCGACGGTCAGGCTGGCCAGATAGTCATTGTAGGCCTTATTGGCGGCAGCATAGGCGGCAGATGCCGCCTGCACGCCCGCCTGCGCCTCTTTTTGGCTGTCATAAAGCCCGTCAAGTGTTTCCTCCAGCTTCTCAATCGAGGGGTCATAGGAATCGATATAGTCGTTGTAGGCCTTATTGGCGTTCGAATAGGCGTTTTTTGCATTTTTCAGGCTGGAGTCCACCTGCAGAAGCTGCAGATCCAGCGCGCTGCCCAGCGAACGGTCCACCCCCACCTTTGCCAGATTATAGGAGGCCTCGGCAATGGCAACCTGCGTTTCGATATCCGCAGGGTCGATTTCAAAGAGCAGGTCCCCCTTTTTCACCTGCTGGCCCACTTCAAAATGGGTGGCGAGCACCGTTCCCGCTACTTTCGGAAAAACGTTGACCGATTCATCCGGCTGAACGCGTCCGATAAACTCGGTCACTACTTCCATGCTGCCGGTCTCCGGCAGCATGGCGCTGACCGGGACAGGCGTCTCTTCCGTCTGCGTCTCTGCCGGAACCGCCACCTGCTGCGCCCCGCGGAAAAGGAAAATGCCCGCTCCCGCAGCCACCACCAGCACCGCACAAACCAAAATGGAAATCACGCGCTTTTTCACATTTTTCACAGTATGTATTCCTCCGCGTATAGGATAGAATTCCGAAGGCCTCCGGCCGCCGCCGGACAGGCGGAAAGGCCGTTCCCCCCTGATGGATTCATGGGGCAGATACACAATCCGCCCCATGAATGGTACACAAAAGATTATAAAATATCTCACCCGCTAAATGTTGAACAAACTAATAACAAAGTCTGGTTACTAAAATGATTTGTTAATATCCTCAGAAAAACGGATATCGATCTCCCCTACTCCGCACGATATATCCAACCGGTTTTCCGCATTTTCCCGTTCCTGTTTAATCCCTCCGGTAAACATGCTGACTGTTTCCCCGCCAACACTGACCTGGCCGATGCCCGAATTGGCAGAAATACTGTAGTCCTCCTGCGCGCCAGCCAGCTGCAGGCTCATTTCTCCAATACCGCCGGAGATGAAAACCTTCCCGCGCAGGTCCCCCGCGAGGCTGAATTCACCGACACCGCAGCCAATATCTGCGCTGCGGGTAGTATATATCCCATAGGCCGACACCTCCCCGGCGCCGCTGGAAATCTCCAGATCTCCTGCAGAGATTTCCTGCAGGCACATCTCCGCCGCTCCGGAATAAACCGTCAGCTTATCGGCTGTCAGCCCCTGCAGATTTCCTTCGCCAACGCCGAGCGAGACATGAACGCTCTCATACCCCTCCTTTGGCAGTACCAGCGTCACCATATAGCCAGTGTCCCCCCAGTCATGAAAGCTTTTCCACCATTTTTCATTCAGCGTGTCCCTTAAAATCAAAGTATCCTCCTGCTGCTCGCAGCGCATATAGGGCTGCAGCTTTTTTCCTATCTGCAGCGAAGCCTCCTCGCCCTGCAAAAGCTGCAGCCTGCCGCCGGAAAGCTCGATGTCCAGCTTTTGCAGCGTTCCCGATATCTCAAAAACCCCGCCCTGCATCTGCTCCGGCTCCTGGAGGGTCTCTTTTGCCGCGGTGGGTTGTCTTGCCTCCCGCAGTGTGCGCGTATAGTCGAAGGCGGTAATGGCCGCGCCCACCGCCACCATCGCTACGCCTGCTATCAGACATCCCTTTAAAAAGATATTCATTTCGCTCATTCCTTTCTTCATCTGACTCTGTTATCGTTTTTTCTGCCGGGCCAGCAGATTTTGTATCTGCCGGTATAGCCCCGGCAGAGCGCTGCGGAAAAACCACCAGCAAAAGGGCAAAAGCAAAAGCCCCGTCCCTAAGCGGATAAACGCCTCTCCTACCGAAAACCAGCGCTGCCAGGGATATGCGGCCCACCCCGCCAGACCGGCTATCCCGCCGAAGGTGCCGGCAATCCCGGTCAGAATAAGCGCCACCGTCGCGATAACCAGAACCGCCGCAAGGCAGAGTATCCCCACTAAAAGGCCGAAAACCACCGCTATCAGCGCAATCGCCAGCGGCAGCAGAATGGGCAGCAAAAGTATGCCGAGCAAAACCATCCATCCGCTGAGGGCGGGGCGCCGCGTTCTGCTGTCCGCCGGCCGGCAGCCGGGGAGCGGATAGCGGTTTTCTGCAAAGTCCTTGAGAATCTGCTTGGCAACCTCCTGCGGAGAACCCAGATCCGCCATGACCTGCTGCTCGTTCTCCGGGCCTGCATCATCAAAATATTCGGCATAGTATTGCAGCGCGGCTGCCCGCTCCTCCGGAGAAAGCGCATAAAGGCAGCTTTGGAGCGCATACATATATTCCTCCCGGGTCATTTCGTCTCCTCCTCCAAAATGTGGTCGAGCCGCGCTTTGAAGCTGCGCCACTCCTCCTGATATTCCCGCAGCCGCCGGTGCCCTGCCTCGGTAATCCGGTAATAGCGCCGGTTCCTGCCCTGGTAGGCCTGGTCATAGGTTGTCAGCAGCCCTTCCTTCTGCAGCCTGCGCAGCACCGGGTAGAGGGTGGATTCAGAAATGCTCATCACATTTTTCAGCTCGCTGGTTAAGCTGTAACCATAGCTGTCCTGCCGGGCAAGAATCGCCAATACGCATACATCCAGCAGAGCCGATCCCAGCTGGAACACCATCAGCATACCTCCTTACCTCTAATATTATATGTAATATAATATAATTATCACATTAATATAGGATTGTCAATAATATTAAGCCGCCTGTCCGAAAAAATTTTTCCGGACAGGCGGAAGAGAAGGGACAAAAAGGAGGGGAAAGCCGATGGAAGGCAAAAAGTGCCGGGAGCCGCCCTCATTGGACAGCTCCCGGCTTCATCCTGCTTCTTCGCAGTTACATCGACAAAATTCTGTTTTCTGCCCTTTAGCTGCGGACAGGTGATTTCCTATCTATTTAGTGTCATTTCAAAAGATTACAAAGAGTAATTCACACTATCCACCGAGTTTTCCACATTTTCTTCCGGGAAAGACGGGATAAATGGCCCATTCATCCGGAAGTTTCCACCGTATTATCCACCGGTTGTGGAAACCAAGGCCGCTTGTTCCACCGCCGGTTCAGAGAAAATGGCACGAATATACCGAAAGTTGTTTTTTATTCCTCCCCTTCCGGCAGGAGGGGAGAAAAATCGACCCGCCCGCTGGAAACCTCCGCCTTTTCAATCCGGATGCGGATGCGCTGTCCGACCCGATACTGACGGCCGGTACGCACACCAGTGAGCTGTATGGCCCCGTCATAATCGCAGGGCTCGCCCAGCGTCTCCAGGCGCACCATCCCTTCGGCGCTGTTATCCAGCAGCACATAAAAGCCATAGGGAGTCACGCTGCTCACCGTTCCCTCAGCGGTTTCCCCGAGGCGGGCGCTGAGATATCCGGCAATAAAGCAGCTGTCGCACTGGCGCTCCACCTGCATGGCCCGCAGCTCCCTGCGGCTGGACTGCTCACTGGCCGCCTCCACAAACCGGCCATAGTGCCGCATCAGCTCCGGCTGCTCCTCACCGGAAAACAGCCCGGAGAGAATGCGATGGATGCACAAATCCGGATAGCGGCGGATAGGCGAGGTAAAATGGGTATAGAGCGGCAGCCCCAGCCCATAATGTCCTACATTCTGCGCGCTGTAGCGCGCCTTGGACATGGCGCGCAGAATCTGGGCGTTAACCACCGTTTCCAGCTCCTTTCCCTGAACAGAAGCGAGAATATCCCGCAGCAGCGCCGGGGCAAGCTCCCCCTTCGGGCGCTTTGCCTGCAGCCCCAGGCGGCGCAGCAGCGAAAAGAGCGCCTCCACCCGATCCTCCGGCGGCGGCTCATGAATGCGGTAGATAAAGGGCAGCTCCCGCTCGGCCGCATAGCGGGCCGCCGCCTCATTGGCCAAAAGCATGCACTCCTCAATCAGGCTCTCTGCAGCACCGGAAACCCTCGGGGCAATGGCGCGCAGGTTTCCCGCTTCATCAAAATCGAACTCGGTTTCCACCGAGTGAAGATCCACCGCGCCCATCGCCCGCCGCCGGGCAACCCGGCTTTTCGCCAGCCGGTCTAAACTTCGCAGCGTTTCCTCCACCGGCGCATAGCTCTGCCGGATCTCCTCCGCCGCGCTGCCGCAAAGCAGCGCGTTCACCTGCTCATAAACGCCGCGCAGCTTCGAGCGGATGACCGAGCGGCAAAAGCGAAAGCCGGTCAGCTCATAGTCCGCATTCAGCTGCAGCAGCGCGGAGAGAGCCAGCCGGTCCTCCCCCGGGTTCAGCGAGCAGATGCCGTTTGAGAGCGCAGGCGGCAGCATGGGAACTACCTGGTCAGCAAAATAAATCGATGTCCCCCGCTCATAGGCCTCCTCATCCAGCGCAGACTGCGGCTGCACATAGCAGCTGACATCCGCAATATGCACCCCCAGCTCGTAGCCGCCCTGCGGCAGCATGCGCAGCGAAACAGCATCATCCAAATCCTTGCTGTGCGCCCCGTCGATGGTGAAAACAAGCTCCTCCCGCAGATCGAGCCGCCCCTGCAGCGCCTCGGGGGAAACGCCCGCCTGCAAAAGGGCCTCCGCCTGCCCGAGCGCCTCAGGCGAAAAGGACTCCGGCACCCCCTGCGCCAGCAAAACGGCACGGGCACAGGCGCGCGCATCCTGCGCACTGCCGGTGGAAAGAAGCAGCTCGGCGCAGTGCTCGCGCCCGCTCTTCCCGCGCTGTATGCGCGCGAGCACCTTGTCCCCATCCCGCGCTGCCGGGCCGCCGGGGCGCACCGGCAGCTGCTGGCGCAGCTCCCCATCCGGGCAGAGCCAGCAGCTGCCGTCCGCCTGCTGATAAAATGTGCCGGATACCCGGTATTCCCCCGCCGTCAGCAGCCGCAGCACCTGCGCCTCCCGCTTCTCTCCGCGCGAGGGCTTCTCCTGCAGCAGCACCTGGTCCCCCGGCAGCGCGCCGAGCAGAAAGCGTCCCGGGATGAAAAACTCCTCCCCGCTTCCTTCGTCAGCTGCAAAGGCAAAGCCGCCATGCACCGTGCGGATAATCCCCTCAAATGTCCGGCCCCGGGGGGCCAGCGCATAATAGCCGCCGCTTTCGCTCACCCGGCCCTCCTCCTGCAGCCGCGCAAGCGCCTCAAAAAAATGTCCTCGCTCCCGCCGCCCCAGGCGGATGCGCTTGGCTATCCCCTTAGCCAACAGCTTTTTATGGTTTCGGAGCACCTCTTCAATGCGCTGCTCCATCGTTTTTCGTTCCATCTGTTCCCTCCGCTGACTTCTTCATCTTTCTTTTCCAGTATGCGCCCTCAGATATGAAAAAAACCCCGCCTTGCGGCAGGGCTTTACAGCTTATTTGCGCCTTTAAAAATACACGGCTATCACATTGAGCAGAACCACCAGCACCATGACGGCTATACAGCCAAACTTCGTCCAGCTTTTCAGCGTGGTGTTCAGCGTTTTGCCGGCATTGCGGCCGAAGCTCTCGCTCTGCTCGCCGGTAAGAGCGCCCATACCGCCCCTGCCTTCCTGCAGCAGGATGAAAAAAAACAGTACGCCGGTCAAAAGGATCAACAGAACTCCCAGCACAATCTCTAAAGCACCCATTGCTTTTAACCTCCCGTTTTATCCCCCGGCTGTCCTATACAGCCGCATCACACCCATTTATTATACCATGCTTTTGCCATATTTGCAACTCTTTTTTCATCTTTTGGAGAGGAAGCCTACAGATAGGCGGCATTAATCAGATCGATAATCAAAACAACCGTCAGCAAAAAGGAAAAACCGCCGCAGGCAATCAGATAAACCTGCCGGGCCCGCCGGGTCGGAAAGTTTCCGCAGAGCATGCCATAGAGCACGCAGGCGACCACCAGCCCCACCAGCGTCACGCCGATGGCCACCGGCGGCCAGGAGATATGCGGCGAGGCGCTGTCCAGCAGATGGGAAATGGGCAGGCTGAGAAGATAGGCCGCCGGCACAATCAGAAGCGGCGAGGATACCCAGCTGAAAACCGTTCGTCCCGAACGTGCCGCCATAAACAGCATGATGCCGATTATGGCAATGATAGCGGCGCATTCGATATACAATCTCTTTTCCTCCCTCCCGGCCGTTTTTTCGGCCTTACAGCCCCTCAAACAGCTCCCGCACCGCTGTGCTCTCCGGTACGATGGCAAACAGCAGATAGCTGCCCTTCTCGACAATGACGGCATCCTCAATCTTCGGCATCTCATCCGGCCGGTAGTCCTCAAAATTGAGCTTCAAATCCTCAATCCGCCGGTCGACCGCCGCCCGGATATCCTTTAAATCCCCGCTGCTTTTGGCTTTAAAGAGGCCCAGCTCCTCTGCCGTACCCATCGATCCGCTGACATAGACCTCATAGCTCTCCACCTTCGTAAGGTCCAATGTCGGATACCGGCGCAGAATGGTATTTTCATCCAGCGCCACCAGCTCCTCCGAAAAGCCTGCCTCGCTCAGCGCCGACTGCGCCGCCGCAGAAAGATCAATCTCCTCCTGCCCGCTCTCCCTCTCGCTGCAGCCTACAAACAGAGCGGTAAATACCAGCAGCGCCGTCATCAGCAAAACGGCTGTTCTCTTCTTCCCCATTTTTATAACCATTCCTTTCCTTTTAAGAGCTTTCAGCCCGGCCAAAGGCCGCCCTTTATTCCTTTTCCGGCCGCACAGTATGCGATTTCAGATAATCAAACCATTTCCGATAGTAATCAGGAATGATATGTATACCATCCGTAGAGGCCTCAGCCGGCAACGCCCCATCCGGTCCGCGCAGCGCCTCGGCAACGTTGAGATAGGGCAGCCCCCTTTTTTCGCAGAGCTCCATCAGCGCCGCATTATAAGAATCAATCCGCTCGTTGGCATAGATACCGTTTTCGCTCAGCGCTTTTTCCGCTGTTACCGGAAAAATAGACTGCACATAGATAAGCGCCTGCGGGTGCTGTCTCTCAATCTGCTCGAGCAGCTGCTCATAATAATCGATAAAATCATCCTGCTTAATCCAGCCGACGCCGTTTGCCCCGAGCAGCACATAGATTTTTTTCGGCTGATACTCCCCCATCGTCTCCAGAACGGTGTGCAGATTCCCCTCCCGGTCGCGGATGGCGGGCTTGGAGAGGATGGTGCTCGGATTGATGCCGGTGCTTGCGACCACCGCCGCGCCGGACATCACGCCATAGATCTCTATGCCGGTTGTAATTGAATCGCCGACGAACAGCGCATCGTCAAAATAAGCATCCTCCACCGCTTCAGAGGTCCTCACCTGGTAGGGAACGGAGAAATCCTTCTGCGCGCCGCCCACCTCCTGCGCGCTCGAGACTTGCGAGGATTCCCCGCCGACCACCAGCGGCTCATGGCTCTCTGCGGGCGGCTCGCTGAGCTCCGCCAAAGAGGATAGCTCCCTGCCGGCACTCTCATAAGAATCCTCCCCGCGGGCAGCAAAAACAGCAGAGGCCGCCTCTTCCTCCCCCTGCAGGGAAGGGGCCGGGGAGGCCGCACTCTTTTGCGAAGAATCGCTCTCTGCCAAAGAGGAATACTGCCCGCCGGAGGAAATATGCGCAGTCAAGGCCCTGTCCGGCAGGCCATACTGCCAGAAATAGGCCAGCGCAAAGGCCGCCGCAATGCACAAAAGTGAGCCGACCGTCATAAAGATATGCGGAATGCCGCCGGAGGTATCATTCAGCTGGCCCCGTTTAATTTTATATGCTTTATTTTTTTTTGCCATCTTAAAATCCCTTCGCCGGGACAAATGAAATATCCGGCACTGCCGGTTTCTTTTCCCTTATTTTGCAGCCTTTTCCGCCCTTTCATTCACCGACCGGGCCGCCGCAGCTTTATCGGACAGGGGAAATTTATCTGCTCCCCCGCAAATCATTTTTAAAAAGGGCAGCCGGCATACAGCCTGAAAGCCGCCGCACAAAAAAGCAGGGCAGCCTGTCGTCCGGCCAAAATATCTCTGCACTGCAATTTCTATTATAGCACGTAGAACCCTGCCCGGCAATTCATTTTGCAAGAATTCAAAAAACATTCATGCGTGCAAAGGGCAGCATTTTCCTCCCCTGTCAGCCCCGCTCCTGCACCGCCCCTTCTTTGCCGCTGCGGGCTCTCTTTTTATATTTTCTTCCAATATCCGCAAGAACTGTGGTATAATTGATTATACCCTTTATCTGCCCGTCCTGCCGGAGATGACCGGTTTCGCCATCCGCACAGAATAGAAGGATGCTATTATCCTAAATGTAATTTTAATAAAATATTCTACTTTTAATAGAAAATGGAAGGTTCGCTGACTTTATACAATTCAAAATTTTAATAGGAGGTTATACGAATGGGAATGACTATGACGCAGAAAATCCTGGCCGCACATGCGGGGCTGGATGCAGTGCAGCCCGGACAGCTGATAGAGGCAAAGCTCGATCTGGTTCTGGGAAACGATATCACCAGCCCGGTCGCTATCGATGAATTTACAAAGGCGGGCGCGGACAGTGTGTTCGACCGGGACAAAATTGCTCTGGTGCTCGACCATTTTGTCCCCAACAAGGATATCAAATCTGCCGAGCAGTGCCGGCAGGTGCGCGATTTTGCAAAGGCGCATGCCATTACCCATTTTTTCGATGTGGGGCGCATGGGCATTGAGCATGCGCTGCTGCCCGAGCAGGGGCTGGTCATTCCCGGAGACTGCATCATCGGCGCGGACAGCCACACCTGCACCTATGGCGCGCTGGGCGCCTTTTCCACCGGCGTCGGCTCCACCGATATGGCCGCCGCCATGATTACCGGCAAGGCCTGGTTCAAGGTCCCCTCTGCCATCCGGGTGACCCTCACCGGCAGCCTGCCCCGCTATGTCAGCGGGAAGGATGTGATTTTGCACCTCATCGGCAGAATCGGCGTGGATGGCGCGCTCTATCAGTCGCTCGAGTTTACCGGGAGGGGGGCGCGCTCCCTTTCGGTGGATGACCGGCTGTGCATCGCCAATATGGCCATCGAGGCCGGGGCGAAAAACGGCATCTTCCCGGTCGATTCCAAAACCATCTGTTACTGTGCCGGCCGCTCGGAGCGCATGCCGGCCGTCTATGAGGCGGATGCGGATGCGGACTATACCGCCGAAATAGAGATTGACCTCTCCGCGCTGCGCCCGACCGTCTCCTTCCCCCACCTGCCGGAAAACGCCCGGACGATCGACGAGGCGAAGGGGATAAAAATTGACCAGGCGGTCATCGGCTCCTGCACCAACGGGAGGCTGAGCGACCTGCGGGAGGCGGCTAAAATCCTCCGGGGACATAAGGTGGCCGAGGGGGTACGCTGCATCATCATTCCCGCCACACAGGAAATCTACCTGCAGGCGGTGCGCGAAGGGCTGGTGGAGACCTTTGTCGAGGCGGGCGCCGCCGTCAGTACCCCCACCTGCGGTCCCTGCCTGGGTGGCTATATGGGCATCCTCGGCCGGGGGGAGCGCGCCGTTTCCACCACCAACCGCAACTTTGTCGGCCGCATGGGCCATGTGGAATCGGAGGTCTATCTGGCCAGCCCGGCTGTCGCCGCTGCCTCCGCCGTCGCAGGGGAGCTGTGCGACCCTGCCGATATTGCCGGATAACCGGCGTTTCACCGATTTTTTTTTAAGGAAGGAGCTGTCCCGTTATGCAGGCTCATGGATTTGTTCACCAATATGGAGATAATGTCGATACCGATGTTATCATCCCCGCGCGCTATCTGAATACCGCCTCCCGCCAGGAGCTGGCCGCCCACTGCATGGAGGATATTGACAGCGGGTTTACTGCCCGCGTACGGCCGGGGGATATCATCGTTGCCCGCCGCAACTTTGGCTGCGGCTCCTCGCGCGAGCATGCGCCCATTGCCATTCGGGAAAGCGGGATAAGCTGCGTCATCGCCAGCACCTTTGCGCGCATCTTTTACCGCAATGCCATCAACATTGGCCTGCCGATTCTGGAGTGCCCGGCGGCCGCCGGGGAGATTGCGGCGGGCGATGAGCTGCAGATCGATTTTGATACCGGCGAGATTTTGAACCTCACCACCGGAAAGCACTATCAATCCCAGCCGTTTCCCCCGTTTATTCAGAATATCATGCAAAAGGGCGGCCTCATGGGGAGCCTTGCAAGCCGTTAGAAAAAAAGGGATGTTGCAAAATGCCTGCATTTTGCAACATCCCTTTTTTAAAAATGCTGCCCGCCCTGCCGTGGCGGGCCTTTTTCGGTTCCTGCCGCTTCCCGATACTATTTGCCGATGGCGGCAAAGGTATAGCCCTCGGCCCTGGCCGCATCAATAAACCTGCCCAGAACGGCTGCGTTGGTCGAGCTGACCGAGTGCAGCAGATAGATGGCCCCATTGTGCAGGTGACTTGTCAGCTGCTCGAGCGCCTTCTCCTCCCCCATCTGGTTTTCCGGGTCCCAGTCGGCATAAGCAAAGCTCCAGAAAACCGAGGTGTAGCCGTTTTTCTGCGCAAGCGCAAGCCCCTGCTCGCTGAACACCCCTTCGGGGAAGCGGAAAAGGGTGCAGTCATACTGAAACTGCTCCTTCACCATCTCGTGCAGCTCCGCCATATCGGCATCCGCCTTTTCAAGAGGCACCTCGGTCACATTATAGTGCCGGTTGGAGTGGTTGCCCAGCACATGTCCCTCGGCAATCATCCGCTCAATCAGCGGCGCGCTGGTATTCACATAGTGGCCGGTCAGAAAAAATACGGCGGGCGCCTGCTTTTCCTTGAGGGTATCCAGAATTTTTTCGGTGTAGCCGTTTTCATACCCCTGGTCAAAGGTTAAGTAGATTTTTTTCTCTGCGCCGTTGCCGATAAACAGACAGCCATAACCGTCATACTGCTCCTGCAGGGCGCAGGGGGCGGTGGGGCGGTTTTCGCTGTTCACCTCGTGGCCGGGTCCCCACAGAACCGCCTGGCCGCTGAGGGCGCCGATTTGCGAGAAATCGGCGCTGCCAGCGGCGGCGGCAGGTTCAGCGGCACTCGAGGAGGGATCTGTCAGGTCTTCCAGATCCGAGGAGAGATCCTCCTCCAGGTCCCCCAGCAGATTGCCGGAGGATGCATCCGAGCCGCTGCCCGAGGAAGAGGAGGGGCGGCTGCTGGAGGAAGCTTCCGAGCGGCTGCTGGAAGAGGGCAGGCTGGAAGAACTGCTGGAAAGAGAAGAAGAGGAACTGTTATTTCCCCGGGATTCACAGCCGGTCAGCGCCAGCAGACAAACAGACAGGCAGAGCACCGCCGTACAAATAATTCTGGCAGTTTTCATGGTAACCTCCCATTTCCCGCCGGACTTTGTGCTCCGGCAGGCATCAACTGAAAAATTTCTGGGCGGAGCGCCGGCGGGAAACGTCCGGCCGCCGGCCAGGCCTTTTCCCGCTTTCAGAGCTCCACAGGGGATAGTTTGGCCCGCCGGGCAGCCTGTTATCCATCCGTCCCCGATTTTTTCGGCGGTACTTTCGCGCCCCGCTGCCGGCAGCTAAAGAAAAAATCCAGTCGCAGGCATAAAGAAAGGCGAGCAGGCCGGCAAAAAGGGAAAAAGAAAGAAACAAAAGGGGCACCTCCTGGAAAAAAAGCATAGGTTTAGGAGATACCCCTTTTGTCCGATTAACCGGGTTATAAACACCATTTTCTCCTGTTTTTTGCCCCAAAACCGGCAAAAATTTTCCAGTTGATAAAAGGATAGGTTTGATAACGCTGCCCTTATCTGCCCTGCCGCTCCTGAATCAGTCCCATCCGATAGGCGGCCAGCAGCATGGAAAGCCCTTCGCTGCGCTCAGTAAGCTCCCGGCCCGCATCGGTATCCGAAACTCTCAGGCGGCGGCTGAGAGTTTCAAAAACGGTGGAGGAGGAGAGAATATCCTTATTCCCCTCAATGGCCGCCTGCCGGCTTTCAAACGGCTCATGGGAGATAATCCGGATGCCGTAGGAGTTATAGACGAGGGTATAGCCCGCAATCCCCGTCTGCGGCTGATAGGCGCGGCAGAGCCCGCCGTCAATCACAATCAGCCGCCCGTTCGCCTTGACCGGGTTTTCCCCATCCTTGCTGCGCACCGGCACATGCCCGTTAATGATATGGGAATGCTCCCCTGTAAGTCCGAACTCCCGGAGGATTTTAAGGCAGCAGGCCTCCTCGGCGCAGTATCGGTAATAGGGGTTTTTCTTTTCCGTCCAGCTGCTCCTGTCGGCAATGAGCAGCCGCTCGAAGGTGGTCATCCGGTCGCGGCCAAAGAGCGGGGAGTTGTGGCCGCACCAGAGAAACCAGAGAAAGTCCTTTCCATACTGCCGCTGTACCGAACCGTGCCGGGCATAGTAGCCCTGGCGCGCCATCGCCTCCACATGGTCCATATAGGCCCGGCCGCTGAGCGATTCCCCGCAGTCAAAGCGGGTAAAGGAGCCGTCCTCCTCCATCGGAATGCAGCCATGAAACAGCAGGTTGCCGTTAAAGCATTTATAAAGCCCGCCGTTTGCATAAAGAAAGCGCACATGCCTCTGCAGCTTCTCGCTGTGGCAGAAGGCGGCGGCGAGCTGATCCATCAGCTCCGCCTCCTCCGGACTCAGCCGGTAGGGGTCCTCCCGGCAGACGGTCGGAAAATCCCAGTCGCGCAGCGGGTAGCAGATCCCATCGATCAAAACGGTGCCGTCGTCATAGTTAATCTTATCCAGCAGCAGCCGGTCCTCCATCTGAAAGGAGGGGTTGCGGCGGATAATCTGTCCCTCCAGCTTAAAAAGAAGGATTGCCAGCGCCTTGTGCATGCGGGCGACAAGGTCGATATCCTTCGGCTTATATTCCCCCTCATCCAGCAGCCGCGGGGTGAAGCAGGAAACATCCGTATCCGCATAGGTCTCTGCCGCAAAGAGGGCCAGCGGCCGCAGGCTGATGCCATAGCCCGTTTCAATCACCTGCAGATTGTTGTAGGTAATGGAATTGTTGAGCACGTTGGCAATGCAGGTGCGGCTGCCCGCCGCCGCGCCCATCCAGAGAATATCGTGGTTTCCCCACTGGATGTCCACCGAATGGTGGCGGATGAGCGCATCCATAATAATATCGGCGCGCGGGCCGCGGTCGAAAATATCGCCGACAATATGCAGCCTGTCCACCACCAGGCGCTTGATGGCGCTGCACAGCGCTTCAATAAAGGCATCCGCCCGGTCGATTTCAATAATCGTTGAGAGCACATCCTGATAATCGTTCTGCCGGCTGCGGCTGTCGATGTGCAGCAGCTCATCCATAATATATCCGAACTCAGCTGGCAGCGCCTTGCGCACCTTCGAGCGGGTATATTTGGAGGCGACCAGCCGGCACAGGGCAATCAACCGCCCCAGGGTGATGCGGTACCACTCGTCCAAATCGGAAACGGTGCGCTTGATTTCATCCAGCTTGGCCTGCGGATAGTAGATAAGCGTTGAAAATACGGCACGCTCCCGGGCGGTCATCGTGCTCTGAAAAAGCTCATCCACCTTCTCCCGGATGACGCCCGAGGCGTTGTTCAGAATATGCTCAAACGCCTCATATTCGCCATGCAGGTCACTCATAAAGTGCTCGGTTCCCTTGGGAAGGCTCAGAATTGCCCGCAGATTGATCATTTCGGTGCTGGCCGCCTGAACGGTGGGATACTGCTGCGCAAGCACCTGCAGATATTTCAGGTTTTCCCTTATTTCCTGTTTGGTGTAGGTCAATGAAAAGCCCTCCTTTTTGTCTCTTTTTTATGAGCGCTCCGGCGGACAGAAGGCAGAAAGACGCGGGGTCTTCTTTTATTATAACCCCTTCACGCTTTGGCGGCAACAGAGGAAAAAATTTTTGCGTTTTAAAGCATCCGCCTTTTTGAAGGCTACTGCTTTTCCCCGCTCTGCGCGCACAGCTCGCGCCCCTGCTTGCCGCTCAGGTGCTCGATGGAAAGCTGCGCGATGCACACAGAGTCCCAAAATCTGGAGATCTCCTTTTCACGCTCCGCTTCAGGAACCTCGGGGCTGTATTTTTCGGCCAACATCTCCAGTGCTCTGCGCTTTTCAGCCTCCTGCTCGAGGATATGTATCCTTCCAAAAGCGATAACGCTGCGAAAATAGGTAGTGAACTTTTCCGGGACCACCTCATCCTTGTCGATAACGCAGAAGCTGGCGCGGTTTTCCTTTAAAACGGCATCCAGCTTATGGCCGCTCAGCGCCCAGTGAAAGTAAATTTTCCCTTCCTCGCAGGCATAGCTGAGCGGAACGGCGTAGGGGTATCCCCCATCACCCAAAAGGGCCAGCACGCCGGAAGTGCCTCTCTGCAAAACCGCCCTGTTCTCCTGCTGTGACAGCTGCTGGTTTTTGCGGCGCATCTCTCTGAACATCGGTCATCTTCCTCCTTTTTATTTAAGGGCGCCCCAGAAGGGTCTGCTGCAAAATGCAGGCATTTTGCAGCAGACCCTTTTTTTCAGCGGATAAATTCCCTGCCGCCCATATAGGGGCGCAGCACCTCGGGAATGCGCACCGAGCCATCCGCCTGCAGGTTGTTTTCCAGAAATGCAATCAGCATGCGCGGCGGGGCGACAACGGTGTTGTTGAGCGTATGCGGCAGATACTTCCCGTCCTTGCCGGAAACGCGGATTTTCAGCCGGCGGGCCTGCGCATCGCCCAGATTGGAGCAGCTGCCCACCTCGAAATATTTCTTCTGGCGCGGCGACCAGGCCTCCACATCAACCGATTTGACCTTGAGGTCGGCCAGATCTCCCGAGCAGCACTCGAGCGTGCGCACCGGAATATCCATCGAGCAAAAGAGGTCGACGGTGTTCTGCCAGAGCTTATCGAACCACATGGGGCTCTCCTGCGGCTCGCAGATGACAATCATCTCCTGCTTTTCGAACTGGTGGATGCGATAGACGCCGCGCTCCTCCAGTCCGTGCGCCCCCTTCTCCTTACGAAAGCAGGGGGAATAGCTGGTATAAGCGCGCGGCAGCGTATCGGACGGCAGGATGGTATCGATAAACCGGCCGATCATCGAATGCTCGCTCGTGCCGATAAGGTAGAGATCCTCTCCCTCAATCTTATACATCATCGCATCCATCTCGGCAAAGCTCATGACGCCTGCGGCCACCTCGCTGCGGATCATGAAGGGCGGCACGCAGTAGATAAAGCCGCGCTCAATCATAAAGTCCCGCGCATAGGTGAGCACCGCCGAGTGCAGCCGGGCAATGTCGCCGGTCAGATAATAAAAGCCGTTGCCCGCCACCTTGCGCGCACTGTCGAGATCGATGCCCTGCAGCCGCTCCATAATCTCGGTGTGGTAGGGGATTTCATAATCCGGCACCGCCGGCTCGCCATAGCGCTTTACCTCCACATTCTGCGAATCGTCCCTGCCGATCGGCACGCTCGGGTCGATGATGTTGGGAAGGGTCATCAAAATGGTGCGCACCTTTTCGTCCAGCTCATCCGCCTGCTTCGAAAGCTCGGAAAGCTGCTCGGCATCCGCCGAGACCTCTTTCCCGAGCGCTTCGGCCTCCTCCTTCTGTCCGCGCGCCATCAGCCCGCCTATCTGCTTGGAAAGGCGGTTGCGCTTCTGGCGCAGGGCATCTGCCTCCTGCTTTTTGGCGCGGCAGAGCCCATCGAGTTCGATGACCTCATCGACCAAGGGCAGCTTCGCATCCTGAAATTTCTTTTTGATGTTCTCCCTGACTGTTTCGGGATTCTCCCGGACAAAGCGGATATCCAGCATCGTATTTCCTCCTCTTTTTTGCGGCGGGCAAACAAAAAGCACCCTGGCAGACAGAATTTTTCTGTCCGCCAGGGTGCAAAAACGCACGGTGCCACCTGCATCTTTCTCTCATCAGGCCTTTGGGCCCCTTCCCTTAACGCGGGAATTTCGGCAGCGCTTTTTCCGCCCTTTCGCGGGTTCGCGCGCGGCTCGGGAGCGGATTTCCCCGGCGTGCCTTTCCGAGGGGGCTTTCAGCCATAAGACCCCCTCTCTCTGATGAATGCCGGCGGGTACTCTTTCCTTCATTGCCTGTCGCTTGTTGTTGCCGTTATGATAGCACAAGCGCAACAGGGTGTCAAGAGATTGTCTGCAAAAACCCGGGGCAAGAGGATTTAAAGTATAGATTTGATAGATGGATGTTTGGATAGGATAAGTCTATTTCTTTTTGGGATGGCTTGCATGGCGACATCCCTCCGGTAACATCTTATTTTTCAGCCTGTTCAATTTTACACAATTGCTACTCGCCTCTCCATTGTATATAATTGAAATATGCTATTTGGTTTTGTCCTTGACGGAATTTTGACTTTTTCCCCATATGATGAAAAAGGCTGGAGGTGTCCGCATGGCATATCGAATTTTAATTGTTGATGACGAACCGATCCTGACCGAATTGCTTTCCTCCCATTTGCAGGATCACGGCTATACGGTTTCCGTTGCCAACAGCAGCGATGAGGCCCTGGCGAAACTGAATGTAAAGCCGAATCTTATTCTTCTGGATATCAATATGCCGGGAATGGACGGGCTGGAGCTGTGCAAGGTCATTCGGAATCATATAGTCTGTCCCATCCTGTTCCTGACGGCGCGAATCACCGAACAGGATAAGGTCAACGGCTTACGGGCCGGAGGGGATGACTATATTAGCAAGCCATTCAGTTTGCAGGAGTTGATCGCCCGCATTGAGGCGCATCTGCGCCGGGACGAGCGGAACAAACACCCGCCGGAGGTTGTGACCTCGCAGGGGCTGATTATCAACCTCTCAGACAGAAAAGTATTTTGGAATGAGCAGGAGCTTTCTTTTTCAAAGAGGGAATTTGACATCATCGAATTTTTGTCCTCGAACTCGAATCAGGTTTTTGACAAAGAGCGTATCTATGAAGCAGTATGGGGCTGTGACGCGGAGGGCGACAGCAACGTGATTAAAGAACATATCCGCAAAATCCGTGCAAAGCTCATGCAGGCCAGCGGGAGTGAGTACATCGAAACAGTTTGGGGAATGGGCTACCGATGGAAAAAGTAAAAAGGCAGTCATTGAAACGCTCTTTTATAAAAGCTGTGGCGGTAACTATGTCAATCGTGTTTCTGTGCAGCGGCCTTGCGATTTTCGGCTGTTATCGTTTTCAAAAACAAATTCTCCCCGATTCTAATGAGGTCTGGCTGATACAGCAGACAACCGCCCCGGATGGTATGGTCACAGAGGCAAAGATGAGGTATGTCCTTGATGGCTCGCCAGAGCCATTCGGCCAACTGGTAGCGGACGGACAGGAACACAACGAGAGTCAGGGACAGACGAGCTACATGATAGAGCGTATTGAATCCAGTTACTCCATGCTTTCCTCTAAAGCGAAAACGGCCTACCGCGCTTCGCAGATTTGTATGGTGCTTCTGCCGCTCCTGTTTGCTGTGATGGGAATTACCTTGTGTGCGTGGTGGTTTTATCGCAGGATACTGGAGCCGCCAATCTCTGTCCTGATGGACGCCACCGACCATATTCAAGACCGGGATTTGAACTTTCAGATGAGCTTTGATGGGCAGTATGAATTGGTCCAGCTCTGTGCCGCCTTTGAGAAAATGAGGCAGACTCTATATGAGATCTACCGTCAAATGTGG
>JAAWAN010000017.1 GCA_022792175.1 Provencibacterium sp.
CCGGAACGATTCGGATAAAAGGCAGAAACCGCCACTCCCCGGTCTTGATATCCTCCTTGTTCCGCTTGACAAAGCGGAACAAGGAGGCTCTCTCAGCCTTTATGCTAAAAACGCATCGTGTACGGCGTTCAGCGCGCGCGTGGAATCCGCCTCATCGATGAGCACCGAAATCTTGATTTCGCTGGTGGAAATCATCTGAATGTTGATGTTCGCCTCGCTGAGCGCCTCAAACATTTTGGAGGCCACGCCGGGATTGGCAATCATGCCTGAGCCGACAATCGAAAGCTTGGAGATGGTGTCATCGCAGACCAGATTCTCATAGCGCAGGCTCTCGCGCACCTCCTCGAGCAGCGCCATCGCCTGCCCGGCATGCATGCGCGAAACGGTGAAGGAGATATCCTTGGTGCCATCGCGTCCGATCGACTGCAGAATGATATCGACATTAATCTTGCGCGCCGCCAGCAGCGAGAAAATTTTGAAGGCAATGCCCGGCACATCCGGCACGCCGACGACCGAGATGCGGGCCACATCGTTATCTCTGGCAACGCCCCTGATTAACATTTTTTCCACCTTTACGACCTCCTTGACTTCGGTACCGCTCTTCTTTTCCAGGCTGGAGAGTACCTCCATTTTTACATTATATTTCTTCGCCATTTCCACCGAGCGGTTGTGCAGCACCTGCGCGCCGAGAGAGGCAAGCTCGAGCATTTCATCATAGGTGATTTCATCCAGCTTGCGGGCGTTTTTAACCAGCCGCGGGTCGGCAGTATATACACCGTCCACATCGGTGTAAATCTGGCAGCGGTCGGCATGCAGCACCGCCGCCAGAGCAACGGCGCTCGTATCCGAGCCGCCGCGGCCGAGGGTGGTAACGTCGTCATACCGGTTTAAGCCCTGAAAGCCTGCCACGATAACGATATTGTGCTTTGCGAGCTCGTTTTCCACCCGCTCCTTCTCAATCCGGCGGATGCGCGCCCCCCCATGGTTAGAGTCGGTGACAAACCCGGCCTGCCAGCCGGAAAGGGAAACCACCGGAAAGCCCTGCTTTTCAATCGCCATTGCCAAAAGCGCCGCCGACATCAGCTCGCCTGCCGAGAGCAGCGCATCCATCTCCCGCTTGCTCGCCTTGGGGTTAATCTCCCCAGCCTTTTCAATCAGATCATCGGTGGTGTCCCCCTGCGCGGAAACCACCACCACCACATCGTGCCCCATTTTATAAGTATCGGTGATGATCCGGGCAACATGGTTTACCCGTTCGGCATTCGCCACCGAGGAGCCGCCGAATTTCTGAACAATGATTCCCATCTTACTCTCCATCCCTTTCAAAAGGTCCGGCTTTTTCCGGGCCCCCGCTTTTTTCACCTTCGCCGGCCGTTTCCGGCGGCCCTGCCGAAAACAGGGCTGCTAACAGTATATGCCGCCGGCTTTCTCCGGGCTAATCCAGTTTAACGGCCGCTCCCCGGTTATCAATCGAAAGCATGCGCAGCTGCCAGCCGGCCATACTGTTTTCCTTAAGCCAGGCCGCCGCCTTTCCCTCAAAATCAAACAGGTCAGTGTTGACGATGGCCATCACCGTCGGGCCCGCGCCGCTGATGAAAGCGGCATAGGCGCCGAAATCACAGGCCATGTTAAAAATCTGCTGTGCCCCCCTTATCAGCGGCAGACGGTACTGCTGGTGCAGCCGGTCGCCGCAGGCGGCGCGCAGGTTCTGATAATCGCCCGAATAGAGCGAAACGCTCATCAGCGCCGCGCGGGAGAGGTTAAAAACCGCATCCCGGTGGGAGACCTCCTGCGGAATAACCCCTCTCGCCTTGGAGGTCTTGAGCTCAAAGTCCGGGATAAAGGCGGCAAACATCAGGTCATCCTTAATCGTCTGCTTCACATGATAAACCCGTCCGTCCTCAATAACGGCCGTTACCAGACCGCCGAGCAACGCGGGGGCTGCATTGTCCGGGTGGCCCTCCAGGGTGGCGGCAAAGCCGAGCAGCTCATCGTCCGAGAGCGGGCAGCCCATCAGGTGGTTGGCTGCGAGCAGGCCGCCGACGATGCAGGCGGAGGAGCTCCCCAGCCCCCGCGCAAGGGGAATATTGTTCGTCTGCTTAATTTTCAGGCCGGAAAGCGGCCGACCGCAGACATCATAGAGATATTTGACCGTTTTATAGACGAGGTTCTGCTCGTTTTTCGGAATCCTCACCGAATCGGTGGAGGTAATCTCCAGCCGGTCGTTTTCCTCAATTTCCAGATAGTTATACAGCGTCAGCGACAGGCCGAGCGCATCAAACCCCGAGCCGAGGTTTGCGCTGGTTGCCGGAATCTTGACCTTGACCATAAGGCGAATGCCGTTCCTTTCCTGGAAGATTTACTTTTCGGCGGGCGGGCCTCAGTAATCCAGCACCCGGATGGCGGAGCAAAGCTCCACCCCCTCCTTCTCCAGCTGCTTTTTTGCCTCCTCCAGCTGCGCCTCAGTGCGCTCAGGAGTGATAAAGGCGCATTCCTCCTCCGGGGCCTCTGCCCGGTGCAGGAAACGCAGCTCCCCGAAAAGGGCGGATGCTGCCGCCTTTGCCTTTCTGCCGCGGCAGCAGAGATAAAAGACCGCCGGGGCCTGCCGCCAGTCGCAGACAGTATCTGCCGCCGAATCGGCCCAGCAGAGCGAGCATATGGTCCCCTCCGCCTTCACGCAGTCGATAATATCGCCGACGACGGCCGAAGCGGTCGGCAGCTTGCCCGCGCCCTTGCCGTAGAAAACAACGTCGCCGGTGGCATCCCCGCGCACCAGGATGCCGTTAAAAACATCATCCACCGAGGAGAGCTGGCTTTCGTGGGAGATGAAGGCGGGGGAAACCATGGCAAACAGCCGCCCATCCGGCAGCTGGCGCGCACGGCCGATGAGCTTGATAACGCCCCCCCAATCCTCCGCATACTGCACATCGCACAGCGATACGCGGGTGATCCCCTCGGTGTGCACCTCCTGAGGATAGACATGCCTGCCATAGACGAGCGAGGCAAGAATGCAGATTTTGCGGCAGGCATCCGCCCCCTCCACATCCGCAGTGGGGTCGCGCTCGGCATAGCCCAGGCTCTGCGCAAGGGAAAGCGCCTCGGAAAAGGGCATGCTCTCGCGGATCATTTTGGTCAGAATAAAATTGGTGGTGCCGTTTAAAATGCCGGCGATTTCAGAAATCTCGTTGGCCGCCAGGCACATGTGCAGCGGGCGGATAATCGGGATGCCCCCGCCGACGCTCGCCTCAAACAGATAGTTGACATTGTTCTCTTTAGCCAGGCGCAGCAGCTCGGCGCCCTTACCTGCCACCAGCTCCTTGTTGGAGGTGACGACGCTCTTGCCCGCCGAGAGCAGCCTTTTGGAATAGGTGAAGGCCGGCTCCATCCCGCCCATCACCTCGGCGACGACCGAAATTTCCGGGTCGTTTAAAATCGTTTCAAAATCGTGGATGACCATCCCGGCATAGCTGCTTTCCGGAAAGTCCCTCAGGTCCAGGATATATTTTACCTCTATATCCGTGCCGGCACGCCGGCGGATGCTCGCAGAATTTTTATCGCACAGCTCCACTACCCCGGAGCCGACGACGCCGAAGCCCATTACTGCTATTTTTTCCATCTGGCACTCCTCTTTTTTGCCGCCGCCCGCAGGACGTCCGGCTGCTTAAACGTTCGAAACCCGGATAACGCCATGAACCGAGGACATCACCGAGATAATCTGCTCGGGAGAGATATGCTGCTCCAGCCGCAGCGCCACCGATACCAGCGCCACGCCATCTACCGGAATATTCTGATTGACTGTAATAATATTGGCTCCTTCCCGGTAGAGCTGGGTCAGTACGTTGGAAAGAACGCCCGGCTCATCCTCGAGCGTCGCCGTTAGGGTGATAAGGCTCTGCTGCATCTGCTCATCAAACCGGTGCACATAATCCTTATACTTATAAAATGCGCTGCGGGAGATACCCGCCATCCGCGCCGCCTGTGAAGAATTGGCCGCCTTTCCCTGTGCAATCAGCTGCTTGGCATGCACAACGCGAACAAATACATCCGGCGCCACAGCGCTGTCCACCAGCAGATATTTCGGGGATTCCGCCATAAGTCCGCCTCCTGAAAACGTCTGTCTTGCTCACAAAAACAATCTTATCATTTCCTGCGACAGCATACAATAGGCGTCTCCCCGGATTATGGGGATTTATCTCCCAATTGCGCAAAAAATCTCCGGATATCTCCTGCATACGCGGTTTTATAAATCCGATGCATGGCTGTGCGAATGCAGGGAAAAGAAAAAGATTTTGTATAGAATGCGAGACGGCTTGCAGAAGAGGGATGAGGATTAAAAGCCGAGGTCCTTTAATCGCAATACCTCGCATGCCTGTCCATCCCGGAAATAGAGCCGGGGCACCCGCTTGCCGATGAGGCAGACGATTTCATAGGAGATGGTGCCGATGGCCCCCGCCATCTCTTCGATGGGGAGAACGCTCTCCCCGTCCGACCCGAAAACGGTCACCACATCCCCGGCCTGTACGCCGTTTATCCCGGTAACATCGAGCATCAGCTGATCCATGCAGACCCGTCCCACTACCGGGACTCGCTGTCCGTGCAGCAGCATCTCCCCGCAGCCGGACAGGGCGCGGTGGTAGCCATCCGCATAGCCAATAGGGAGGGTTGCCAGCTGCATGAGGCTATCACTCATAAAGCTGCGCCCATAGCTGACGGCGCGCCCGGCGGGAAGCTCCTTAACCATTGAAACGGCACTTTTAAGCTGCATGGCAGGCAGCAGCCGGGCGCATTCCCGGCAGCAATCCCCCGGATAGAGCCCATAAAGAATCAGCCCCGGCCGTACCATGTCCAGATGCATCTGCGGAAAGCGCAGCGTAGCCGCGCTGTTGCAGCAGTGGCGGATGGAAAAGCGGATGCCGCGCCGCTCGAGCGCCTGCAGCACTGCCATAAAGCGTTCAAACTGAGCGACGGTATAGCGGTCATCCTCACTGCCGTTTTCATCGGCGCTGGCAAAATGGGTAAAAATCCCCTCGCCGTTCAGGTTGGGCAGCGCCGCCGCCTCGGCAATTTCCTGCGCGCAGCGCTCGGGAAAAAAGCCGTCAAACCCGATGCGGGCCATACCGCTGTCCACCTTGATATGGATATTTACCGTTACGCCCTGCCGCCCGGCCTGCTGCTGCAGGCTTCTGGCATATTCCGTGCAGAAGACCGTCTGGGTAATTTGGCGGGCGGCCAATGCCCCCGCCTCCTCGGGCGGGGTGGTCCCCAGAATCAGAATGGGCTTTGTAATCCCCGCGTCCCGCAGGGAAAGCGCCTCCTCCAGATTGGAAACGCCGAACCAGTCGGCGCCCGCCTGCGCCATCTCCTGCGCGCAGAAACGGTCGCCGTGCCCGTAGGCATCCGCCTTGACCACTGCCATAAGCCGGCAGCCGGGCTGCAGCAGGCCTCGGATTTCATGAAGATTATGGCGCAGGGCGCTGAGGTCCACCTGCGCCCAGGTCCTGCGAAGAAAGTCAAGCATCCTCCTCATCCTTCTTTCCCGGTTTCGCTGTAAAAAGCAGGTTGACTGCCACCGCATTGCAGAGAATCGAAAGCACCAGAAGCGCCACCGTCAGCGCTGGCGCCCTGCCATGAAAAAGCAGCAGAATATAGCCAATCAGGCAGCTGACTCCTGCAATAAGCAGAATTAGCGCCCATTTTTTTCTTGTCATCGCCACTGTCCTTCCTGAACCGGCGCCGTTTGTCCTGCCGCCGGAGCAGCCCGGATCCCCCCGCCGCTCCGGCTCAACCATAGAACACGTTCCAGCCCCTTTTCCGGCCTTCAAAAGGGCCGTTTCAAAAAAAGCCGCGAACACTGTCCGGCAAAACGGCGCTCTATTCCGACAATTAAGTATAGCAAAAAAAGGAAGCGGATACAATCCTTTTCTGGCGGCGGCCCAGGACACAGCATTTAAAGTACATTTTAAATACGCCTGCCCTCGGCAGCAGCTCCGGCGCCGAAAAAATGAATATGGCTTGCCATAAGAGAGGAAAGAGTGTATTCTAAAGCAGCACAAAGAGGATATTCAGCTTTCATCCGCTGTCAGCGGATGATGAAGAAGGGACAGGCTTTGGCAGCTCAGGCTGAAAAAGAAAGAGGAACAGAAATTGAAAGCATGGATTAGAGGCGGCACCCTGCTGATACCCTGCCGCAAGCTTATGCAGAGCGGGCTGCTCCTGGAAAACGGAAAAATCCTCGGTCTGCTCGCTCCCGGGGAAGCGCTGCCCGGGGAGATTGCTGCCATGTCCCGTCAGGTGCGCAGCATGCACCCTCCGGCCGGCATCCCTCTGCGAGGCGGTGCGCATGGCGCCACCAATAAAGGCATTCTCGCCGAGGGCTATGATGCCGACGTTATCCTGTTCGATGAACAGGTGAATATCACCCGTACGCTTGTCATGGGCCGCACTGCTCAAAAAATAAGCGGGAAGAAAAGGGTCTGCTGCAAAATACAAAATTTTGCAGCAGACCTTTCTGAAAAACCGTTTTTGGGACAGGTTTACTCCCCGAATTTCGCGCTGCCCCGCGAACCCGCTATTTTTTCCGGTTCCTGCAGACTGCAGGAGCGCCCCCTTCGATTTCTTCTGCGTGCCGGGATGCATTTTTTTACAGTCTGTTCTATTCTGCAGCGCGCCCTTCCTCTCTACTCCTCCACCGGCAGGTGCAGCGCCAGAAGGATACTGCGCATGGCGTTGTTCTTTGCAAGCACGACCAGCCGGTCGCCGGAGAGCACCTGTGTATTGCCGCGCGGAACAAGCAGCTGCTCCTCCCGGGTAATCGAAACGATGATCGAATCCACCGGCAGCTGCAGCTCCCCGAGAGTAATACCGCTCAGCCGGTAATCATCGGGGATGCTCAGCTCGCTCAGCGAGGCCTCCCCCCGGTTGAGGGAGACTAACAGCCGGAAGGAGGAAGCGTCAATCTCCCTTTCCAGCAGGTTCGCAATGTTGTCAGTCACCGAGATGGGGATATCCACCCCCAGCTGCTTCATCACTCCGGCATTTTTCGGGTTGTTCACCCGGGCGAGGGTGCGCCCCACCTGAAAGCGCTTTTTCGCCAGCTGGCAGACAATGAGGTTGTCCTCATCCTTGCCAGTCACGCTCACCAGCGCATCCGCATAAAGCGTCCCGGCACTCTCCAGAACGTCAATCAGCGAACCGTCCCCACAGGTGACCGGCAGATCCAGCAGGTTGGAGAGCTCGGCGCAGCGCGTCCGGTTAATCTCTACTACCCGGGGCTCGTGCCCGTGGGAAAGCAGCGTCTGCGCCAGGTGAAAACCCACCTTCCCGCCGCCTACTATGATGATAACCATCCTCTGTTAGCCCCCTTCAGTCGATGAGCTTCGCATAAACCAGCCGGTCGCTCGCAATCACCCGGCGCAGCTCCTCGCGGCTGTTCATGGTAATCGAGCCGTTCGCATGCAAAACGCCGAGCAGCGCCTGTCCCTCCTGCTCCCGCAGGTTTTTAATCGAATCGCCCACCATCATTTTCGGGGCGGGAACGGTATAAAAGCCGAGCACCGATCCATCAAAGGTCAGGTTTTTTACGTCGTCCACATCGGTGAGCATCGAATAGACGGCGTCCACCGTCAGATCGGTCGGGCAGACGGTTTTAAGGCCAAAATGGGAAAAGACATCCTTGCGCTCCGGGTCATAGATACGGGTGATCACCCGGGGAACATGAAAAATCTCCTGCGCGAGCTGAGAGACCATAATGTTGACGTTGTCATCCTGCGAGAGGGCGGCCACCGCATCGCAGCCTAAAATTCCGGCGCGCTGCAGAACCTCCTGGTCAATGGGGATTCCCTGTACGGTAAAGCCGCTGAAGCTGTCCTCCAGCTGGTCGAAGCTTGCCGCATCGGTATCCACAATCGAAACATCGTGTCCCAAGCTGTCCAGATAGTTGGCCAGGTGGGAGCCAACCTTCCCGCAGCCTACGATCAGTACATTCATGCCGTCACATCCTTCTGCCGGAAAGAGGGAGGCGCCCTCTTTCCTCTTTGCTGCTCTTATTATAATGCGCAGCACATAAAGCCGCAAGCCCCTGGAATTTTCCGGAGGCGCTCAGCCGTTCAGCAGTCCGCTGTCCTTTAAAAACTGCAGCTCCTTTTCCAGATGAACCTGCCCCGCTCCGTCATGCTCGTTAAAGGGATAGACGCAGATATGCTTCGGTGATTTTATCCGGTTATAGGAGGCAAAATAGCAGCGGGCCGGGCACACCTGGTCGGCCAGGGCAACGCTCGCCAGAACCGGGCAGCGGATATTCTCCGCCATATTCATCGTATCAAAATAGCTGAGCGTTTCATAAACGGTATCCACCCGGTCGGGATAGCGGCGCAGATAGTCGTTGACGCTGGAAAACGAGCCATGCCGCCCCTCCACCCGCGCCTGCAGCTCGCTGCCGCTGGGCACGTTGGCCATCAGCAGTGCCGGCCGACGGTCGAGCGAGCAGACAGCCATCCCGAGCGCGCCGCCCTGGCTGACGCCCCGCACAGCCAGCCGCCGCGGGTCCACCTGCGGGAGGGCCTCGGCCATATCGAGCGCTTTCAGGCAGTCGATATAAACGGCGCGGTAGTAGTATTCCTCCTTGTGCAGCAGCCCCTTGGAGGTCACGTTGGAGACCATGCCGCTGTCCGAATAATGGGCGCAGTTGCCGGTAATGCCGCCCTGCTCCCGGCAGTCGACCGAGAGAACAGCCATGCCCAGCAGAACCCAGTGCATGAAATCGGAGGGGGCCCCCCGGCTGCCGCTGAACCCGTGAAAGTGGATAAGGCAGGGCAGTTTCTCCTCCCCGGCAAACAGCGGACGGATAAACAGACCATGAATGCGCGTTTCATCAAATCCACGATAGGAGACATCATAGACCTCTACATAGCGCGAGGGATATGCCCGCCTCTTAACATCGGGCTGCAGCGCAGCCGCCCTCGCCTGCGCGATGCTCTCCTGCCAGAAGGCACCGAAATCCTCCCGCCGGGTCAGCGGCGGGAGATAGGCGGAGAGCTCCTCTATCTTTTTATCCAGATACTCCATCCTTTTTTCTTCCTTTCTGAACACACTTTACAGCGGCCCCATCCCCGGATCACCCGGGAACGGGACCGCCTGTTGTTTTTCACCCTCTGCGAGCCTTTTCATTCGTGCTTAATCGCTTCGAGCGCGCTGATTTTTACCGCCCGGTTGGCCGGGTAGAAACCGGAAAGCAGACCGATGCAGACAGCGAAAATGAGCGCACCCGCCACCAGCCAGGGGGGGATAATCGAATACTGGGTGCCGCCGCCCATGCTCCAGCCATACATGCCGCCCATCATCATCCCGCCATTATTCGAGGCGCCGTTTAAAATGAGATTGAGCGCGAACGAGATGCCATAGCTGATGCCGACGCCCAAAAGCCCACCGAGCAGCCCGATGCAGCCCGCCTCCATCAAAAAGATGGTGCGGATGTTGCCGACCATGCAGCCGAGCACCTTCATAATGCCGATTTCCCGCGTTCGCTCATAAATGGACATGACCATCGTATTGGTAATGCCCAGCGCGGCCACCAGCAGCGAGATGCCCGCAAGCCCCCCTAAAATCAGCTGGATGGTGCGGGTGCTCTTCTGCATCTCCTCCCGCTGGGAGGAGAGCGAATAGGTCGAGTAGCCAAGATTCTTAATGGCCGCCTCCACCTGCTCCACCGTATCAATCGAGTCGGCCATGACATATACCTGATTGTAGCTGGACTCGCTGCCGGCGCGGATTTTGTTCTTTTTATAATACTCTTTTCTCAGCTCCTGCGCGCGGGAAACATCAATATACATGCAGCTGCGGGTGTTGAAGTCCCGGTCGACCATTCCCTCATCGTCCGTCTTTAAAATGCCGGTCACCTTCATCGGATAGGTGCCGTTGCCGGTGGGCACCTTCTCCACCCCGTCATAATACCGGCTGCTGTCCTGCTTGTTGATGTTGCAGAGCAGCCGGTCCTTCTGAAAGCTGATGAACGGGTCCTTGGTGCGCCCGTATTCATCCGGATAGGGGAAAACACTGTTGTTGCGCTTTCGTTTGGTATCGATAAACCGGTAGGCCGCCTGCGAGCCGGCGATGACGGCCGTTTTATACTCCGCCTTCGTCGGAAAGCGCCCGCTCTCGAGCGTAAAGCCTAAGGCCTCCATCGACTCCATATCAATGCCGATAATGTTTCCTTGGTAGCGGTAGCGCTCATCTACATGCAGCACGACCTCCTCCCAGAGATACTCCATCGGCGTGGCGGCCCGCACATTCGGCAGCTGCTTAAAGCTTTTCACCGCATCATAATTGAGCTTGGGGGGATTGCTCATATCCTTGCCCATCGCCTGCAGTTTCTGGTAGGTCTCGTAGTCATAGCCTTCATAGACGTTGATGAGCGTCAGGTTGCCCATCCCCTCGAGCATATCCGACTGCGCCTTGTCCATCCCGACGCCGAGCGACACCATGACAACAATCGCGCAGGTGCCGATGACAACGCCGAAGGTGGTTAAAAAGGTGCGCATCTTGCGCCGCCAGAGGTTTCTCAGGCACATGGAGATTTTATCAGATATCTTCATCGTCCTCACCGGCCTTCTTCTTTCTGGCCCTGCGCACCAGCAGAATGACTACGACCGCTACAATCACCAGCCCGCCGCCCGAGCAGCCGAGGATGACCGGGTTTTTATACCAGGGGGCCGGCATCTCCATCCCCTCGCCGCCGACCGGCATGCCGTTTTCGTCAAGCTCCATGCCGCCCATGCCCATCATATCTCCTATGCCCATATCCATTCCCATATCGGGCGATTCCTGAACGGTTACAGTGAAATCTTTGGTCAGGTCGTTGATGCGCACCTTCGGCTTGCCGCTGTCATCCTTGCCGACTGAGTCCTCATAGGTAACAATCGCCTGCAGGCTGTAGGTGCCCGCCTCGGCAAACTGCAGCGCCATTTCAATCTCCGCCTGGGTGGAGTGGGTGAGCGCGCCATGGTATTCGGTGTTGCCGGAATTGACAAGCCCATCCCCCACAACGGTCAGCTGAACGTTGGAGGCATCATACTGGTGGTCCTTGTTGATGACCTTGACGGTGACATACCCATCCTCATTCGGGTAGAGCGAATCGGGCGGGACGATGCTTAAAATTTCAAAGCTCGAAATGCTGCCCTCGGTGCCGCTCGTGTCCTCCTCCTTTTCCTCCTCCTTCGGAATGGCGGAAATCGAAAGGATTTCTTCGCTCGAACCATCTTTATAGGTGTTGTCCACCTCATACTGATAGTCGAACTTCACCGTCAGCGAGAGGGATTCCGCTTTCAGCTCCTTCGAGCTTTTGAGGGTAAAGGTTTCGCTTGTAGACTGCCGCTTCGGTATCTTTATGTAGTGGCGCTTGTTGACGCCGTTTTTAATCGCCACCCCGTCGGAAGGGGAGAGGGTCATTGAGACGTTTTCCATATCCTTCTTTTTGGAGTTGTTCATAAACTCAATCGTAACCTGAAATTCCTCCCCGGGGTTGACGGCCGGCGGGATGTTGAAACCGGTGACAATCATCTTCGGGGTGGTCAAAACCTCGGCGTCGCTGGTGTCGTTTGTAGAAGTGCCGCGGTTTCCGCTGTCGCTGGTGTCGTCATAGCCTGACCAGTCGTTGCGGCCGGCTTTATCTGTTTGATAATTTCTTGAAAGCTGGTCGGGCGCGTCGCCGTTATCATACTGCACGGTGATAGCCAGCGTCGCCCAGCCGGTGCTGTCATAATCCGCTACCTGAACGCTTTTGAGCTCATAGTCGATATAGACATTGCCCTTTTCATCCTTATAGGCCCCGCCGTAGTCATTGCAGCGAAACCTGCCGTCCGACCCGTTAATCGGCCGAAAATCTCCCTGGGCAGCCTCCCCGTTTTCGGTCGCAGGCCCGTTTAAAATAACGCTTTTAATATTTCCGCGTACATCTGCGGGATCATCCAGATTCAGCTTGCTCATATCCACCCGAAGTGAAATCCGGATATCGTAGGAATTCTGATATATAAGCTCGGAAAGGCCTACTGCTGTATCCTTATCATCAATATCCTTAAAAAAGCTGACGGTGGAGAGCTTTACATTTCCCGGCCCCTCTCTCGTTGAGCCTGCATCTGCCGCGTAGGCAAAAATCGTCCCGAAAATGCCCAGCAGCGTCCCGGCCAGAACAATGCCTGCCAGTGTCAGGGGAATGACCCTTTTAAAAATCTCCGAATTGCGAAAGCTTCTCATCCTGCTTCTCCCACCCTTTCCTCTATCTCCTGCGCCCCGGCCGTCTCTGCGGCCGGCATATCCTGCTTTTGTAGCTCTTCCCCAGCTTCTTCGGCCGGTGTCTGCAAACTCTCCTGCTTCGCCGCTTCCCCGGCAGGCCCCGCGCCCGCCGCCTGCAGCTCCTTTTCATAGGGGGCATAGTCGGTGCGCTTGTTTTCGTTCATCCTGTCGGAAACAATGTTGCCGTCGATCAGCGTAACAATGCGGTCGGCAAACTCAGCCAGCTCGCTGTCGTGGGTAACGAGCACCAGCGTCTGCTCGTGCTCGTGCGCCAGGCGCACCATCAGCTGCATGACCTCGATGGTCGTTTTGGTATCGAGGTTGCCGGTCGGCTCATCGGCAAACACAATGGCCGGCTTGGCCACGAAAGCACGCGCAATGCCGACGCGCTGCTGCTGGCCGCCGGACATCTGGGTCGGCTTGTGCTTCATCCGCCCCTTGAGGCCGACGAGCTCCAAAAGCTCCTTCGCGCGCCGGTTGCGCTTTCGCCGGGAAACGCCCTTAAACATCAGCGGCATCGCCACATTTTCCAGCGCCGTTAAGGCCGGCAGAAGGTTATAGGACTGGAAGATAAACCCCAGGTTTTTCTGCCGGAATTTGGCGAGCTGCCGTTCATTGAGCTTTGAAATATTGGTGCCGTTAATAAAAACCGCGCCCTTTGTCGGCTTTTCCAGCCCGGCCAGCTGGTTCAGAAAGGTACTCTTGCCCGAGCCGGAGGTCCCTAAGATACAGCAGATCTGTCCCGGCGGCACTTCGAGATTGATATTTTCCAGCGCAACCACCTTTTCCTTGCCCAGCCGGTAGACCTTGCGCAGGTTTTTTACCCTGATAATCGGCTCCAACCTTTCACCCCCATGCCGGTTTATGCAGGCGCCTCTCAAAAAAGAACCGCCCGCCTTCCTGTTTATAGTAGTGCCCTGGCCGCTGCGTTTTGCTGCAGCAAAGGCAAATTATTTTCGTTTTTCCATATGCTGTATTATACGTATTAGTACAGATAATAATACCATACTCTTTCCTGCTTGTCAATCTTTTCGCGAAAGGTTCCCAGGGTAAGAGCATTTAAAAGGTGTACTTCAAACGCTATACCCTTGGAAAAGCTCCCGCCGCTCCGGCGGCAGGCCTCCTTTTCTTCCGGTCTCTGCCGGCAAAATCTCTCATAAAAAGCCCGCAGGCAGCCCTTTCCTCACAGCTGCCTGCAGATTTTTTCATTATTCCAATAGACTCTCAAAGAGGGCGCGTGCCTTTTCGCGCCGCTCGGCGGTCTGCTGCCGGTCGATTTTCCAGCCCGTCTCCTCCAGAAGAAGCACATCCCCCTCCCGCGTGCCGCGGGGCAGCTCCACGCGGACAAAGTTGTGCATCCCCCCGTCCGGCCCCTCGCAGACGGCATATTCCCCCTCAAACCGGTCGACCGCGTAAAATCCCTGCATGGCCATAATGGCAAAACCTCCTTAACTATTCCGCTCCACCTGCGCGCCGAGCGCCTGCCCATCGGTATAAAAGATGACTGTCCCATACAGGTCGGTGCGCAGAATGGTGGAGCCGATTTTCTGCATCCGTTCTATGGCCTCCTTGTGCGGATGGCCATAGGAATTGCCCTCTCCGCAGGAGATGCCGATATAGGCGGGCCGCACCGCCGAAAGAAAGGCGGCCGAGGAGGCGGTCGAGCTGCCATGATGCCCGGCAATCAGCACATTCGCCGGCTGCACCCGGCGGCTGTCCAGCATATCCTGCTCGGCTGTTTTCTCCGCATCCCCCGTCACCAGAAAGGAGACGGCGCCATAGTCCACCCGGGTGACCACCGAGGTGTTATTGAGGTCCTCATAGTCCTGTACAGGCCCCAGAATGCTCAGCTGCGCCTTTCCCAGCGGATACTTCGCGCCGGGCTTTGCCAGCGTTATCCGATAGCCCTTATCCGAAATGGCCGAGAGCAGGTCGGTGTAGCTTTTGGTGGTGGGGGTAATTTCCTCTGGCGTATCCGGCAGAATCACCCGGCCAATCGAAAACTCCTTCACCACTTCATCCATCCCGCCGATGTGGTCGGCATGCATATGGGTGGCGATGAGATAATCCAGCCGCTCAAGGCCGAGACTTTTCAGATAAGGGCATATTCTCTCCTCATCGCCGCGGTTGCCCGCATCGATGAGCGCGCATTCCCCGTCCGGCGCGCGCAGAAGAACGCTCAGCGCCTGCCCGACATCGATCATGTGCAGCTCAAACTGCCCTTCGGGCAGCTCCTGCGCTGTCCCGTCAGGAAAAAGCGGCTGCGGGGAGAGCTCCCCGTCGCCATACAGCTCGGCCAGGACCGCGGAAATCTGCTCGCCTCCCGGCAGCCTGGCCGTCCACTGCGGATTTATATGCAGCAGGTAAAGCCCGGCAAAGAGCAGCAGCGCCGCACCGCCTATCAGCCACTGGCGCGGGGTCTGCAGCTTTTTGCGCCTGCCGCGCGTTTTTCTTGCTGGCATTTCTAAAACCGCCCTCTCTTTTTGGGAGTCGGCCGCCCTGTGGCTTTTCCTCTGTCCGTCCTGCGGCGGGCGCCGGGCAGCTGGCCGCTGCGCCCGCGCTCCTTCTGCGAAGAGGCCTTTTCCCCGATTTTAGCGCCTGCCTCCCGCAGATACTGCGCATCCGGCGGCACCAGGCAGCCGGGGCCGCGCCCGATGAGGTCCTGCCGTCCGCAGGCGACAAGCGCCTCTATCACCGTGCGCCGGTTTTCCGGCAGGTAATACTGCAGCAGCGCGCGCTGCGCCGCCTTCTCCTTTTTCGAGCGGGCGACATAGACCGGTTTCCCGCTCATCGGGTCGAGCCCGGTATAATACATGCAGGTGGAGGTGGTGCCGGGCGTCGGATAAAAATCCTGCACCTGTTCGGGGTGCAGATGCCGTTTTTTCAAAAACAGGGCGAGAGACAGCGCATCCTCCATTCGGCTGCCAGGATGGGAGGACATCAGGTAGGGGACGAGATACTGCTCCCGTCCCGCCTCGCGCGTCAGCCGGGAAAACGCCCGCTCAAACCGCTCATAGACCTCAATATGCGGCTTGCCCATGCAGTCGAGCACCGCACTCGCGCAGTGCTCGGGCGCCACCCGCAGCTGCCCGGAAACATGGTGGGCGACAAGTTCCTTTAAAAATCCCTCATCCGGGTCGAGCAGCGCATAGTCAAAGCGCACGCCCGAGCGCACAAACACCCTTTTTATCCCCGGCAGCTCCCGCAGCTGCTTTAAAAGCAGCCGGTAGTCGCTCTGGTCTGTATCGATATGCGGGCAGGGGAGGGGGGCGAGGCAGCGCTTTCCCCGACAGATGCCGCGGGAAAGCTGCTCCTTGCAGGAGGGATGGCGAAAGTTGGCCGTCGGCCCGCCGACATCCGATATGTATCCCTTAAAGCGGGGATTTTTTAAAAATTTCCTCGCCTCCTGCAAAACCGACGAATGGCTGCGCGCCGTCACCGTGCGGCCCTGGTGAAAGGCAATCGAGCAGAAACTGCAGCCGCCAAAGCAGCCGCGGTTGTGGGTGATGGAAAACTCCACCTCCGAAAACCCCTTTATCCCGCCGAGCGCCTCATAGTCCGGGTGAGAGGCTCGCATATAGGGGAGGGCATAAACCGCGTCCAGCTCGGCCGTTTCAAGCGGCAAAGAGGGCGGGTTCTGCACCAGAAAGCGTCCGCCATGCTTCTGAACGAGCGGCCGGCCGGTCAAAGCATCCTGCTCGAGCGTTTCCAGCTTATGCGCGCGCGCATAGGCCGCCTTATCCGCCGATATCTTTTCAAAGGAAGGGACAGCTACATGCTTTTCCGGCAAAAGCGCAGGGTCGCTCTCCCAGTAGCAGATGCCGCGTATCCCCTTCATCTGCGAAAGGCCGCCGCCCCCTTCGAGAGCGGCCGCAATCTCCACGAGTGAGCGCTCCCCCATCCCGAAGCTGAGGATATCCGCCCCCGAGCTTAAAAGAATCGAGGGGCGCACCGCATCCTCCCAGTAGTCATAGTGGGCGAAGCGCCGCAGCGAGGCCTCAATCCCCCCGATAATGATAAAGCTTTCGGGGCAAGCGCTGCGGATAAGCGCGCAGTAGGTATCCACCGCGCGGTCGGGCCGTTTTCCCGCCTTCCCGCCGGGGGTATAGGCGTCGTCTGAGCGGCGGCGCCCGGCAACGGTGTAGTGCGCGACCATCGAGTCGATATTGCCGGCATTGACCAGAAAGCCCAGCCGGGGAATGCCGAGGCGCAGCACCGAGCGCGGGTCATGCCAGTCCGGCTGGGCGAGTATGCCGACGCGGTAGCCCGCCGCCTCCAGAACGCGGGTGATAATCGCCGTTCCGAAGGCGGGATGGTCGACATAGCCATCGCCCGTTATACAGACAAAGTCGCAGCTTTCCCAGCCGCGGGCGCGCATATCCGAAGCTTTTACCGGCAAAAACGGCATGGGCAGCCTCCTTTAATGTTTCTTTACTCCTGATTCATCTTCATTTCATACCACTGGTCGCGGGTAATGAGCACCTGCCGGGGCTTCGAGCCCTCAAACGGGCCGACAACCCCCTTCTCCTCGAGCTGGTCGACAATCCGCGCCGCGCGCGCATAGCCAAGCTTTAGCTTTCTCTGCAGCATCGAGGTGGAGGCCATCCCCATTTCGATGACGCATTCAATCGCCGCGGGGAGCATATCGTCCTCCTCGTCGAAGCCGCCGCCGTCATCCGTGTCCCGGCCCTTTCCCTTGCCCTTTTCGGCCGCGGCCTGGCGCTCAATCTCCTCCATGACCGCCTCATCATACTCCTGCTCGCCGCCGGCCTTGATGAACTCGACCACCTGTTCTACCTCCTGGTCGGAGACAAAGCAGCCCTGAACCCGCTGAGGCTTCGCCGCGCCGACCGGGTAAAAGAGCATATCGCCCCGGCCGAGCAGCTTTTCCGCGCCGCCCATGTCGAGAATCGTTCGAGAGTCGACCGAGGAGGAAACGGCAAAGGCAATGCGCGAGGGAATGTTCGCCTTGATAACGCCGGTGATGACATCTACTGAGGGGCGCTGGGTGGCGATAATCAGGTGCATGCCAGCCGCACGGGCCATCTGCGCCAGGCGGCAGATATAGTCCTCCACCTCGTTGGGCGCGGCCATCATCAAATCGGCCAGCTCATCGATGATGATCACATGGTGCGGCATGGGGGTAAGGTCCTTATGGGTTTTGCACAGGCGGTTAAAGCCGGTGATGTCGCGCACCGAATTGTCCGCAAACTGCTTGTAGCGCCCGAGCATCTCATTAACCGCCCAGGCGAGCGCGCCCGCCGCCTTTTTCGGGTCGGTAACGACCGGCACCAGCAGGTGCGGAATGCCGTTATAGATGCCGAGCTCGACCACCTTCGGGTCTACCATTAAAAATTTCACCTGATCGGGCGGGGATTTATAGAGCAGGCTGATGATAATCGAGTTGATGCAGACCGATTTGCCCGAGCCGGTCGCGCCGGCAATGAGCATGTGTGGCATTTTGGCAATGTCCGCTACCGTTACCCGGCCGCTGATGTCCCGCCCGAGCGCCATGGTGAGCGGACTTTTCGCCTCGCGAAATTCGGGCGTATCGATAATCTCGCGGATGGAAACGGTGGAAACGCGCTTGTTGGGCACCTCAATGCCTACGGCCGGCTTGTTCGGGATGGGCGCTTCGATACGCACCCCCGCCGCCGCGAGATTGAGGGCAATATCGTCCGCCAGCGAGGTGATCTTACTGATTTTAACGCCCGCCGAGGGCTGCAGCTCATAGCGGGTAACGGCCGGGCCCTTGGCAATATCGATCACTCGCGTCTGCACGCCGAACGACTGCAGCGTATCCACCAGCAGCTGTGCGTTGGCCTTGAGTTCCTCCGCGCCCTCCTCATCCTGCTGGCCGGCCGGTTCATTCAAAAGCTCCACCGGCGGATAGGGGTAACCGGGTGGAGGGGCGGCAACCGCAGCGGAGGGGGCTCCCGGCGCGGCAAACGGGCCAAAGCTCTCCGGGCGGACGGCGGGGGCGGCCGCTTTCTCCTGAGCCTCCCGCTCGGCGGCGGCAATCCCCTCGCAGAGCTTCTGCTCCACCACATCCTGCTGCGGGAGAGGGACGTCATCCGCTACAGGCTCTGTAATCTCGGGGAAGGGGTTCTCCGGGTCTATCACCGGCTGGGAAGCGCTCAGCTGCGCCCGGCGCAGAATCTCATCAATCACCTCATCGGTCGTCTGCGGCCGGGAAACCGGCGCCCCGGGATAGGTGGGCGCCGCCAGGCCGGGATCCTCGCCGGGAAAGGAGGAGACCCCGGCAGGCGCACTGCGAAAGCGCATCACCGTATCGGCAGTCGTAAAAACCTCCTCGGGGACCGGCTGCGAAAGGGAGATGTCCTCCGGCGCATCCTCCCAGTCCGCTATTGCCGTTTCGCCGTCCGGCTCCTCCTGCAGCGGAATATCAAATGAAAAGTGCTTCTGGGCATCCGCCGCGCGGAAAAGATTATCCCTCGCCTCGGCGGCATTCAGGCTTTTGAGGGCAAAGCTGCCTGCCGGCAGATCGCCGGAAATTTCCGGCATCCCAGCCTCCGGGGCAGGCGCCCTTTGGGCCGGCTCTTCGGCGGGAATAAAGGCAGGCGCCTCCTCTGCCGGAGAAAAACCGGCAGCAGGCTGCTCCAGATAAAAGGCCGGCTCGGGGATTTTTGCAGCGGGCTCCTCCTTCTCCCGGCGGGATTTTTGCGGCTTTTGCTCAGGCGGAAAGCTGTCCAGCGGGATATCTACATTAAACCGCCCGCCCGGCTTGGGAACCGGGGCCGGCTCGGGCGGCAGATTCTGCTCCTGCTCCCCGGCATTCTGCAGCCGTTGGGTATAGGTCTCCTCAATCTTTTTAACCGGCTTTGCCGCCGAGCGGAAAAGACCGATCAGCGTGCTGCCGGTAAAGATCATCACCATGACAAACAGCAGCAGCACCATAATGATTTTCGCGCCCAGCTCCCCAAAGAGGGATAAAAGCGGCAGTCCGCACAAGGCGGAGGCCAGCCCCCCGCCCTCGAGAAGAATGCCCTTTTGAAATAGCTCCACTGTGCAGTTCCAAAAGCCGGTTTCAGTCAGCTTCCCATAGGAAAAGACCTGAACGCTTGAGGAAATGGCCAGCACCAGCAGCAGGCACTGCCAGACCTTGCTGCCAATCGAACCGATGGGCTTATCGAGCGTTGCGAGAATGGCTATGTAAATGAAGAGCGGGCCAATCAGCGCCGCGGCAAAGCCAAAGAGCCCATAAAAGGTATCATGCAGGCCCTTCCAGAAATTTTCCCCTTCAATAAAGGAGAGGGCGCTCAGAAACAGCCCCGCCGCAAAAAGGATGATGGCGAGCATCTGCTTTTTTTCGTGGCTCTGCTCCTGCTGCGCCGCCTTTGAAGCGGGTTTTGCAGACCTTTGGCCGGTTTTTCTTGTTCCGGCAGCCTTTTTGGATGAACTGTTTCTGGTTGCCATCCTGTTTTAAGCCTTCCTTTCCTCCGGCCCCAGCCCCGCTGCGGGGGCGGCGGCCGGTTGCCTTATGATTTTCTGCTTCCCTTTTCGGGAAAAATTGCCCGGTATCTTTAAAACAGACCTCACCGGAAAACAGACCTCACCAGCGGCAGCTTTGCCCTCTCCTGCCTGTCAGAACGGCCCCAAAACGGTGGGCGGAGCGTCCGGCCCGTTTAAGGCTTCTTCCGCTGCTGCAAGCGGACAGAGGCTGCCCGGCATATAACGGGCGCTGAGATAGTCGGCCGGGTTGGTGGAAATAAGCCGGCTCACCAAAAAGCCCTCCGGGGTGCGCCGCCCCTCGAGCAGCGCGCCGCCTGCAGGCAATGTTTCCAGCGGGGGCTGCTCCTGCTCTGGAAGTAGCATTGAAAGCGGAGCAACAGAATGGAGAATCATTTTTCCTCCTCCTTCTGCTGCTCTTCAATCATTTCATAGAGGGCAATCACCGCATCGCTGAGGCCGCCCAGCGCGTTAATCAGCCCCTCCTCTACCGCCTTCTCCCCATCGAGCACGCTGCCCATATCCATGGTCAGCTCGCCGGAGTTCATCATCAGCTCCCGAAAGCGCCCGGGAGATATCGAGGAGTTGGCGCAGACAAAGCGGACGATCCGCTCCTGCATGCGGTCGAAATAGGAGAGCGTCTGCGGAACGCCGAGCACCAGCCCGTTCATGCGCACCGGATGGATGGTCATCGTCGCGCTGGGCACAATAAAAGAGCGCCGGGCGCTCACCGCCAGCGGCACGCCGATGGAATGGCCGCCGCCGAGCACCAGCGAAACGGCGGGCGTCTTCATGCCCGCAATGAGCTCGGCAATCGCCAGCCCCGCCTCTACATCTCCTCCCACCGTATTGAGGATAATAATCAGTCCTTCAATGGCGGGGTCCTGCTCAATGGCGACCAGCTGGGGGATAACATGCTCATATTTGGTGGTTTTGTTCTGGGAGGGAAGAATATAGTGCCCCTCAATCTGGCCGACCACCGTCAAACAGTGGATGACATGCTTGCCGTTCGTATGGGTGAGCGACCCGGTTTCCACTATCTGCTCGGTCTGCTCTTTGGTAAGGGCGGGGGTTTCCTCCTGCTCCTCATCCTGCGGCAGAGAAGCCGGTTCTTCGTTCTTATCCGCTTTCAGGCGGGCATTCTCCGTCTCAGCCTTTTTTTCATTCAAGGCAGAAAGCACCTCCATCGGTTGCATCAGATGTCTTTAGTTTGCCAAACCCGATGAGGTTTTATCCTTTTTCCGCTCCTTAAAATTATAGCGCATAAAGAGCGGGCAGTCAAACGCCGGTTTTCCCTTTTTGCCGCCCCTCTCTCCTAAAACAGTCCGTAAAAACGTAAACCCGGTTTGCAGAAACCGGAAAAAGCGCGCTTTCGCGCCCTTCGGCGTGAAATTCGGGCCAGAACTGCCGCCCGAAAGCGTTTTTTAAAAGAGGCTGTAAAAACGCCTGCGTTTTTACAGCCTCTTTGCGGCAAAATCAGTATCCGCTGTGCGCCTCAAGCGAATCATCCTTCTGTACCCATTCCTCCACCGGATAAACACGGAAATGCTCGCCGTCATCGCGCACAACAACGGTGGAGATGCCCGCATTGATAATCAGCCGCCGGCACATCGAGCAGGGCAGCGCATTGGGAACGACCTGCCCGCTCTCATAATCGATTCCCACCAGATAGAGGGTACTGCCGATCATCCGGTCGCGCGCGGCGTTGATGATGGCGTTGGCCTCGGCATGCACCGAGCGGCAGAGCTCATACCGCTCCCCCTGGGGAATGCCGAGCTGCTTGCGGGTACAGAACCCCAGATCGCTGCAGTTTTTTCGCCCGCGCGGCGCGCCCACATAGCCGGTGGAAATAATCACATCGTTGGCTACAATAATAGCTCCGAAATTGCGCCGCAGGCAGGTTCCGCGGCTGGCAACCGTCTGCGCAATATCCAGATAGTAGTTCAGCTTGTCTCTGCGCGGCAAGAAGGTCCCCCCTTTTTCTGCTTGCTGCTTCCTATTTTATAATAAACGCCGGCGGTTTGCAAACCTTTTCTTTAATCCTGCCGGCGTATTTTTGCGGACACAAAGCTTCTTTAAAGCACCTGCAAAGCTTGTTACTCAATTGACAATCGGATAAAACTATACTAGAATAAAGCTTGTTGATAGAATTTGCGGACAGGCAGACAGGAGGTCGTTTAAAAATGGATAAAAAGATACAGGATGCCCAGGAAAAATTTGAGGCGCTTCTGTGCTCCCAGCTCGAGCGGGTGCAGCGCATGAAGGCGCAGAAGGATTTTATCGACTATAAAGCGCTCGATAAGCTGATTATCGGCGTTTGCGGCGGCGATGGGATTGGCCCGGTCATCACCGGGGAGGCCCGGCGGGTGCTGGAATACCTGCTGCATGAGCAGGTGCAGGCCGGTAAGGTGGAATTTCGCACAATTGACGGGCTGACGATTGAAAACCGCGCGGCGCAGCAGAAGGCCATTCCGGATGACGTGCTCGAAGAGCTGAAATCCTGCCATGTTATTCTCAAGGGACCGACCACCACCCCGCGTGCCGGTGACCCCTGGCCGAACATTGAATCGGCCAATGTCGCCATGCGCAAGGAGCTCGACCTGTTCTGCAACATGCGTCCGGTCAAGGTGCCGGAGGAGGGAATCGACTGGACCTTTTTCCGCGAGAATACCGAGGGCTCTTATGCCGTAGGCAGCCAGGGGGTACAGGTGGATGATGAGCTCGCTATCGATTTCGTCGTCACCACCACCGAGGGGACCGAGCGCATCGCCCGCCTAGCCTATGATTATGCCCGCCGTAACCACAAGGACCGCGTATCCATCGTGACCAAGGCCAATGTTGTCAAAACGACCGACGGGAAATTTTTAAAGCTCTGCCAGGAGATCGGCAAGCAGTACCCGGAGATAACGACCGATGACTGGTATATCGATATTCTGACCGCCAAGCTCATCGACCAGAAGCGCCGGCGCGACTTTCGCGTTTTCGTGCTGCCGAACCTGTATGGCGATATTATCACCGATGAAGCGGCCGAATTTCAGGGCGGTGTCGGAACGGCAGGCAGCGCCAATATCGGCAAGCGCTATGCCATGTTCGAGGCCATCCATGGCAGCGCGCCGCGCATGGTCGCAGAGGGCCGCGCCCAGTATGCCGACCCCTGCTCAATGCTGCGCGCTTCAGTGCTGCTGCTCTCGCACATCGGCGAGCAAACGGCTGCCGAGCGGCTCGAGCGCGCACTGGATATCTGCATGTATGAAGAAAAGAAGCTCAAAATTACCGGACGCGACACCGGCTGCACCTGCAAGCAGTTCGGCGACTATGTCATGCAGACGATAGAGCGCCTGTAAAAAAACTCCGCAAAGGGCGAACCGGGGACCCAGGGCCCCACCATATTTTCCGGCCTGCAGGGAGCGCGCTGCGAAAGCCCCTGCAGGCTGCCGCGTGCCCAGTTTTCCAGAGAAAGAAAGGAAGGATTATCGATATGCCGCGATATGAGGGAGTATCTCCTTCGGTCATCCGCCGGCTGCCCCGCTACCACCGTTTTCTGGAGGATCTGCAGCGCAGGGACGTCCACCGTATTTCCTCGCGCGAGCTTTCGGCGCTTATGAACCTGACTGCCTCTCAAATCCGGCAGGATCTTAACTGCTTTGGCGGCTTCGGCCAGCAGGGCTATGGCTACAATGTGGATGCGCTGCTCGGTGAAATCGGCAATATTCTCGGCCTGCAGCGGGATTACAGAAGCATCCTGATTGGCGCAGGAAACCTGGGGCTGGCTATCGCCAAGCATATGACCTTTGAAACTAAGGGCTTTAATCTCATCGGAATATTTGACAGGAACAAGGAGCTTGTCGGCATGCCGGTGCGTCATCTGGTCATTTCCGATATCAACCGGCTGGAAAACTTCTGCAAAACTTTTTCCCCGCAGGTGGCCATCCTCTGCATTCCCAAAGCATCGGCGCAGGAGATTTCTGATAAACTCATTCGCCTGGGTATCAAAGGCTTTTGGAATTTTTCCCACTATGATCTGACGCTCGATCATCCGGATATCGCCGTGGAAAACGTCCATCTGGGGGATAGCCTGATGACCCTCTGCTACCAGGTCAGCGAAATACTGGAATAGCCGCGGGCAGTTTTTGAGGCGCCGCCTGTTAAAAGGGTCTGCTGCAAAATGCTCGCATTTTGCAGCAGACCCTTCTGAAAAACGGCTTTTGACTCCACCAAAGTCAAATTTCGCCCGCAGTTCGCGGGCGAAACCGCCTTTTTTCCGGTTTCTGCAGGCCGGAAATAAAATTTTTCCTTTTAAAGCAGCAGATAGACCAGCGCAATCAGCAGTGTCCGGTCTGCCTTTTCGTTGAGCAGCACCAGCAGAAGTCCGAGCAGCAGAAGGCGCTCGTTATCCAGCCCCAGCGCTTCCAGCACCCTTGCGGCCGGCGAATGCTCGCCGATAACAGAGGAGAGCATGTCGCCTAACCCCTGCTTCTCTCCCTCTGTTCCCTGTATAAGCTGGCCCAGCCGCTCCCCCAGCTGCCCCAGCGGCGATGCTGGCCGGGATGCAGCCTCTGCCGGTGGCGCTCTTCGGGAAGCAACAGCCTGCCTCTGCGCATCCGCCTCTCTGCCGGCGGCGTTTTTGGAACCCTCCAAAGCTTTGTCAGCAGGCGGAAAGGAAGGCCGCTCCGCAGAAGGGGACACCGGCTCCCCGCCGCTGAGGCTCTGACGGGCACGCTGCTGCATCTGCCGGACGCGGCGGATGGCCTCCTGCTGCATATTCAGCATATCGTGGTCGCTGTAGTGAACCCCTTTCCATTCTGCCATCTGTCTGCCCCCCTCTTTTCCAAAGGCTCTGCTGCCCTTTGGTCTTCAAAGCGCGCGGCGCGCAGAAATGCTGCTGCTGTCCCCCCGCAAAAAAGGCGCCCGCTCAGTTCCCCGCCAGGCTGTCGAAAATCCCTGTCTCCTTGAGCAGGGGGAGCATTTTTATCAGCTGCATGATGCGGATGGCGTCATCCACCTTTTTCTGCCGCTTTTCCCCGAAATGCGGCTTGAGCGCCAGCAGCAGCTCCACATTCCGGTCGCGCTGGTTTAAGCTGCCCATCATTTGCATGACTTTGGCAAGCGCGTTCATATCCAGCCCGGCCAGCGGGCTGGCCGCCGCCGCGGCAGGCGGCGGGGAGGGCGAAGCGGCCGGCAGGGGCAGCCCCGCCGGCATGACTGCCGGGGACAGGGGCTCTGACTGCGGTGATGTATCTGCCGGAGCGGTCGGGGCGGGCGCCTGCTGCGGGGCCTCCCCCATCCCCAGCTGGGAGGCCAGCGACATAATCTGCTGCATCGTCTGCGGATTGTTAAGGATGGCGCCGAGCGCCGCGCCGATATCGTCCATGCCAACCTCCATATCTCCAGGGGTGAAGCCCTAGTTACCAGATTCAGCGCCGGCCGTTTTTCTCCGGCCGGCGGCGGCAGGACGTTTGTTCCCTTCTCCATATGCCGCCTATTTCTGTTTTGCGAGGGTATCCATCAGCTTTTTGACCTGCGGGGACTGCAGAAGGCTTTTCAGCTGCTGCGGATTCTGCAGAAGGCTGTTTATCTGGGCGGATTTCTGCGGATCCAGCCCGCCGAGCACCTCATCCAGCCTCCCGCTCTCCAGCTGGGCCTTCAGCCGCTGCGGATCGGTGTTCAGCTGTTTGCCCGCCATTCCCAGCAGGGCGTTCATCCCTGCCTCAGAAGGCGCAAAGGCCCCTTCCTGTTCCTGATTAAAGTGCTGCCGGTTGTTCTGCATATTCATATGCCTCTCCTTCGCAATAAAATGAGGCGGGAATCCTTTCCCTGCCTTTATTCTATGCGGCAGAGGGCGCTTTGGTGAAAAACCGGCCCTTCTCCCCTATTTTATGCGGCACAGCCGCCGTTTTTGCCTGATATCCCCCAGGCAGCTGAAAAAGCGCCCATGTCCTTTTCAGCCGGCCAAAGGTCTGCCCATGTGCAGAACGCATAGATGTTTGCTGTAAAGCCGGCCGCTGCAGGCCGCGAATCTGCCTGGATTTTTTGAGGCTGCAGCTGTAGAAAAGCCCCAAAAAGCCTTTCTGCAGGGAGATAAAAGGGCCGAAAGAAACAGCTTGCAATTTGAGGGCAAAATGGGTATGATAAAAGCAATTTCTATCATGCGGAGGCAGCTATGAGAATCGTCGTTATATCCGATACACATCGCGACTTTAACGGGCTTTATAATCTGGTCGAGCAGCAGAAGGACTGCACCGATCTTTTCCTGCACCTGGGGGATGGGGAACGGGAAACAGAGGACCTGCTCGCGCTCATGCCCGGGCTGCCGCTGCGCTTTGTGCAGGGAAACTGCGACCTGTGCAGTCTTGCCCCCGCGCAGGACATGCTGCAGGCGGACGGCATCCGGATATTCATGACGCACGGGCACCTCTACCAGGTAAAGTATTCTCTGGATACCTTTATCGAGGAGGCCCGCATGCTGCATGCATCGGTCGCGCTCTATGGCCACACCCACCGCCCCTATTATCATTATGAGGAGGGGCTGCATATTCTGAATCCGGGCAGCCTTTCGCAGCCCCGCGCCTGTGCGCGCAGCTATGGGGTGATTGAGGTGCGAAACGGGCAGGTACTCTGCAGCCTTTCAAAGCTTTAGAGAAATTTGGGGGAAGATGATAAAGGAGGTTTTTCAGGATTGGTGCGGGAATGGCTGATCCGCATGGCGGTAAAGGAGAGAGAAAATGCAGAAGAGGCGGCGCTGCGCGAACGATATGGCCTGCTCTCCTCGGCAGTGGGGATTGTCTGCAACCTTCTGCTCTTTGCGGGAAAATTTTTAATCGGCGCGTTTTCCAAAAGCGTCAGCATCATGGCCGACTCGGTCAATAACCTCTCGGATGCTGGCTCCTCGGTCGTGACCCTTATCGGCTTCAAGGTCTCCGGCAAGCCGGCCGATGCCGACCATCCCTTCGGCCATGCGCGGGCGGAATATATCGGCGGGCTGGTGGTCGCCTTTATGATTCTGCTCATCGGCATCGAGTTTTCCAAAAGCTCTCTCGAGCGCATTCTGAACCCCCAGCCGCTGCAGGCGAGCGCTGCGGCCGTTCTCGTGCTGCTGCTCTCTATCGCCGTCAAACTCTGGATGGGCTCCTTCAACCGCTATATCGGCAAAAAAATATCCTCAGTCGCGCTGATGGCCACCGCGCAGGACAGCTTTAACGATGTGCTGACCACTGCCGCCGTTCTCCTCTCGCTGCTGCTCTCCCATTTCACCAGATGGCATCTGGATGGGTGGATGGGGCTTGCCGTGGCCTTTTTCATCCTCTGGTCCGGCTTTGGAATCGCGCGCGACACCGTCGGTCCGTTGCTCGGGCAGTCTCCCCCTCATGAGCTGGTGGAGGAGATTGAAAAAAGGGTGCGCGCCTACCCCGGCATTCTGGGGGTGCATGACCTGGTGGTGCATTCCTATGGTCCGCGCAACTGGTTCGCGAGTCTGCATGCCGAGGTCTGTGCCACGGATGATATTCTGCAAAGCCATGATTTGATTGACAATATCGAGCGGGATGTCGGGGAGGCGCTGCATATCCATCTGGTCATCCATCTGGACCCGATTGTTATGGACGACCCGGCACTCAACGAGCTGCGGGCTTATACCGCCCGCTGCCTGCAGGAAATCGACCCCATCCTCTCGATGCATGATTTCCGGCTGGTGCGGGGGCAGACCCATTCCAATTTGATTTTTGATGTGACCGTTCCCCCCGGCTACCGGCTGAGCGACCGGCAGCTTTCCCGACAGCTGGAGGAAAAAATAGCCGAGCTGGATGCGCATTATTATACAGTGATTACCATTGACCGCAGCTACCTCTCCTCTACCACCCGACACACCGGGGCTGACTGAAATCCGGCCGCACGCTGCAGATAAGAAAGGGACTGTAAAAACGCAGGCGTTTTTACAGTCCCTCCAGCTTTTCAAGCGGTATATTTTGCAACGCGCCCCCATTGTGCTCCAGTTAAAGAAAGGGGAAGGGAGGATTGGCAAAGACTAATCCTTCGCTAGGGTAAACTGATTGACCATTTCCTTCAGGCTGGTCGCTTCTGCTGAAAGCTGCTCGCTGGCAGCAGCGCTCTCCTCCGAGGTGGCGCTGTTGGTCTGCACCACAGAAGAAATCTGATCGATACCGGCAGTTACCTGGGCAATGGCAGCGGTCTGGCTTTCTACGGCCTCCACCACGATATTCATCTGTGTGGTCACATTGCCTGCCAGAACACTGGTGCGCTCGAGCGACTCGGTGACCCGGGATACGGCCTCGCTTCCCTCGGCAGCGGCAGCGATCGAGTGCTCAATCAGCTCCTTGGTCGCTTTGGCAGCCTCGTCGGATTTGGAGGCCAGGTTGCGCACCTCATCGGCAACCACGGCAAAGCCCTTGCCGGAGCTGCCTGCGCGGGCGGCCTCTACGGCGGCGTTGAGGGCCAGAATGTTGGTCTGGAAAGCGATGCTCTCAATGGTGCCTATGATGACGGAAATTTCCTCAGAGGAGCCGGCTATTTTTTCCATCGCGCTGTTGAGCTCACCCACATGCTCCACACTGGCATTCAGCTGTGCGCCGGCCTGCTCCACGAAATGGCCCGCCTCTTCTGCCGCAGAAGAGGTCTGCCTGGCGCTGTCGGAAATTTCGCTGATGGTGGCGGCCAGCTCCTGCACCGAGCTCGCCTGTGTCATCGAACCCTGGCTCAGCGTCTGGGCCCCGCTGGAAACCTGATCGCTGGCGGAGGAGACCTGCCCGGCTGCCTGATCGATCTGGCTCATGGTGGCGCTCAGCTGGTTTTTCAGCGTCCGCATTGAGTGCAGAATCTCCTGAAAATCGCCCACATAGGCCTCCCGATGGCTCGAGCGCACATCGAAATTCTTCCCTGCCATTTCGTTGAGCAGATAGCCGATATCATGAATAATCATATTCAGGCCGGTTACCAGCTCTGCGGTAGAGCGGGTCAGCTCGGCCGTTTCATCCTGCCCCTGGCTCTGGGGAACGGGGGATTCCAGATCTCCCTCCACCAGCAGCTTCATCCGCCTGGCGCAGGCCTGCATCGGCAAGCTGATATTGCTCGACAGCTTCAGCGCCACAAAAATGGAAACCAGAATGGAAAGCAGCATAACGGCGACGTTCGCAAACATGCCAAAATAGGTATCAGCCAGATAGTCCTTTTTCATGGCGGTGACAGCCAGGCTCCATCCGTCCGTACCGCCCACTGGGGCATAGGCTGCAAAGCGCGGTCCATCCGAATCGTGGAAGCTGCCAAAGCCCTCGCCACCCCTGCGCATAGCCTCATGAATAGCAGCCAGCTCCGTGAGGGAGCGGTTGCTCGCCGCCTCCCGCTCAATATTCTGGGTGGCAATGGTCTCCAGAGTAGCGTCAGCAATGGTATCGCCGGACTTGTTGATCATATAGGCATGGCTGCTCTCACTGATCCGGATAGAGGAAACGATATCGTTCAGAAAAGTTTCCGGAGGTACAAAATAGATGACTCCCACGATGTCGGATCCCTGATTCCCACCGGCATAAAGCGGAGCCGCCACCATGATGGAGAGCTCCCCTGTAATTTTGCTTACCAGCGGCTCGGAGACATAGGCCTTTCCCTGCATCGCCTGCTGCACATATTCCCTGTCGGAGTAATCGTTTCCATCGAAAATGCTGATTCCGTCTGCTCCGACGATATTGCCCCGCTGAAAGCCATGCATATTTATCCGCTCGTTGATAATCGCCCGTTTTTCTTCTACCGGCACCGTTTCATCAGAAAGCTGGGGGATGCAGCCGGTATCTATCGCCACATTTCTGTAGGCGTTCAGCTCCTGCTGGATGCGCTCCCCGGCCAGCACCGCCGTTTCGCCCATCATCTGCCGCACTGTGCTCAGGGTACTCCTGTAATTCAGCGCCATGCTGGAAATCCCTACTGCAAGCAGGGCGATGAGTACCGTGGCAATCAAACAGACGGTAATCTTCTTTCGAATACTGTTCATCTTTATGCACTCCCGTTTCATAACATTTGCACCCTGAAAGGTTCTCTGCCAACCGCTTGTGCTGCATCGCGCAGAGCATGCCGCAGCCGCTTTCCTTATTCCGGCATCCTCTTCGCCCTTTGGCGGCAGAAACTGTTCTCATTATAAAGTATATGACCAGGAATTGTCAACGATGAGACATGCCTTTTCCCTCCTAATAAAAGCAGAACGGATGTAAAGCCCGCTAGGCTCATCATGATTTCTCATCGAACATTTGCCAGGGGGCAGCAAAAGATGAAAATTCCCCGATAAACGGAAACGGTTTACTTTGCCGTATATCTTTCCCATGCTTGCGGCAATTTTTTCTTTTATGAAAGAGGCGTGGGAGTAATCAGCGGTTTCTTTTTACCCGGACACGTCCCGTCACTTTGACTGTATAAGCCGCTGGAAGTATCTGCCGGCATATCCTCCGGGCAGGGAAGAGGATGCGGCAAAACGGCCCTTGACCGGGAACCTGTAAAAAGAAAGGAGCGTCTGAGGACATCCCCAGACACTCCCGTTTTGGTTTTCTCCTGTTGGCCGGTTACTGCCCTTTTGGCCTGCGCCATTCTGCCGCCAATGAACCGCCAGTCAATGTAATACAACGGTATGGTGAAACCGTCCTTTTATACAGTACATCCCACTGTCCAGCAGGAAATAGCGTGCGGGGAAAGCATCCCCTTTTTTTCACGAAATAGCCCTCAGGCGGCAGAACCGCCCGTTTCATCCGCAGAGGCCGGCGCCCCGGAGAGCTGGCTGTACATTTTGCGCAGCACCAGAATGGCTGCCACCGCCAGTGCCACCTCGGCGACCACCTGCGCCCAGGCCAGACCATAGAGCGGAAAGAGATAATTCAGCAGATACAGCGCCGGGATTTCCAGCACAATCTTGCGCAGAATGGCAAACACCAGAGAATTTCGTCCCTTGCCCACCGCCTGAAAAACACCGACGGCCAGAAAATCCATATTGAGAAAGGGCAGCGCCAGGCTCATGGCGCGCAAAAAGCTCGTTCCATAATCGACAATGCTCTCATTTTGAATGAACAGCCGGATAACGAAGGGCGCAAACAGATAGAAAACGGCCGTCACCGCCGCCATGAAGGAGAGGGTAATCTGCGCGGAAAAGCTGATGGTCTTCTTCATGCGCGGATAGTTGCCGGCAGCATAGCTGTAGCTGACGAGCGGCATAATCCCCTGCGAAAAGCCCATTGATATCTGCATGGGCACCATATGTACCTTGTGGGAGATGCCCATCGCAGCCACCGCATTGGAGCCGAAAGCAGAGGTGAAGTTATTAAGCACCGTCATCCCGGTCACATTGAGCAGGTTCTGAATCGAAGCGGGCAGTCCCACCCCGCAGACGCCGAACACGATCTCCTTTGTAGGCCGGAACATCCGGGGATGGATGCAGACATAGGTACGTCCGCGCCGGACAACGAGCAAGACAAAGAAATACAGGCAGGCCACGCAGTTGGAGAGGAAGGTGGCGCAGCCTGCGCCCGCCGCCCCCATGTCAAGCCCCCAGGGCAGAATGAAAATGGGGTCCAGCAGAATGTTGAGCAGGCATCCGCTCATCGTTCCGATGCTCGCATGCAGCGTGCTCCCCTCCGAGCGGACCATATAGGCCAGCACAACGTTGAGAATGGCGGGCACCGCGCCGCAGGCCACCGTCCAGTTTAAATACTGTGCCGTTGCCTCATAGGTCTCGGAACTTGTGCCGAGCAGGAGCAGCAGCGGATGCTTCGCCGCCAGATACAGCAGGGAAAACAGCAGGCTGAAAAAGAGCGAGCAGTAAAACCCGAAGGCGGCGACCTTTTTCACCGTTTCATAGTCCCTGCGCCCGAGGGCTCGGCTCATCATGCTCGAGCTGCCGACGCCGAAAAGGTTGTTGACTGCATTGAATGCCAGCAAAACGGGGGCCGCCAGTGTAACGGCGGCATTTTGTACTGAATCATTCAAAATGCCGACAAAGTAGGTATCTGCCAGATTATAAATCACCATTACCAGCGAGCTCAAAACGGTCGGGATCGCCATGGAAAAGACCGCCTTGGAAATCGGCGCCTGCTCAAACAGATAGGTCTTCTGATCTTCCATAAAACATCTCCTCTCTTCTGTTCAAACCCTGCAAAAAGCCACGAAGCCGCCGGCAGAAAACAGGTCTCCGCCACCGCACCGGTAAAGGACTGCGCCGCTTTTTCAGAAAACGGCCGCCTTTCCAGCTCTATATTCCGCAGCTATAAAAAATCGGCCCGGGCAGCGCCCCGGCCATTTGTTCTACTTTTGTTTACTATTATACCGGATTTCGGAAAGCTTGTCAATAAAAGGAAACTGCTGCCCGCCGGTGCCCAGCTCTTTTGGAAAGTATGGCCTCTTCGCCCGGACGGACAAACTTCCGGCCGTATATATTTTATGATAAGCAGAGACTTCCAAAAAGGAAAAACTCTGCCTGGATATCCGAAATTCCTCGTTCAGTCTTCTTCCCTTTTCCCGTGCTTTGCTATACAATAGGGCATGATACATCAAACGGGGAGGGGCTGGCATGCCATATACCTATCTGCTCTGGGACTGGAACGGAACGCTGCTCGATGATCTGCAGATTTCGGTGGATGCCGTATGCGATATTTTAAAGGAAACGGGGCTGCCACCAACCACGGCTGAAAGCTACCGCAGCCAGATTGAAATCCCCACCGAGCGCTATTATCAAAAACTGTTTGACCTGCAGCGCTGGCCGCTTTCCTTTCTGGCAGAGCGCTATATGCAAAACTACCGGCGGCATATCAGGAGGGCCCGGTTGCACAAGGGCGCGGCCGAAGCGCTCGCCGCCTTCTCCAACGCCGGCATACGGCAGGCGCTGGTTTCCTCCTTCCAGCAGCAGCTTCTTTATGAGCTCATCGATCTTTTCGGCATCGGCGGCTATTTTGATTTTATCAGCGGAGCGCAGGACTGTTTCGCCAAAAGTAAAATCGAACGCGCGCGGAACCTGCTGGCCGAAAGGGAAATTTCCCCCTCCCGTACCGTCGTCCTTGGCGATATGGTGCACGATGCCGAGATGGCGGCCGCCCTCGGTTCCGACTGCATCCTCCTCTCCTGCGGCCATCAGAGCCGGGAGGCGCTGGAGCGCTGCGGCCTCCCGATTGCAGAAAGCCTTTCCGAGGCCGCCGCATGGATCCTCTGCAGATGATGCATACAGCCGATTGCTTTAAAGATTACAAATTGTCATATAATTTTTTCAATCTCCACAGCCTCATCTATGCGAAAAATCGCTTTTATTCGAAGATTTATCCGTTGGCCACCTTCTTTTGCCGTTCATAGATTATATTACATATTGGTAA
>JAAWAN010000018.1 GCA_022792175.1 Provencibacterium sp.
ACAGAACCGGAGCTGGAAACCCTTGCGGGGCAAGGCTTTGAAACTGCTAATTTTCAACACATCAGCCGTGGAAAGACAGCGGTTTGAAAGGAAAGCGGTTCGACCCTATCCCCCCGCCCTTTCCCTATCCAGGGAAAGGGGGCGGCTCTGGAGGATATATCCCCCGTTGCGCCTTGGGAGGTAGCACAGCCGGGACTGCCAGTCAAGGGTGCGGAGCACCGCCGCGCAGCGGCGGCTTTGCCCTTGACAGGCTGCCCCGGCTGTGCTATGGGGGGCGCGGCGACGGGGGATACATCCAGCAGAGCCTCCGTGGACGAAGCGGGGAAATGGGCGGGTCCCTTCTGGTCACGGTGTCCAGAAGATATACAAAAACACCGATCTGATTTGTTGGAAGCGGTGCTTTGTGTAAGGTTGACAGCCTATTATGTTATTAGTTTTCTGTTTCCCTTTGTCAAGAGAAGATATGGTTTTGAATGTGAAAATGTTCAAAACCATACCCTTTTTCTTTCGAGATGCTTACTGCCCGTTTAACGGCCGGGGACAGGAGCGCCGGCCGGAATATCCCCGGCCGCGGGATGGCTAGAAGATGAGGGCGGGTTCATCGGCAATTACCTTGAAAAATGGCCTGCCAAAGTGGAGGTAAAAGGCCAGGTAGATGATGAGGTCGCGCGGAGCGCGGATATCGCCGAGGGCCCTTCCAATATAGCGAAGGCTCAGCTCCTTTTCGGCGAGTGAGTCCCAGCAGAGATTTGCCAGCCGCTCAATGCACCTGGAAGTGGCGGCGATGCTCCGGTTGATTTTTGCGGCAGTCTGCGGATAGATATCCTTGGTAACGCGAATATCGTTCATGGAGATATGCTGCACGAACAGCAGGTCTTCCGCAATATCCACAGCATGGGTCAGCGGACGGATGTCTGCACGGACAGCGCCGAGAATAGAACGTACGAGAAGCTCGGATTTCGTCATCATCTGGAAAACCACCTCTGTCAAGATGGTTTCATATTACGATAAGGAGACATATTTTCGACAGTAAACAATGTAAAAAGATAAAATATCCATTTTTATCCTTTCTGGTTTATGGAATTAAATAGGCAGAATAGACTTTTCGGCCAGGCCTGTTAGACTTTCTTGACTTCCGGGAGGCGCTACTTTATAATGAAGAAAAACAAGCCGGTTACCCGGTATTAAGGGAGGGGATATGAATATGAGAAACGAAGCTTTTCCGGTCCTGCTTGCGGATGCGTTTGTTACTGTTTATGGCAGGCGCTGGCTTTTTGATTCCTCCTATCAGCCCCGCATTCTGCTGTGCGGCGGCGGGGAGGTACCGTTTGCGTGTGCGCGTTCGGTCAAGCGCACCCCGCTGAAAACCGGTCTGGGAGCAGGGGAAAGTGTTCGCTATGCTGATTTTGAGGGCTATCCCTCACTCCTGTTTGAGACCCGCATACTGATAGACAGTACGACCGGCTTTGTGGACTGCACCTTCGTTCCGCTCAATATGGCCGGACTAAAGGTGAAGGAGGTTTGCTGGCCGGCTCCGCTTTTGGCAGATGAGCCGGGCGCCTATGCGGTACTGAACACCATGCAGGGCCAGCTGCTGCCTGCCGACTGGCCGCAGCCCTTCGGAGAAAAACTCCCCTTTGATGGGCAGATGGGCTCGGAGGCGGCCTATATGCCCTGGTGGGGAGAGATTACCCCGCAGGGTGGCTATCTCTGCTATGTCCGCCAGAGCTGGGACAGTGCCTATACCGTCCACCATCCGGCGGGAGGGCCTACCCGCATAGCGGTGCGCCATCTCCCCTCGCTGGGTGAGATGCGCTATGCCCGAACGGTGACCTACTGCTTTTTGCCGGCTGGCAGCGATTATGTAAGCCTTTGCCGGCTCTACCGCGAAATTGCGGATGAGGAGGGCCGTCCCCGCACGCTGCGGGAGAAGGCCGCCCAGAACCCGCAGGTTTCAAAGCTCATCGGCTGCTGTGTGATGCATGTCCCCGGCAAGACCCATATTACCGAGGGCTCCGCCTACTATGACCGGGAGAATCCGGAGAAAAACGACCAGCTGGTCCCCTTCTCCCACTGGACGCAGCGGGTAAAGCAGCTGAAAAAGCTGGGGGTAGAGCAGCTCTACCTGCATCTCGATGGCTGGGGACAGCCCGGCTATGACAACCAGCATCCGGATTATCTGCCCCCCTGCAAAGAGGCCGGAGGCTGGGAGGGGATGAAGGAGCTTTCGGATACCATGCAGCAGCTGGGATATATGTTCGGCATACATGACCAGTACCGCGACTATTATCTGGATGCCACCACCTATGACCCGGACAATGCCGCCATGAGTGCGGACGGATCTCTCTTCGAGTTCTCCCGCTGGGCGGGCGGCGCGCAGAACTATCTCTGCGCGAGTCTGGCGCCGGCGTATGTGCGCCGCAATTTCGAGCAGCTGTTTGCCCATGGCATCCATCTGGAGGGGACTTATCTGGATGTGTTCACCTGCAACGAGCTGGATGAATGCATCAATCCCCATCATCCGATGACCCGCCGGGAATGCATCGATGTGCGCAACCAGTGTTTTCACTATCTGAGTGCGCACGGTGTCGCTCCCTCCTCGGAGGAGGTCAACGACTGGGCGGTGCCGGCCCAGGTTTTCTGCCACTGGGCGCCCTATATGGAGGGCTGTGCCATCCCGGTTCCGCTTTATAACCTGGTCTATCATGACTGCGTCATCATCCCCTGGATGATGACGGCCGGCTGCTGGGGTATTCCGCAGGGCACCACCGGGTTTATGCATGCGCTGTTAAACGGCGGCATGGGCTATATGGATGAGCAGCTGGAGGGGGAGGCGCTGCAGGAGAACATCCGGCAGTGGCAGGTGCTGCGCGAGCTGCAGCAGCATGTGGCGATGGAAAAAATGGTAAATCACGAGATGCTCAGCGAAGACCGCACTTTGCAGCGCACCACCTTCTCCGATGGCACCCGGGTGACGGTCAATTTTAAGGAAAACACCTATCAGATTGACTATCCGGATGCCTGAAAAAGAAAAAAGCAGGCCCGCTCCTTTTGAAAGTCATATTCTCAGGGAAGGCCGGGGAAGAGAACGACAGCTTCTCTTCCCCGGCCTTCCCTTTTTCTGTTTTAGAGCTCCCTAAATCCCTGCTCAGGTATTTTTACAGCTTCTGCAGACAGAATAAGCCTGTCAGGAGGAAAGAAGATGAATTTTGGATGCAGCAGCTTTTCATGGGAAACAAAGGACGGACGGCACCTTTTGGGGAGGACCTACGACCAGTTCGGAAACCTGCAGAAAAACCAGGTTATCGCTCTCCCGGCAGGGATTCCCTGCTCTGCCAGCCTTCGGAAAAAGACGGAGGAGGCGCCCTCCCGATATGGCTACACGGGTATGGCGGTGCTGGGCTTCGGCGAGCCGATTGTGGTGGATGGCGTCAATACGGCCGGGCTGATGGGCGCCCTGCTCCACTATCCCGAATATGCGGTTTATGAGAAAACAGCCAGAGCGAACAAAACGGCGGTCCATCCGGGACGACTGCTGGCCTGGCTTTTTAGCCGCTGCGCCGGGGTAGATGAAGCAGTAAGAGCGATGGAGGATATTGCGCTTCTGGATGACCTTTCCCAGGGCAGCCCGCTGGCGGCGCACTATATTCTCAGCGACCGCAGCGGAGAAACGGTCGTTCTGGAGCCGGATGCGGGAGGCTTAAAAATCCACCGGCAGACGATCGGCGTGCTGGCCAACAGCCCGGATTATCTGTGGCACCGGACTCATCTGCGGGCCTATGTGGGGGTCCATAACCTGCCGAATCCGCCGCGGATGATTGCCGGCCACGAAATCCGGGAGTTTGGCAGGCGGCTGGGCGGCGGGTTCGGCCTGCCGGGGGACTACTCCTCTCCCTCCCGCTTTGTGCGGCTGGCCTTTATGAAGCAGTTTGCCGTTCAGGGAAAGGATGAGGCGGAGGGGGTAGGCAGAATGTTTCGGGCGTTTGCCCCGGTTGTAATTCCGGAGGGACTCGCCAGAGCAGATGCGCAGCAGGAGGACTATGAGCAGACGCTGTGCATCTCGGTCATGTGCGCGGAGAGCGGCGTTTATTATTTTGCCCCCTCCCAGAACCGCCGGATTTCGGCGGTGTGCCCTTTGCAGAGAAAGGGGCAGCAGGCGCAGTATTTCGAGCTGGGAGCCGCTCAGGATATCGACTACAGAAATTAAGCGGCCGTGGGTTTTGGAAGATAGGATTATTTTCGCATCGGGCAGACAGGGGAGAGAAAAATGTTCTTTTCTGGGGCCCTGCGGCAGATAAAGCGGGTAAAAGGGCGCGCTGCAAAACGAAAGTTTTGCAGCGCGCCCTTACGAAAAAACGCTTTTGGGGCATAATTTTGCCCCAAAAGCGTTTTTTCCGGTTTCTGCAGGCCGGAAAAATATTTTGCAGCGCGCTCTTTTTGGGGAGATGGGAAAGGGGAAAGCGGCCGGGTGCGCAGTCTCAGGTGGGAGGGGAGAAGGAGGCAGTGAGCTGCTTGCGGTATTCTCCCGGCGTCAGGCCCCGGCTGTCCTTAAACAGCTTGATATAATATTTGGCGCTGTTAAAGCCCAGCTGCTCGCTGATCTGCCTAATGGTCAGGTCCGGGTCGCGCAGCAGCTCGCAGCTTTGGTCGATGCGGTAGTCGTTGATATACTGCACAAACGAATGTCCGGTATACCGGCGGAGGATTTGATTGACATAGGTCGGGCTCAAGTTGACCGAGGCGCAGAGCTGCTCGATAGAAGGGCTGCCGGCATAGTTTTCCCGCACGAAGGAGGAAATTTTCAGAAAATAGCCGTCCATCTTTGAATCGCTGCTCTTCTGCGCCCGCTCGGCGAGGGCGCAAACGGCTGAGCAGAAATATTCCCAGATTTCCTTCTGGCTTTCGAAATTCTGCAGATTGACAGGGGCGGCCGGCTGGCTGCTGGAAAAGGAGAGCTCCTCCATCAGCTCGATGATGGAGGCATTGAGCCGCAGGATAAACTGCTGGGTGGCAAAATAGGAGCGCTGCTCGCTGAGCTGCTCAAACATCTCCCGCAGAAGGGAGAGCGCGCTCTCCTTCTTTCCGGCTTTGATGAGGGTACGCAGGTTTTCATCCTGGCTGGCGGGATAGCGGTAGGCCTCTTGCGCATCGTTTTGTATATCCTTCGAGAGAATAATCTGGTCCGGCCCGAAGATAATCCGGTAGCGGCTGGCCTGCAGCGCCAGCTGATAGGCGCGGTTAAGCTCTTCAATGGGGACCGGCTCATCGCAGACACCGACCGAGAGCGAGACCTGCAGCCGGGAATGGACCTGCTCGATAATCCGGTTGAGGTTAAACAGAAGCGCCTCCATCTGAACGGCGGCAGCCAGCACCACACATTTGTAGGAGGTTTCCACGCAGAAAAAGCTGCACCCGGCCCCGGACATCACGCTTTCGGCAATGCCGGTGACCGACAGGCCTTCGAGGTATTCGCTCCCGCCGTTTTTCTGCCCCCCTTCCATTTTGAGGACCGAGAGGATGAGCCCATCCTCCGGCAGCGAGAGTTCCAGCCGCTGCGCCTGCTCCAGAATGGTTTCGCGGCAGCTGCGCTGAACAATCAGGCTCAGATAGAATTTTTCCTTAAACAGCGGCACCACCGCGTCCCATTGCTCCTGCATCCGCTCCCGGTCGGAGAAAATCTGAAGCACATCCCTTTTAATGTTTCCGGTGGCGTTCTGGTAGGAGAGCGCCTTGTTTTCAATGATGGAGAACACCTCGTCATAGCGGTGAAAGGCGGTGGAAATCAGCTGAAAGATGATAAACGAGCCCGCCAGCAGCAAAAACAGGCTGATGCCGATAATCAGAAAGCGCAGGTGGGTGAGGGTAGAATAGACCTTTTGAATGGGGTAGGCCATCAAATAGGTCCAGTCCCGCGCCGAGGAGCGCCGGGCGACCACCAGGCAGGGGACGCCGTCGATTTCGCGGATCTGCTGCTCACCTCCGGGGAGGATGCCCTGCAGGTGCGGCAGCTCATCCGCTTTCTGATAGAGGAGGCTCTCATCCTGCGAGAAGATGATCGAGCCGTTCGGGTCGGTGATATAAAAGAGGGGGGAATCCTCACCGTGCCGGATAATGTCCCGGAAGATATCCGACTGCCGGATGTTGATAATCAGCGCGCCGTTCGGACTGACGCTCTCTCCGATAGGCAGGCGGACGAAAACCGAAAAAACATGCTTGCGCTCCCCGCGGTGAACGAAGGGATGGGTATCGGCAACGGTGATATCCGCCCCGGGGCTGTTATACCACTGCAGAAAGTTCTCGTCCAAAAAGGCATCCTCGGGGGCGACGCCATAGTCCTGATACATCATCTGGCCGCTTTTTTCCATATAAAAGGCGAGCGAGTCAATATACCGGCTGGAATTTTTAATCTGGTCGAGCTTTTTCATCAGATAGGAGTAGGTGTCAAACTGCTGGGGATAGTCGCTTTCCATCAGCGGATAAAGATTTTTATCGTTATAAATCTGCTTAGAGATGTCGAGAATGTTATCCACCGTTAAATCAATCGAGGCATTGATCTGCAGCATGCTCTCCTGAATCAGCGAGCTGCATTCGCTGAGCAGCGCGCTGCGCGACTGCCGGTAGTAGGAGAAGCCGGACAGAATGATAAGAACGGCGACAATTCCCAATATGCTGGTATAGATGCGCGGGGTGGCCCTGCCCCGTATCCTTTGAAAGCTGCTGAGAACGGACAAAGAAAAGCCTCCTTCTCTCTGAAGCTGCCTGCCGGCGGAAAATCAGGGATACCAGAAATAAAAACTGGATGGAACAATCCGACAAAAGCCAAGGGCGGCAGGGAAAGATAAATAGGCATGATTGCAGCGTTCGCAGGCGCCTGTTCGCTTTTCTGGTATCCAGTTTGTGAATTTTCCATTTACAACCGATAGAAAAACCTCTAATATTCTGGGTGTACAAGAAAATGTTATGTGCATATTGCCCGGGATATTTCTCCAAAAGCCCTGTCCAGTATAACATAAATCCCGCGGCTGCACAAAACGGAAATTGATTTTCTGGAGGAGACGCCATGCAAAAAATCAAAACCTTTTTCTGCAAATACCGCTATCTGCATCTGATGATGCTGCCCTGCATCCTTTTTTTCCTGATTTTCAAGTATGTGCCAATGTATGGACTCATCATCGCCTTTAAGGACTATGAGGCGGTGGGAGGCTTTTGGGGGATACTCTCAGCGCCCTTTGTGGGGCTGCAGAATTTTAAGCGCTTTTTCTCCTCCATCTATTTCGGGCGGCTGCTGCGCAATACGCTGCTTATCAGCACCTACCGGCTGATTTTCTCCTTCCCGGCGCCTGTCATCATGGCGATTCTCATCAATGAGATCCGCAGCACCCGCTTTAAGCGGACGGTGCAGACGATTACCTATATGCCGCATTTCCTCTCCTGGGTGATCGTTTCCGGGCTGCTTATCGTTCTGCTTTCGCCGACCTCGGGGCCGGCGGCCGGGCTTTTCCGGCTGCTCGGCAAGGAGCCGGTTGCCCTTTTGAGTGATACCCGCTATTTCCGTTCGCTTCTGGTCATCAGCGAGGTCTGGAAGAGCGTTGGCTGGGGAACGATTATCTATCTTGCGGCTATCACCGGCATCGACCAGGAAATCTATGAGGCCGCGACGGTGGATGGGGCGAGCCGCCTGCAGAAAATTTTCAAAATCACTCTGCCGCAGATGGCGGACATTATCTCCATCATGCTGATTCTCGCCGTCGGCAAAATTCTCGATGAAAACTTCGAGCAGGTCTTCAACATGTATAACCCCGCCGTTTATGAGGTGGCCGATGTGTTTGAGACCTATGTTTACCGCACCGGCATTCTCAACGCCCAGTATTCCTATTCGGCTGCTGTCGGCGTCTTCAAATCGGTCGTTTCGCTGGTTCTGGTGCTGATAACCAACAAGCTTGCCCGGCTGATGGGCAATGAAGGCATCTGGTAAAGGGAGGATTTTTTATGCGTGAATCGTTAGGCGACCGCATCTTCGGCATTCTGAACACGATATTCATGGTTTTTATCTGTGCGGTTATGCTCTACCCCATTTTATTTGTGGTGGGCCGCTCGCTGATGAGCGACATGGAGCGCGCCGCCCGTCCCTTCGCGCTGGTGCCGCGGGAATTTACGGCGGGAGCCTATCAGTTCATTTTTATGAAGGGCTCCTATCTTGTCAACGCCTACCTTGTCACCATCGCTCGAACGGTGACAGGCGCCTTTGCCAGCCTGGCGATGACCAGCCTCTGCGCCTATGTACTCTCCCGAAAGGAGTATCCGCTGCGTAATTTCTTCACCCTGCTGATTGTCTTCACCATGTGGTTTAACGGGGGGCTGATTCCGAACTTTCTGCTGATACAGGCGCTGGGGCTCAGCAACAACTTCTGGGTCTATATTTTGCCCAACCTCATCAGCGCCTGGAATATGATTATCATGCGCAACTTTTTTTCTTCCATTCCGGAAACGCTCTTCGAGTCTGCCCGTATTGACGGGGCAAACGACCTGACCATCTATGCGCGCATCGTCATGCCCCTTTCGGGCGCGACGCTGGCCACCATCGGCCTGTTTTATGCGGTCTGGCAATGGAACGCCTGGTTTGATTCGCTGATGTACTGCTCCTCGCGCAGCCTGTGGACGATGCAGCTGTTCCTGCGCGAGATTATCCGCAACGTACAGTTTGCAGACCTGCTCGACCCTTCCGCCTCTGTCAGCTATATACCGCCGGCGGAATCGGTGCAGATGGCAACCATTGTGGTGGCGACCGTTCCCATTCTCTGTCTGTATCCCTTTTTGCAGAAATACTTTGTAAAAGGGGTGATGGTTGGATCGCTGAAAGGTTAAACCGTTAACTCAGAAAGGAGATTTAAAAGCTTATGAAAAAACGCACCGTTTCTTTGCTGTCCCTCTTTCTGGCGCTGTTTTTAAGCGCCGGCTGCGCGGGCCAGAGCGCCGCCTCCTCTTCGGCGGCCTCTTCCTCTGCAGCTCCCGCCTCCTCCGCGCTTTCTTCCTCTGCTGCCAGCAGCGAGAGCACGGCCGCTCTGGAGATACCCGAGCAGACGGCTCCGGTGAAATACTACTGCCGCACCAATGCCGAGCGCGAGAGCATGCCCGCCAACCAGCAGGTGCTCGCCTATATCGAGGAGCAGACGGGCATTAAAATGGAGATTAACGCCATTGCGCAGGAGAGCTTCAAGGAGAAGGTCGATCTGATGATTGCATCAAACGAGGAGTTCGATGGAATGAACCTCGTCGGCTATGGCTCCACCTATGCCGAGCTCGCACAGAAAAGGGCCATTATCCCGATTAACGATTTGCTCGAGCAATATGGTCCGAACGTCAAACAGGTAATGGAGGCCGGTCTGTATACGACGACCGACCAGGATGGGAACATCTGGTCCATCCCGCGCGCCGAGCAGTTCCCGGAGGGATATGTCCCCACCATCCGCCGGGACTGGCTGGAGAAGCTGAATATGGAGATGCCCACGACCATCGAGGAGCTGGAAGCCTACTTTGAGGCGGTTAAAACGACCGACCTCAACGGCAACGGCCAGCAGGATGAGATTCCCTACCTGCCCAACATGCTGCTCTACGGCATTTCGAACTTTGTTCCCTACTTTCTGCCCGTTAAGGACGGGAACCTCAACAGCACCGGCTTTTCGGATCTGAGCAACACGAAAAACATGCGCTATATGGATGAGAGCGGCGCCATCCGCCCCATCTTTAGCCATCCCGACTTTATCAACCTGATTGCCAAATTCCGCGAGTGGTATGAAAAGGGATATATGCCCAAGGATATCCACCTGCTGAAAACGGCCCAGCTGACCGATATCCGCACCACTGGCGCCGCCGGTGCGCTGGGCGGCTGGTATTCGGACGGGAACAGCCCGATTATCAAATATAACGAGGCCAACCCGGACCAGGAGCCCGCCTGCTATGAGCCGATTCCGCCGCTTAAAAACGCCCCCTCCGGCCGCTCGATGTGGCCCTCCAACCCGGCGAACGCGCCGCAGATTATGTTTATGAGCACCGGCAAAAACACCGTTCATCTGATGCGCTATTTCGACTGGATCTGCTCCTCCCCCCAGAACACTGCTACCGTTCAGTTCGGATTGGAGGGAGAGCACTGGAACTGGGTAGAGGGGGAGGAGAACACCATTGAGGTGACCGAGGCCGGTTCCCAGCAGTATAAGGAGTTTTATGCGCTCGCCAACCTTTACTGGGATGGGCTGATGCCCGCTATCAAGGTCTCGCCGGACAATCCCTCTCAGTATATGCGCGACCAGCAGATGCAGACGATCCGCGGCTTTGAGATGAACTATCCCTTTGATGCACACATCCCCTATAACTATGACGGGACCGAAGCGGAATACCTCACCGCAGACGGCGGCACCCTGATGGAGGAGGCCATCATCAAGATGGTCATCGGCGAAACGCCGCTCTCCGAGTGGGGCAGCGTCCTTGCTACCTACAACGCGATTGAAGGGGATATTCTCTCGGCCGTCTGGACCGAACAGTATAACGCCTTTATCGGATAAACCCGCCGCAGAAAGAGAAAAAAGGCCGGGCGAAGCCGCACTGCCGGCTTCACCCGGCAAACAGAAAGAGAGGAAGCTTTGCTATGGCGTTTTTTGTCGGACTGCCGGCCCATCCGCAGGATTTTTATGAGCGGGGCGTTGAGCCGCTTTTGGATTATCTCCGGAATACCGCGCGGGTCAATGCAGTGATTATCGCCGCCCGCACCTTTGAAGGGGAATACGGCTATCAGGACCACGAGCAGTATTTTACCGGCACCACCCTGCGCTCCCGCCCCTCCCCGCTGATGAAGAAGGGGTTTGACATTCTGCAGGAGATTACCGGGCGCGCGCATGAGCGGGGAATGCAGGTCTATTCCCACTTTTTATCCTATGATTTTGTCATTTCCGCCGGCTCTGTCGGCGACAGGCCGGTGCTCGATGAGAACGGCTTTGAGGCTTATCCCAACGCCACATTGCCGAACCTCTCGCATGTTCTGGAGATTGACCAGTTCGGCCGCAGAGGCACCCGGCCCTGCCTTCATAACCCCGACTACCGGCAGTATCATCTCTCGGTTGTGGAGGACCAGCTGCGCAGCTACCCGATTGACGGCATCAACTTCAATATTGAGCGCTATGGCCCGCTGAGCAATGTGCTCACCGGTAATGGAAGCTCGGTTCATGGGCGCCGTCCGCTGCCGGCAACCTGCTTTTGCCCTTACTGCCAGGAGCAGGCGCGCGGCCGCGGCATTCGGGCGGACCGGGCCCGGCAGGGCTTTTTGGAGCTGCTGGAATTTTCAGAGAGAAGCTGGCAGGCCGCTTTGAAGGCGGGAGACCCGCTGGCCATTCCCGGCACCCCGCTCGGCGATAACCGTGACTGTTCTGCGCCGCCGGATGGCTACTTTGTCGAATTTATCCGCATTTTAAACCGCTATCCGGAAATTCTGGCCTGGAACCAGATGTGGCACGACAACCTGCACAGCCTGCAGAAGGAGATGTACGGCGTCGTCAAGGCGGTCAGCCCCAGCAGAAAGCTCGGCTTTCATGTGTGGCATCCGCGCGACTACAGCCCGATGGAGCGCGCCATGTATGATATGCGCGAGATGCGCCGCTACTGCGACTGGATAAAGCCGAAGATGGACCACACCTGCGGAGGCTACCGCTACTATATGAATGTGCGCCGCATCCATCAGGCGCTCTTTTATGACCGCTCGCTCTCCCAGGCGGCCGGGATGATGAACGCCATTTTTAACTGGGACATCGGGGAGCTGGAGCGCCTGCCGGAGGACGGGCTGGGGCTCGACTATCTGCAGAAGGATACAAAAGCCTACATAGCGGATGTGCGGGGGGAGGTACCCATCTATCCGGGCATCGGCATCGATATGCCTGCCGGGCCAAAGGACCATATCTACCGTCCCTGCGAGCCGGAATATGTCCGGGAGGGACTGCTCACCATCGCCAAGGCCGGGGCGCAGGGCACCGTTTTAAGCCGCGGGCTGGGGGAAATGCAGCACAAAAACCTGGTTGCCGCAGGCGAGGCGATTGATGAAATTAACCGCACCTTCCCCGAGCTTTCCAGGCAGGAGGCAAAAGGATGATTATAGACCATATCCGAAACCTGGGGCGCTATGCCCGGCTGTTTGAGGACGCAGATAAAATCGCCGCCTTTTTTGCGGAGCACCCGCTGGAGGAGCTGAAGCTGTCGCAGAGCTGCCCCGTTGCCGGCACCGACTATATCCTCTCCCCGGTGAAGATAGAGCCGAAGCCCTTTGAAGAGAAGCGCTGGGAGGGGCACCGACGCCATACCGACCTGCATCTGGTTATCCGGGGACGGGAATATCTGGGCTGGATTCCGGTATCCGAAATGAAAATGTCCTCTGATTATGCCGAAGAGCCGGATGTCGGTTTTTTTGAGGATAGGCTGCCCGGTTCGCGGATTTCGCTGGAAGAGGGGTATTTTGCCCTTTTCCTGCCGGAGGATATCCATAAGCCGATGCTCTCCGGCGAGGGGAGCGGCGGCATAAAGCTTCTTCTCAAGGCGCGGGCGTGAGTGTTTTCCTGCCGGGGTTCTTTCCTTTTCCGGGCGGCCGGCTGCGTTTGTATCTTTTGTCGCTGAGCCGGGAAATTGACTTTCCTTTTATTTGATAGTATCATGGTAACCAAAATAAAGGGAGGTTTCTCCATGACAAACGAGCTCATCCGTATCTCGCCGGCGCAGGCGGGAATTTCCACCCAGGCGATTCACCGGTTTTTGGATGGAGCGCGGCAGAAGGGCATCGAGCTGCACAGCTTTATGCTGCTGCGCCATGGGCAGGTATGCGCCGAGGGCTGGTGGAAGCCCTATGCTCCCGCCTATGTTCACCCGATGTATTCCTTCAGCAAGAGCCTGACCTCCACGGCCATCGGCTTTGCCGTTCAGGAAGGGCTGCTCTCTTTGGAGGACAGGCTGGCGGATATCTTCTCCGACTGCCTGCCGGAAAGCCCCTCGGAAAACCTGCAGAAGGCCACCCTGCGGGACCTGCTGACCATGAGCTGCGGGCACGAGACCGAGCCCGCCGGCTGGGAGGGGAGCTGGATAGAGCGCTTTCTATCGCATCCCTTTGTCTATGCACCGGGGACGATGTTTCAGTACAATACCGCCGGCACCAATCTGCTCTGCGCCTCCCTTTTCAGGAAAAGCGGCCAGCAGCTCACCGCCTTTCTGCGCCCGCGGCTGCTGGATAAGATTGGCATCGGCGAAATTTCCTGCGCGGCCATGGAGGATGGCACCGAGATAGGCGGCGCGGGCTACCGGCTGCGCACCGAGGATATGGCCCGGTTTATGCTGTTTATCCTGCAGCGGGGTAGCTGGAACGGAGAGCAGCTGCTGGGCGAAGGATGGTTCGATCTGGCCACTACCCGGCAGATTGCCACCGACACCCCGGTCTATAACGGCAAGGGAGACTGGGGGATGGGTTATGGCTTTCAGTTCTGGCAGTGCAAGCCGCAGGGCGTTTTCCGGGCGGACGGGCTCTGGGGGCAGTTCGGCATCGCCATGCCGGAAAAGGATGCGCTGCTCGTTATCACCGAGGCCACCGGTCACACCCAGGATACGCTCGACCTGGTCTGGGATACCCTGCTGTCCGCCTTTGAGGATGCGCCCCTGCCGGAGGACCGGGAGGCGCAGGCGCGCCTTTGCTATCGACTGGAAAAGCTGACCCTGGCCTCGCTGCCCTCTGACAAACTGAATCCCTGGGAGACGGCCAAGCGCTTTGAAAAGACCTATCTCCCTCTCCCGGGTAAAGAGGCGATGTTTTTTATGGAGGCCTGCACCCGCTTTCTTCATTCGAATGAGACGATGCGGCTGCAGTCGCTCGCTTTGCGCTTTTTTGAGAACGAAGCTGTCCTGTGCCTCACCGAGGACGGGGTGACGAGTGAAATCCCCATCGGGCTTTGCGGGGAATATGCCGCCGGCAGCTACCGCGGGGAAAAAATTGCCGGCATCGGATATTTTCGTTCCCACTATCTCTTTGAAGCGGAGCTGCGGGGGATGGAAACGGCGCATGGAATACGCCTGCTCTTCCGCTTTGAGGGGGAAAAGCTCACCATCTCCCGCTGCAAAACGCTGCTGGGCTATGGCGATGAGCCCACCGTCCCCGATCTTCTGCTGCAGGAGGCGCCTGTGGCGGCGAAGTGAAAAAACAGGTCTGCCCGCTGCCGGCGCGGCGGCCGGATATAACAGAAAGGATAAGGGCCATCTGCTTCCCGTCCCGCGGGAAGCAGATGGCCTTTTTATCATTTTGGGTGTAGTTTTCCTTGATGACTAAAAAATCGGATTATTGGATACTTTTTTGTTGACATTCCTGAATAGCCATGCTATAATCGAGTTATAAATAACTATTAAGTTATTTATAACAAGAAGCTAACCACAATAGTCTGAAAACGGTCAGGAGGATTCATATGAAAAGGTTACTGACAGGCATCATGGCGGCAGCGGTCTGTTTCTCTCTTGCCGGGTGCGCCGGCGGTGGGAACAGCGCTTCCTCATCCCAGCAGCAGGGGGGCGCCGCTTCCCCGTCCGCTTCTCAGGAAAATGGAGAGAAACCCGCCCTTTCGGGAGAAATTACCTTTTCGACCTGGGGCTCGCTGGATGAAAAGAAGGTCAACGAAGAGGTGATAGCCGCCTTTGAGGCCAAATACCCGGGGACCAAGGTGAACCTCGAGTATATTCCCGAGAAATACACCGAGAAGATCGACACGATGTTTATGGGCGGCAACGCGCCGGATGTTATCTACGGTCACCCGCACTATTTTGCCAACTGGGCGGAGCAGGGGCTGCTCATGGATTTGACCGACCGGGTGGAAGCGGAGAAGGATTTCTACTTCAATGAAAAGTTTGCGCAGAATATCTATGATGCATTTCGCTGGAACGGAAAATATATCGCTACCATCAATGGGCACGATACCTATCTGCTCTACTATAATAAGGACCTTTTTGATGCGGCGGGCGTCGCCTATCCGGATGACAGCTGGACCTGGGACAGCTATGTGGAGGCCGCCCGGAAGCTGACCAGAGAGGATGCCGCCGGCAAGCAGTATGCGACGATTATTCCGCAGGGCATGCAGGACAGCTTCCCCATCCTCTACAGCTTCGGCGCCAGCATTTTTGACGATATGAACCACCCCACCAAGGTGACGGTCAATACCCCGGAGATGGTGGAGGGGATGAGATTTATTCAGGATCTGGTGCAGAAATATGGCGTTGCGCCCGACTACCAGAGCAGCGATCTGACCGGCGGCTCGTTTGAAACCGGACGCGTTGCAATGGATATCGCAGGCTCCTGGAGCCCGGCCTCCCGCAAGAATATTACCGATTTTAAATGGGATATGGCCAATCTTCCGATGAAAGCCGGTTCAGAGCGCAGGACCACCGCCTTCTTTGCCGGGTATGCGGTCAACGCCAACACGAAGAACCCCGACCTTGCCTATGAGTTCGCCCGCTTCTTCCAGGATGACGAGGGGCAGAATATCCTTTCCCAGCTCGGCCTTATCACCGTTATCAACAAGGAAATCGCCTCCAAAAAGGAAAATCTGGAAGGGCCCGGCATGCCGGAGCACCATGCGCTACGCGTTTCCTCGATCGATTATGCCACGAACGGCTATGGCTTTGTAACCAACTGGGGCGAGATGGCGGCCAAGGTCCTGCAGCCGAATTTCGACCAGCTCGTTTCCGGGAAGATTACGCCTGAGGAGTGCGCGAAGGCCATGCAGGAGGGGCTGGAGCCGCTGCTGGAGTCCGGCAAGGTCAGCGAATAACCCCTGAGTCCGCATTTTGAAGGGAGGAAATCCGCGTTCATGAGAAAATCATCCCTCAAGGCCAGCACACGCGATACCATCAGCTTTTTCCTTTTTATCTCCCCCTGGCTGCTGGGCTTTCTGTTTTTAACGGTTATCCCGATGCTTGCCTCGCTGTTTATCAGCTTTACCGAGTGGAATATCCTCACGCCGCCGAAGTGGAATGGGGTACAGAACTTTATAACCATCTTTCAGGACCCGCTGTTTTACAAGGCGGTGCGCGTTACGCTCACCTATACGCTCTTCTCCGTACCGCTGAACGTCATCCTCTCTATCTTTGTAGCCATGCTGCTCAACAACAACCTGCGGGGCATGAGCCTGTTCCGGACCATCTTTTATCTGCCGGCCATTATCTCAGGCGTTGTCATCGCCATTGTCTGGCTGTGGATCTATAACCCGGACTATGGCATCATCAACAGCTTTTTGCGCCTTTTCGGCATTCAGGGGCCCAAGTGGGTCTATGATGAAAACTGGGCGCTGCCCTCGGTCATTATCATGTCGCTCTGGAATATCGGCAGCAACATTGTTCTCTATCTGGCGGGGCTGCAGGGCATCTCCACCGAGTTTTATGAGGCGGCGCACATCGACGGCGCCAATTTCTGGGACCGGCTTTTTTATATCACCCTGCCCAGCCTCAGCCCGGTGCTGCTGTTTACTGCCCTTACCGGCATCATCAACTCGCTGCAGACCTTTACCCAGGCGTTTGTCATGACAGAGGGCGGCCCCAACAATGCCACCAACTTTTATGCCTACTATATTTATAATAACGCCTTTGTCTGGCACAAGATGGGCGAGGCCTGCGCGCAGGCGTGGATTCTCTTCATCATTATTTTTGTCCTGACGATGCTTTCTTTGCGGGTCAGCCGCGGCCATGTCCACTATGCAAGCCGGGAGGAGGGGGATCTGCTATGAGCGCACGCCGGAGCGCCAAGCCGGGCGAAATCAACGCGGTATCCCAGAAGCTTCTAATTTATGCGGTGCTCGCGCTGGGATCGCTACTGATGCTGCTGCCGTTTTTCTGGATGGTTTCCACCGCCTTTAAAAAGTCCGGTGCGGTGTTTATCCAGCCCATTCAGTGGATTCCCAAGGAGCCGACGCTGGATAACTTCAAAAAGCTGTTTATCGATTTTCAGTTTCAGAACTATATTGGCAATACCGTATGGCTGACGGCTGTCAACATGGCGGGGTATATGGTCTCCTGCGCGCTGGTGGCTTATGGCTTTGCCACCCAGCGTTACAAGCACAAAAATGCCCTGTTTTTGCTGGTGCTGGCAACGATGATGCTCCCCAAGGAGGTCATTTTTTACCCCCGCTTCATCCTTTTTAAATACCTCGGCCTCTATGGAACGATGGCCCCGCTCTGGCTGCCTGCCTTTTTCGGCGATGCCTTTCAGATTTTTCTGATGCGCCAGTTTTTTATGGGCATTCCGACCGAGCTCGGGGAGGCGGCCAAGATCGATGGCTGCAGCCGGCTGCGCATCTTCGGCAAAATCTATCTGCCGCTCTCTAAGCCGGTGATGGCGACCTCGGCTATTTATATCTTCATGTTCCACTGGAATGACTTTTTCGGGCCGCTTATCTATATCACCAAGGAGTCCAACCGGACGGCGGCCCTGGCGCTGATGTATCTCAAAAGCTCGTTTTACGTGCAGTCATTAATGCCGACGCAGATGTGCGGGGCCATTGTGACCGCGATGCCCTGCCTGTTGCTCTATTATTTCTGCCAGCGCTATTTCGTGGCGGGGATGACGGTGTCGACAGGCGTTGAAAAGTAGGAAAGGGGAGGAGAAAGGCTATGACACAGGAAAAGTGGCAGCCGTTGGAACAAAGCACGCGGCTGCTGCCCTCGCTGGCGCAGGAGAAGCGCGATCGGGACAGGCAGTATCTGATGGAGCTTAAAAACGAAAACCTGCTGTTTTCGTTTTATTATGAGGCGGGATTAAATGGCCGGATGAACTATAAGCTAAAGGATGTCCACTGGGGCTGGGACGGCCCGCTCAGCCAGATTCGCGGCACCTTTACCGGGCACTGGCTGAGCGCGGCGGCGCGCCTGTTTCAGGAGACCGGCGACCGGCAGCTGCTGGAGAAGGCCAATTTCATTGTTTCGGAAATCGGCCGCTGCCAGCAGGAGAACGGGGGAGGATGGGCTTTCCCCATTCCCGAAAAATATCTCTACAGCCTGCGGAACGGCAAGCACTTCTGGGCACCGCAGTATGTCTGCCACAAAGTGATGATGGGTCTGCTCGATATGTACCTGTTCGCGAAAAACGACCAGGCGCTGGAGATTTTAAAAGGCTGCGCCGGCTGGTTTTTGCGTTTTACCGATGGGATATCCCGCGAAACGATGGACCATATGATGGACATTGAGGAGACGGGCGGCATTATGGAGCTGTGGGGCGACCTCTACGCGGTGACGGGCGATGAGGCCCATCTCACGCTGATGCGGCGTTATGAGCGGCCGAAGCTGACCGGGCCCATCGAGAAAGGGCAGGATGTGCTGACCAACATGCACGTCAACATGACGGTGCCGGAAATTCATGGCTGCGCGCGGGCCTATGAGCTGACGGGCGAGGAGCGCTACCGGAAAATCGTAGAAAATTACTGGGATCTAGCGGTGACGCAGCGCAGGCAGTTTGCTACCGGCGGGCAGACCAGCGGCGAAATCTATACGGCAAAGGGCCTGCAGGCCTCCCGTTTGGGAGATATGAACCAGGAGCACTGCGTTGTTTACAACATGATCCGCCTGGCGGACTACCTCTACCGCTGGACGGGCGAAGCAAAGTATGCCGACTATATCGAACAGAACATCTATAACGGGCTGTTTGCCCAGGGCTTCTGGCAGGGGGAGAGCCGCGAGCAGTGTTTGGAGCCGCATGAGCCGGAAACGGGGCTGATTGCCTACTATCTCCCGCTGGAGGCGGGCGGGCAGAAAAAATGGGGCTCGAAGACCGGGGACTTCTGGTGCTGCCACTGTACCCTGGTGCAGGCCAACGCCCGCTACCGCGATTTTATCTATTACCATAAGGAGAAGGAAATTGCGGTTGCGCAGTATCTGCCCAGCGAAACGGAGATAGAGCTTGCGGGAACGCAGGTATGTATCCGGCAGCAGCAGACCGACCTTGCCGGGGATATTTTAGAGATTTCCCCGCTGCCGATGCAGTATGAGAGCAGGCCGGACTTCTGGTCGGTGGATATACAGATTACCGCGCAGTCCCCTGTCCGTTTCGCTCTGCGCCTGCGGCTGCCCTGGTGGCTCAAGGGGCAAGCGTGCTTTGAACTGGATGGCGAGCCGCTGGCCGCGCACTGCGAAAACGGCTGGGCGTTTTTCGAACGCGAATGGACGGATAACCGTCTGACGGTAGTGCTGCCGAAGGGGCTCACCTGCTGGCGGCTGCCGGATGAACCGGACACGGTGGCCTTCCTGGATGGGCCGGTGGTGCTGGCCGGGCTGGTGGAGGAGCAGCGCATTCTCCATGGAGATATCGAGAATCCTTCCAGCATACTGAAGCCGCACGATGAGCGCCGCTGGAACCACTGGACACCGCGCTACCGGACGGTTGGGCAGGATTTTGGCTTTACCCTGAAACCGCTGTATGACATCGGGCGGGAGCGGTATACCGTCTATTTCCCCGTTAAAAAGCCGCGGGATTGACAGCGGGGAGGCAAAAGTGCTGTAATAACCTTATCAACCAAAAGGATGGGTGGAAACGGATGGACAATCATTTTTATCTGGCCCAGATTGCGAAGCTGTACTATGTTGATAAGGTCAAGCAGAATGAAATTGCCAAGCGCTTTGGGATTACGCCGATGATGGTTTCGCGCAGCCTGCGCGAGGCGGAGCAGAAGGGGATTGTAACGGTACACGTTAAAATGCCCTGGCCGGTTCATCTCGAGCTGGGCAAGCGGGTGAAGGAACGGTATCACTTAAGCGAATGCGTCGTTTTAGACATTGCGCAGGGCGTTCAGGTCCCGATGATGCTCGGCGGTTATCTCGCCGATTATATTACCAACCTCCTGCATCCGGATATGGTCATCGGCCTCTCCTGGGGATATACAATATCCCGCTTTGTGGATGCGCTGCCCTATGTATCCACCGAAAACTGCAGCGTTATCCAGCTGACCGGGGCCTTTGTCAGCCGGGACTATACCGTGACGCCGACGCACATTGTGCAGGAGGTCTCCAAAAAGCTGGGCGCGCGCGTTCATTTTCTCAATGCGCCGCTGTATGTCGCTTCGCAGGAGGTGCGCCAGTCGCTGGCGGATGACCCGACCAACCTGATTATCCGCAGCATGGCCGAACGCTCGGATATCAACATCATCGGCGCGAGCCAGTTTTCCCGGGAAACGACTACCTATCAGGCGAATGTCATCACCCCGGAGGATTATGATGAGCTGGAGAGGCTGGGGGCCATCGGCGACTGTGCGGGCACCTTTCTGAACAGCAGCGGGGAGATTATCGAATGGAGCCGCAGCCCGCTGTATACGGGGATTCCCCTGCGGGATATTCAGAAAGCAAAATCGGTGGTATGTGTAGCAGGGGAGCCGGAAAAGGCAGAGGTGCTGCGCGTGTCGATGCAGAAAAAATATATTAACGTACTGCTGACCACCCGCCAGACGGCGGAAAGGCTGCTCGGCTAGCGGAACAGGGCGGCAGGATAAGCGAGGAAGGGAAGTGGTTGCCCGGTATGCGGCAGCTGACGGTGAAAACATTTCAGGAGATGCTGCTTTTGGCCTGCGATGCGATGATTGCGGCAAAAACGCAGCTGTGTGAACTGGATGGATTTGTGGGTGACGGTGACCACGGCGTAACGGTGGAGCGCGGGTTTCTGGCTGTAAAAAAGGAGCTGCAAAGCGGCAGCTTCGCTTCGATTTCGGCTCTGCTGGAAATGGCCGGCGATACGCTGGAGCGTTCGATGGGCGGCGCGATAGGCCCCATTTATGGCGCTGTCTTTTCCGGGGCGGCCGAAAAGGCGCAGGGGCTGCAGGCGGCAGATGTTTGCGCTTTTGCCGGAATGCTTCAGGAGGGCCTGACGCAGGCGATGCTTTTAGGTGGCGCAAAGCCGGGAGACAGGACGCTTATCGACGCACTCTCCCCGGCGGTGGAATCGCTGTGTGCGGAAAACGGGGAAAAAGATCTGGGAGAAGCGCTGGGGCGCGCGGCATTAAAGGCACGCGAGGGTGCAGAGGCGACCAGGGGGATGACGGCGAAACGGGGCCGCGCCCGCTTTTTGGGGGAAAAATCGCGCGGCTATCAGGATGCGGGGGCGACCTCCCTTTCCATCCTCATCCAGGCCATGGCGGATTTCTGCCGGCCGGAACGGTTTGATAGAAATCCCGAATGAAGGGCGGAAGCTTATGTCCATCGTAACATTGAAGGAGCTGTTAGGAGATGCCAGACAGCAGCACTATGGCGTAGGAATGTTTGATGTGCTCGATCTGGAGATGACAAACGCTGTCATCGAGGCGGCGGAGAGCGAGCGCTCGCCGGTCATCCTCGCGCTGGCAGAGGTACATGTACATTCCCTGCGGGAACTGAAAGCGATTGGCAGCATTTTGCTGGAGGCAGCCAGGAATTCCCGGGTGCCGGTGGCGGTACACTATGACCATGGCATGGACCGCGGCAATCTGCTGCGGGTGATGCAGATGGGCTTTTCCTCGGTCATGCTGGATGCTTCCATGCTGCCCTATGAGGAAAATATCCGTCAAACGGCAGATATCGTTCAGCTGGCAAAAAGCTTTGGCTGTTCGGTGGAGGCGGAACTGGGCCATGTCGGCGGCTGCGAGGGCGGCTGTGCGGAGGATGGCTCCTCCTACACCCATCCCGGCCAGGCAGCCGACTTTATCCGGCGCACCGGCGTAGATGCGCTGGCAGTATCGATAGGGACGGTACACGGCGTTTACCGGGCGAAGCCCTGCCTGGATTTGAAGCGGCTGCAGGAAATTACCGGATGTGCCGATGTGCCGCTGGTGCTGCACGGCGCCTCCGGCCTGAGCGATGAGGATATTTGCCGCTGTATACAGGGCGGGATTACGAAAATCAACATCTATACCGAGCTTGTCCAGGCGGCCGGGACAGCTATTTTCGGCGCCATGGAGAAGGGAGGCGGCACCCTCTCCTATCCGAAGATGATGAAGGCCTCGGTAAATGGCATGCGCGAAAAGGTGGCCGCTAAAATGCGCCTGTTCGGCTCCTCCGGCCGCGTCTGAAGCTGCGTCTGTGCGCCGCTGCCGGAGAGAGCGCAGGTCCTTGCCCTGCCAGTCCCGGCAGGGTGCCGAAGAAAGGATGAGGATATTCATGAAAAAGCTGCAGAATTCCCCGGAAACGCTTCTGATGGATGAACTGCAGGGCTATGCAAGGCTTCATCGCGACAAGATTTGCCTGTTGGAAGAGACCACCTGCATCGCGCGGCGCACTCCCAAGGCGAGGGGCAAGGTCAAGCTGGCGATGGGAAACGGCGCCGGCCATGAGCCGGCGGTGATCGGCTGGGTCGGCGAGGGAATGTTTGACCTGAACGTTGTGGGGGATGTGTTCACGGCACCCTCCGGCGACAAAATTTTTGAGGGCCTGCAGGCGATTGACGACGGCAGCCCGATTCTGCTGATTGTTCAAAACCATGCGGGTGATGTACTCAACGCCAATATAGCCATGCGCAAGGCGAAAAAGGCGGGAATGAACATCCGTCAGGTGCTGTTTTATGACGACATTGCCTCTGCGCCCCGCGAGGCGCAGGAGGAGCGGCGCGGCATCGGTGGTATGTTCTTTTATACGAAGATGGTCGGGGCGATGGCAGAGGCGGGCGCGGATATCGACAGCTGTATCCGAATGTTCGAGCGCGTGCGGGAAAATACGCGCACTTATGCGGCCGCCTTTTCCAGCTGTACCCATCCGCTGACCGGCATCCGCATGTTTGAGTATCTCGACGGAACCGAAAATATCGAGCTGGGCATGGGCGTGCATGGCGAAGGGGGAGGGGAAAACATTATCCCCATGCCGACTGCCGCGCAGCTGGCCGAAAAGATGGGGAGCGCGCTTTTGAGCGACAGGCCCTATACGCCGGGAGACCGGCTGCTCATTGATATCAACGGCGCGGGAGCCACCACCTGCATGGAGATGAATATTTTCTATAATGAACTGGAAAAATATTTTCTCGCGCAGGGGATGGAGATAGCCGGAGCGGTGGCGGGAAATTTTCTGACTACCCAGGAGTTAAGCGGAATCTCCCTCTCTATCTGTAAGGTGGACAGCGAGATGCTCTCCCTGTGGGAGGCGCCCTGCCGCTGCGGGATTATGAGCAGATAGCGGGCGCTTTTATGCCCGGGTTTTCAGATTGGAGAAAAAGTGGGCGCTGCAAAACGAAAGTTTTGCAGCGCCCACTTTTAGAGAAACCGTTTTCAAATTTAAAAAGGGCGGCACAGTCCCTTACTGCTTTTACAGGCGTTTATTCGACCCCCAGAAGGCCGGTAGGCGGAATGGGCAAAAAGGAGGAGAGCGGGTTCTTGAGGCGGTTGGCCAGCGTGTTGGCCACCTCGATGCGCAGCGTGTTCTCCCCGGCATGCAAAAGCTTTTGCAGCCGGTAGCGGTAGGGCGGGCAGATGCACATGCCCATCTTCTGTCCGTTCACCCAGAGCCGGGCAGTCTGGCCGACCTGCTCGAGGTCCAGCCAGCAGTCGGGCTCCTCCTCGAGCCGCAGCGTTCCCTCGTAGCGGATGGTGCCCCAAAAGCCCGGATGGTTCGCCGGGGACGGCAGGTTAAAAAGCTCTGTCTTCTGCAGATAGGGGACAAAGCGGTCGCAAAGGCCGCTTTCCAGCAGGGAAACCTCCCACTGCTGCAGAATGTCCTTTAAGCGTGAATCCGATGAAGCCTCTCCTTTTGCCGGCTCAGAACCGTCCTGTTTTTTATTGTGCCATTTTGTTCAGATAGCGGTCATACATCTGCGGATAGCTACTAATCATCTCATCGACACCTATCTGCCGAATGTTATCTGCGCAGCTGTCGAAATTGTCAAGCGATTTTTTGCCAATCACGAATTTCAGCATCGTTTCCGCAACATGGGTGGAGATATCCGCCCTCTTCTTGCTGATGAGCGCGTCCTTCTTTGAGGAGCTTTCCGGGCGCCGGGAAACCTTCTTTTGTGCCTGCAGCGCCCGGCCGCCCTTCATCTGAAAAAAGGGAAAGCGGCTCTTCCTTCCCATTCATCGGCCGGAAATGTTTTTTCCGAAGGGGGAGATTTTCCGGGTGAATTGTGCTATGATAAAGGTCGGAAATTGCAGGGAGGTGCGCGGGGCGGAGCTTTCCCGCGCTGCAGGCCGTTTCCTGTTTTCCTGCAATGGAAGAGAGCCGCAGAGGAGGTATCAAAATGACACAATCCCTGATCGGACAGCTGGAAACCCCCTGTCTGGTCCTTCAGATGGAGAAGGTCCGGGAAAACATACTTTCCATGCAGCAGGCGGCAGATGCCGCGGGCTGCCGCCTTCGCCCGCACATCAAAACCCACAAGATGAAGCTTTTCGCCCGCATGCAAATGCGCGCAGGAGCGGCGGGCATCACCTGCGCGAAGGTTTCTGAGGCCGAGGTGATGGCGGATGGCGGGCTGGAGGATATCTTTATCGCCTATCCGCTGGTGGGGGATTTTCGCATCCGCCGCGCGCTGCAGCTGCAGCGGCGGATTTCCCGGCTGATACTGGCGCTGGACAGCCTGGAGGGCGCCCGGGCGCTGGATGAAGCCGCCCGGGCGGCCGGCACCGTCTTTGAGGTGCGTCTGGAGGTGGATACCGGCGCGCTGCGCACCGGCATATGCCGGGCACAGGCGGCCGGCCTCGCGAAGGCGGTAGCAGCATTGCCCGGCCTGCGCCTGACGGGGATCTATACCTTTAAAAGCCTCGTTTATCAGGGCGCCCCCACGACCGATGGCCTTCTTGCCGCTCGGGAAGAGGGGGAGCTGATGCAGCAGGTCGCCGCCGAGATACGGGAGGCGGGCGTTAAGATAAGCGATATCAGCGCGGGCTCCAGCCCGACCGGGGCTGCAGTGGCCGCCACCGGCATGGTAAATGAAATCCGCCCGGGCACCTATATCTTCAAGGACTACATGCTGGTGAAGGAAGGGGCTGCCCGCATGGAGGAGATTGCTGCCCGCATCTTTGTCACGGTGGTCAGCACCCCCCGCCCGGATTATGCCGTCATCGACGGCGGGACGAAGACCTTCCCGATGGATATCCCGCTGAATGCGCCTCCTTATTTTTATCCGGGCTATGCCATTGCCGAGGGGAACAGCGATCTCATGCTCACCCGCATGAATGAGGAGCATGGAATGCTCGTCAGCGCGCGGGGAGAGACCGGGCTGCGGGTCGGACAGAAGCTGGCGCTGATTCCGATTCATATCTGCACCGCGCTCAACATGCAAAATCAGGTCTATCTCTGTGACGGCGGGCAGCTGTCCGTCGAGCGGGTGGATGCGAGGGGGATGCTGGTATGAAGACGCTGATTACCGGCGGGCTGGTCTATGACGGGACAGGAGCGCCGCCCCTGCAGGCGGATGTTTTATTCGAGGACGGAAAAATTCTGGAAATCGGCCGGATTCCTCCGGAGGCGGCCGATACCCTTTTAGCTGCCGAAAAAAAAGCAGTGACGCCCGGCTTCATCGATTCCCACCGGCATGCCGACCTGGCGGCGCTGGCGGACCCGGATTTCGGAGAGGCGGAGCTGGCCCAGGGCATTACCACCTGCCTGACAGGCAACTGCGGGCTCGCTCCCTTCCCCAGCCGGCCGCAGACCTTCCCGGAGGTGCTGGATTTTATCGAGCCCTGTCTGGGAAGCGCGCCCCCCGGGCTGCAGCCGGGGAGCTTTGCGGATTATTTAAAGCAGCTGCAGGGAAAATCCTGGCCGCTCAATATCGGCGGACTGGCGGCAACGGGGGCGGTGAAGGCGGCCGTTAAAGGCTATGGGAAATCTCCCTTTACCCGGCAGGAGATGGCGGATGCGCAGCAGATGCTGAAAGAGGCGCTGCTCTCCGGCGCCTTTGGCCTTTCGGCCGGAATTATGTATACGCCGGAATGCTATTCCTCCAAAGAGGAGTTTATCCGCCTGCTGGCCCCGGCAGCGCCCTTTGCCCGCCCGCTTTGCTGCCATATCCGGGGGGAAGGGGACTCGCTGGTCGCCAGCGTGCAGGAGGCCATTTCCCTGGCGGATGAGGCCGGGCTGCCGCTGAACATCAGCCACTTTAAATCGGTGGGCTGCCGCAACTGGCGGGAGCAGATCTTTCGGGCGATTGAAAAAATCGAGGCGGCCCGCAGCAGGGGACAGGATGTGACGGTGGACTTTTACCCCTATACCGGCGGCTCCACCACCCTGCTGACCCTGATTCCCCCCTCACTGACCGGCAGCACGACCGGGGAAACGCTGCGGGCTCTGGACGCCCCGGATGGGGCCGAAAGGCTGAAAAAAGACCTTCTCCGGGACTGGCCCGGATGGGACAATATGGTGGACAGCATCGGCTGGGAGCGGGTGATCATCAGCTCGGTGGCGCGGCAGGAAAATAAGCCTCTGCAGGGAAGAGATGTGGCGGAAATCTGCCAAAAGTCCGGAGAGGACGAGGCCGCATTTATCTGCCGGCTGCTGGTGGAGGAGCAGGGCAAAGTGGGCGTTGTTTTAATGAGCATGGACCAGGCGGATGTGGACACAGTAGCCCGCCTGCCCTATTCGATGGTCATTTCCGATTCGCTCTATGGCGCGCCTGACTGCCCGCATCCGCGGCTTTTCGGCTCATTCGGGCGCATATTCCGGGATATGGTGCGCGAGCGCGGTATTCTGTGCTTTGAAGAGGCCCTTCACAAGATGACGGGGATGACCGCTGAACGCTTTGGCTTAAAGGGCCGCGGATTTCTCCGCCCGGGCTATGTGGCGGATATCAATATCTTTTCGCCGGAAGCCTTTGGGGACCGGGGGGACTATAGCCATCCGCGGCAGCTCTGCCAGGGGATGGAGATGGTTTTTGTAGGCGGACGCATGGTATGGAACAGCCGGGGCCGGACCGGGAAAAACAGCGGAACGGTGCTTTTGGCTGCCCAATAGATTCAAACAGGAAAAGGAGAAGACAGAGATGGATGTTTATGAGAAGCTGAAGGAGCTCGGTTTAAAGCTGCCTCCCGCGCCGGCCAAGGGCGGGGTATACAGCCCCTGCAAGCGCTTTGGGGAAAACCTTATCTATATTTCAGGCTGCGGGCCCGCTATAAATGGAAAAAGCGCTCTCGGAAAGCTGGGCGCTGAAATTTCCCTTGAGGAGGGCCAGCGCTGCGCAAGAGACTGCATGCTCAACGTTCTGGCGGTTCTCGAGGCAGAGGTGGGCGATCTCAACCGGGTAGCGCAGCCGGTGAAAATTTTAACCTTTGTGGCGGGGACCGACAGTTTTTACAGCCAGCCGCAGGTGGCCAACGGCGGCAGCGAGCTGCTGCAGGCGCTGTTCGGCGATGTTCCCTCCCGCTCGGCCATCGGCGTGAACGCCCTGCCGGGCAACATTCCGGTGGAGACCGAGGCACTCTTTGAACTGAAAAAATAGGACCTATGAAAAGGGCGGGCTGCAAAACGAAAGTTTTGCAGCCCGCCCTTTTCATGAGGGCAGAAGAAGCAGCCGCTATCCCTTTTTGTTTCACGCTTGAAATTTTATTTCCGAATTGTAATCTATTTTTTAAAATTTTATATTGACATTTCTCTTGAAAGATGGTATTTTAACCATAGAGAAGGAAAAGTGGGAATTATTTTTATCTAAAAATAAAAATTCAGGGAGGCGATGGGCTTTGAGTGTCAATTTCGGACGGGTTCGCCGCAAAATCTGGCAGGATCGGTATATGTATATAATGGTGATCCCGGTTGTCATTTATTTTGCCATTTTCCGCTATTGGCCGATGGCATGGCTTACAATTGCATTTAAGGACTACAAGATACTCAAGGGATTTTCCGGAAGCAGCTGGGTGGGTCTCAATAATTTCCAGCAGTTTTTCAGCAATCCGGATTTTCTGCGGCTCATAGGCAATACCATTATTCTGAATGTCTACAGCCTGATGTTCTGCTTCACGGCCCCCATCATCTTCGCCATCCTTCTCAACGAACTGTGGAGCAATTCCTATAAGCGCCTCGTGCAGACGATCAGTTATCTTCCGCATTTCCTCTCCACCGTTGTCATGGTTTCGATGCTAATGACCTTTCTCTCCCCTTCGCTGGGCGTGCTCAACAAGGTGATGTCCTCAATGGGGATGGAGAAGATAAACTTTCTGTCCGAGCCGCAATATTTCCGCAGCATCATGGTGATTTCCGGCATCTGGCAGCAGGTCGGCTGGAGCGCTATCATCTATCTCTCCGCCCTTACCGGCATCGATCAGTCACTCTATGAGGCGGCAACGGTGGATGGCGCCGGGCGCTTCAAGCAGATGTGGCACATTACCCTGCCGGGGATACGCGATACGATTATCATCATGCTGATTATGCAGATCGGCAACCTGATGAACGTGAACTTTGAAAAGATTTATCTTTTCCAGAATCCGCTCAACCTCAGCGTTTCCGAAATGCTTCCTACCTATGTTTACAAGCTCGGCATGGAAAACTCCAACTACAGTTTGGCAACGGCCATCGGTCTTTTCAACTCGATCATCAGCGTCTTTCTCGTCTCTATAGCAAACAAAATCAGCAAGAAATATTCCGAAGTCGCTATTATGTAGAAGGGGGTTGATGAGTGATGGCAATTTCTCGAAGAACCCGCGGAGAAACGGTTTTTCAGATAGTCCTCATTGTGTTTTTCTTTCTCGCCTGCATTGCCTTTATTTATCCGGTACTGAATATTCTGGCAATCTCTCTGAGCGGCAGCCATCCGATTATGCGCGGCGAGGTCTCTTTCTTTCCCCGGGAGTTTACCACGATTGGCTATGAGGGAGTTCTGGAAAACAAAAATATCTACCGCGCATATGGAAATACTCTTTTAGTGGCTTCGGCCGGCTGCGTGCTGAGCCTGATTATGACAGGGCTCGCTGCCTATCCCATGGCCTTCGGCCGATTTTATGGCAAGCGTTTTTATACCATTTTTATCGTGCTCACCATGTGGTTTCAGGGCGGCCTGATTCCCAGCTTTCTGGTGATGAAGTCCCTGGGTCTGCTCGACAGCCTCTGGGCGCTGATTCTGAACAGCCTGTGCCTGGCCTATAACGTTATTATCCTGCGCAGCTTTTTCAGCTCTATCCCCGAGTCGATCATCGAATCTGCCCGGATTGACGGGGCCAATGATTTCATTATCCTGTATAAGCTGGTCATCCCGATGTCCAAGGCGGCGCTGGCCACCATTGCCCTGTGGGTAATCGTTGCCCACTGGAACGATTTCTTCGCTCCTCTTATGTATCTGCGCAGCATGGAGAAATATACGCTGCAGGTTATTTTGCGGGATATTGTCATTTCCGTCAACATGACCAACTATGACCTGAGCGCAGAGGGCGGAGCCGCCATCCCCGAGCAGGTACAGAATGCGGTTATTTTCGTTTCGATGGTCCCCATGCTGATTATCTATCCCTTTCTCCAGAAATACTTTGTCAAGGGCGTTATGCTCGGCTCGGTAAAAGGTTAAGGTTCCCAGGTGGGAAGCCCCGCCTTCGATATGCTTTTAAGTCTATGAATGAAGAAAGAAGGTCAAATCCATGTTAAGAAAGTTTTTGGCAGGTTCCATGAGCCTCATGCTGGTGGTATCTTTGCTGGCCGGCTGCGGCCAGGGCGGATCGAGTGCATCCAGCGCGGCCTCCTCCGCGCCCGCCAGCAGTGCTGCGCCCGCTTCCTCTGCTGCTGCCTCCTCGGAAGCGCCGGTGGATGAAAATGCGCCTCTGTTTGCTGAAACCTTCGAGTTTTCGATTATGTGCCCGATTTATGAGCCCCACTCGAAGGCGACCGAGAAGATGGAAATCTTCAACGAGATGGCTGCGCGCACCAACACCAAGATCGATTACCAGTGGTTCCCCACCGATGGCTATAAGGACCGCGTAACGACTACGCTGGCCTCCGGCAATATTCCGGAAGTGATCGAGTCCCGAGACAGCCTGGAAATGCTCATCGAGCAGGGGGCGGCGATTCCGCTCGATGACCTGCTGGAGAAGCATGGCCCCAACATTCTGGCCGCGATTGACGGTGTTGACAGTATGCTGCGCAATCCGTCGGATGGCGCGCTCTACGGGCTGCCCTTCGTTCTGGATTATCCGCCTGCCTACTCGATGCTGGTGCGCAAGGACTGGCTGGATGCCGTGGGCATCGAAAAGATTCCCGAGACCTGGGATGAGTGGGTGGCTGCCTGGACCGCCTTTAAAGAGGGCGACCCGAACGGCGACGGCGACCCCACCAACGATATCCCCTATGGCGGCGATATCTATGGGCTGATGCCCGCCTTCGGCCTGATGACCAACACCGGCAAGCAGGGCTTTGTGATTAATGCGGATGGCGAATACACCCTGGCTTATGAGATGCCGGAATACCGCGAATATCTCGAGGCGATGCGCGATCTGTATGCGAAGGGCCTGCTCGATCAGGAATTTACCACCCGCGGCACCTATGTAGACCAGCTTAAGCTGCAGGATGCGATGTTTGCAGGCATCGTCGGTTCCACCATGACCTGGGCGGAAATTGCCAAGCGCACCACCGAAGCAGTCCGCGAGGTGAAGGAAGATGCGCTGATGGTCGGCACCCTGCCCATCGTCGGCCCGAACGGAAAGAGCGGCGTTCCCGCCCGTTCCAAGGCCTCCAACCAGGCTGTTTTAACGATTACTGCTGAGCAGAATGGCAAAGCGGAAGGCATTATTCAGTATTATAACTGGGTCTTCAGCGAAGAGGGCACCATCCTCTCCTCCTTCGGTATCGAAGGCGTTCACTATACGCTGGTAGACGGCAAGCCGGTTATCAACGCCCCCTATAACGAGAGCTTTGTAAACGCCCGCGAGGCCGGCCTCAACTTCACCCCCCTGCCGCATATCTTCGATTCCGCGGCCTATGAGCAGATTCTTCTGAGCGGCATGGATTATGACAGCTGCCCGGATACCACCAAGATTTTCTATGATGCGCTGCACTCGGTAGACGGCCACACCTACAATGCCCCCATCGTTCTCACCACGACCGCTTACCAGGAAAACCAGGCGACCATCATGCCTAAAATTGAAACCCTCGTCAGCGAGTGTGTCGCCGGCAAGACCACCATCGACCAGTTCTATGAGGAATATGAGAAGCTCAAGCCCATCGGCCTGCAGGCTATTCTGGACGAGGGCAAGGAAGCCTGGGCGAAGATGAACTGACCCGGCAGTCCCTTTTAAGCAAACAAACGAATCGTTCCCAGGGCGGGACACATACAGCCGCATATCTGTATGTGTCCCATTTTTTATCAAATGAAGGGGGAAGAAGGTTGATTGGAAGCGGTATCGACAATATTTCCGAGCTGGACAAAGCCTTAAAAGGGCTGCGCCTGGGCCTTATCACCAACGGCTCTGCCGTTGATCAGGCGCTGAGGCCGGTTCTGGATATTCTGCATGAACAGTATGAGCTTTGCAAGCTTTTTAACACCGTTTATGGGGTGCGCAGTGAGTTTGTCTATGGCGAACGCGTTCCCCACTATACCGATGAGGCCACCGGGCTGCCGGTGGAAAGCATTTTCAGCCGCGAGTGCACCGCTCCGACACCGGAAATGCTGCAGGATATTGATGCCGTTGTATTCGATATCCGGGAGGCAGGCTGCCGGTATTATGAATACCTTTACTGTCTGGCGAACACCATGCGGGCCTGTGCCGCCGAAAAAAAGCGGCTGATCATTCTCGACCGCACCGCTCCGCTGGGCGGGGCGCAGGTGGAGGGGACCGTTTATCCCGAAGACCTGCATACGATGGTGGGAGATTATGGCCTTCCTAACCGCATTGGGCTGACTATAGGCGAGTTTGCCTGTTATCTCAACGGGGAATATGGCTTTGCCTGCCCCCTGCAGGTGGTTCCGGTGACCGGCTGGCGCCGGGAGCAGGATGGGGGAGAGACTGGCCTTCCCTGGATCTCCCCTTCGCCTAACCTGCCCCATGTGACCGCCAACCTGCTTTATGCGGGCATGTGCTTTGTAGAGGGCATTTCAAATCTCAGCGAGGGGCGCGGAACGGCCAAGCCCTTTGAGGTGGTCGGGGCTCCCTGGCTGAAGTCAGAGGAGCTGGCCCGGCGGATGAACCGGCTGGAGCTTTCTGGCGTGCGCTTTGCGCCGGTCTATTTTATCCCCTCTTCCTCCAAATATCGCGGAGAAATCTGCCGTGGTGTGCAGATTCATGTGGAAAGCCGTCGGGACTTTTTGCCGGTACGTACAACCTTCCATCTGCTGGATGAAATCCGGGAGCTGCACCCCGATACGCTGGAATTTACGCCGAATTCCTACGGGCACGATGTTAAACCGGTAGAATCGGCCCGGGAGTATTCCTTCTATATCGACAAGCTGATGGGGACGGACGCCTGGAGAAAGGGCAAGAAGACGGGCGGACAGCTGCTGGAGGAAGGAAAGGCTGCGCTCGAAAGGTATCGCCGCACCAAAACCAAATATCATCTTTATGAATAAGGGGGATGCCTGAAAATGGAAAAAGTACGCTGCGGATTGGACCGCATAAAGGAATATGACAGCCTGTTTGCGGGAAAGCGCATCGGCCTGCTGACGATTCCCGCCGCTATCAACAGCGATTTTGAAAACGCCATTGAGGTATTTCACCGCCATTACCAGCTGACGGCCATTTTTTCTCCGGAGCATGGTGCCCGGGGAGAGCTGCAGGCGGGAATGCCGGTGAGCACCTATGTGGATGCGCATACCGGCATCACCGTACACAGCATTTATGGCGAGCAAACCCATCGGATGACGGCCGAGCAGGCCGAACATTTTGATATTCTGGTCTATGATGCGCAGGATGTCGGCTCCCGCTTTTATACCTACCTTGCCAACCTCAAGGAGTGCATGGAGCTCTGTGCGCAGCTTGGCAAACCGGTCGTCATTCTCGACCGGCCCAACCCCATCGGTGACAAGGTGGAAGGGAACGTTCCCTCGGAAAACTACCTGTCACTGGTGTGCGCCCATACCATGCCGCAGCGGTATGGCCTGACCTGCGGGGAGCTGGCGCAGATGTTTAACGGCGAGCGCCATATCGGCTGCGAGCTGCATGTGATCCCCATGGAGGGCTACCACCGGGGGATGCGCTGGGAGGATACCGGTATGCACTATGTCAATGCCAGCCCCAATCTGCCGAATTTGGATGGGATTTTCCTCTATAACGGTACCTGCTATTTTGAAGGGACCACCGTTTCAGAGGGCCGCGGCACAACGCGCCCGTTTGAGCTCATCGGCGCGCCCTGGCTGAACCCCTTTGAGCTGGCGGACCGGATGAACGGCATGGGACTGGCAGGGGTCCGCTTCCGTCCCACCTATTTTACGCCGACCTTTCAGAAGCATAAGGATACCGTCTGCGGCGGGGTGCAGATTCATGTGACCGACCGGGAAGCGCTTTGCGCCGTTGAGGTAGGGCTTCGCCTGTTCGCACAAATCCGCAAAATGTCCGAGGGACATGACTTCTGGCGCCAGGCTCCGGAGGGGCGGCTGCTGCAGATGGATGCCCTTGCTGGCTGCGAGGATCTGCGCGCCGACACGCTGGATGTGGATGCGCTGCTGGAAAAGTGGGGGGCACAGGCAGCAGCCTTCAAAGAGGCGACAGAAAAATACCGCATTTATCAGTGAGCCCTTCCGCTTTGGCAGCTTTGTTTTTGATTTCATTGTTTGAGGCCGCTTTTAACCTGTATTAAGAATAAAGAGATGATAATATGGACGGACTTTTTGACCTGAAAACAGAATCCAACAACCAGGCATCGGTTAATATTGACTGTATGTCCCCACTGGAAATCGCTCAGCTGATGAATTATGAAGATGCACGCTGCATATCCGCCGTAGAAAAGGAGACGGAGCAGATAGCCCAGGGCATCTCTCTTATCGAATGCGCCTTCCGAAAGGGCGGCCGGCTTCTCTATTTTGGCTGCGGAACGAGCGGCCGGCTGGGGGTTCTGGATGCCTCAGAATGCCCGCCCACCTTTGGAACACCTCCGGAAATGGTACTGGGCATCATTGCCGGCGGGGATACTGCGCTGCGCCATGCGGTGGAAAACGCCGAGGATGATGCTGCAGATGGAGAGGCGCAGGCTGCGAAGCTGCAGGTTGGCAGCAGCGATGTGGTAGTTGGCATCAGCGCGAGCGGCCGCAGCCCCTTTGTGCTGGGCGCCATGCGCGGCGCCCGCCGGGCCGGGGCTGCCACCATCGGGCTGAGCAACAACCGCCGCTGTGAAATGGGGGCGGTTGCGGATGTGCTCATTGCGCCGGAGGTAGGGCCGGAGGTGGTTCAGGGTTCCACCCGCCTGAAGGCGGGCACCGCCCAGAAGATGGTGCTCAATATGCTCTCCACCGGTGCAATGATCCGCATCGGCAAGGTTTACCGCAATATGATGGTGGATATGGTGCCGACCAATCAGAAGCTTCATATCCGCGCGGTGCGCCTGGTGCAGCAGAGCACTGGCTGCACCGAGCAGGAGGCCCTTCAGGCGCTGGAGGGATGCGGCTATCATGTGAAAACGGCCATCATCATGATTTTAACCGGCCAAAACGCGCAGGAAAGCCGCGAGCTGCTCCGCGCGAGCGACGGCTATGTCCGCCGCGCTCTGGAACAGGAGGGAGTATCATCAACAGGCTTGTAATCGGCATTGACGGCGGCGGGACGAAGACACACGGCGTTTTAAGCGACCTGGGGGGACGGGTGATACAGGAGAGCTATGCCGGCCCCTCCAATCTTGCGGCATACAGCGGGAAGCAGGTGCGGGAAAACCTTCGGGAGCTTGTCTCCCCGCTCATCTCCCGCTGCGGCGCGGCAGGACCGGCCGCCGTCTGCATTGGAAGTGCGGGTATCTCCTTTGGAGACGCCCGCGAACAGCTGAGACAGATGCTCAAAGGTCTGTGTCCCGAGGCGGACGTTCAGGTGCTGGGAGATATGGAAATTTCCCTTTTAGCCAACAGTGCGGATGGCAGCGGCATCCTGCTGATTTCGGGAACCGGCTCCATCTGCCTGGGTAGAACGAAAAAGGGGGATACCTTCCGCGCCGGCGGCTGGGGGCATATCGCCTCCGACGATGGGAGCGGTTATTGGATTGGCCTGCAGGCCATCCGCCATACGCTGCGCGCGGCGGACGGCATGTGGCCTAAGGCGCTCCTGTACAGCCGGGTGCTTGAAGAGATGGGCTGCCAAGACTCCGGCAGCCTCGTTACCTTCCTTTCCTCCCCGGCATGCACCAAGGCCCGTGTCGCTCATCTGTGCGAGGCGGTGGAGGCCTGCTGCCTGCAGGGCGACCCGGCGGCGAAGGAGATTCTGGCGGCAGCGGCAGGGGAGCTCTTTGCGCTTGTGCATGCAGTTGCCGAACGGATGGGGTTTGAGCCGGGAAGCGAGCTGCCGGTATTTCTGGGCGGCAGCGTTTTGACCCGCTGCAGGCCCCTGCGGGAGGCTTTTGAACGGATGATGGATGCGCAGTTTAACGCGCGCCTGAAAAATATTGAACGGCCGGCTGCATGGGGTGCGGCGCGTGCCGCTGCAGAAGCCCTTCAAGAGGATGTTTTATGGACGAATTACTTCTGAAAATCCACCAGCTTTTACCGGATATGAACGCCACCGAACGCAAAATTGCTGATTATGTGCTGGAGCAGCCCTATGAGCTGATCCAGCTGCCGTTGCGGGAGCTGGCGAGTGCCATCGGCGTCAGCCAGGCGGCCTGGGTTCGTTTTTTCAAGCTTCTGGGTTTTTCAGGGCTCAAGGAGGTAAAGCAGGCCATCAGCTCCTCCCTGCTTCCGGAAAAGGCAGAGGAAGAGGAGGGGGCGGTCTATGGGGACATCATCGGCTTTGACTCCCAGGACCAGCTTTTTCGCTCGCTTGTGGAGCAGGAGATCCGCTCGCTGAGAGAAACGGCGCAGATTCTCGACTATTCCCAGCTGGAGAAGGCCGCCCATGCCATCCGCACCGCCTCCCGTGTAGCCTTTTTCGGTGTTGGCGCCTCCGGGCTGGTGGCGCTGGATGCGCTGCACAAATTTGCGCGCATCGGCATTCATGTGGCTGCCTGCATGGATTTACATCTCCAGCTGACCGTTGCTTCCACTCTGCAGAAGGGGGATGTGGCAGTGCTTATCTCCCACTCCGGACGCACGAAGGATACGCTGGATATTCTGGAGACCGCCAAAAAAAAGGGCGCGACCCTGATTGGCATTACCAAATACGGAAAGAGCTCTCTGGCAAAGTCGGTGGATATCCTGCTGCACACCTCCACGCCGGAAATCTCTGTGCGCAGCGGGGCCATGGGCTCGCGCACGGCACAGCTGCTCATTATCGATCTTCTCTTTGTCTGCGTAGCGAACAGCGATTTCCAGCAGGCTGAGCAGTACCTGACTGAAAGCTTTGAAACGGTATCCGGCCGCAAGAAGGCGCTATAGGCTCTGCAGGCGCGGGCCGCTGCAGCCTGGAAGGAATCCGCTTTCTGGCTGGCAGAGAATAAACAGAATGTATAATTATTTAGATTATACATTATTTGGATTAAAAAAGAAGGTCCGCTGCGGTACTATACCGGAGCGGACCTTCTTTTGCCGGCTGCGGCGCTCTCTGCTCAGCCCTGCGCGAAAAACAGCTTTTCCTCTTTTACATAGGCATATTCCCCGCTTTCAAAGAGCGTGACAGTTTGCTGATGAACGCTTTTGACAGAACGGGGAGAGATATATTTATCGGTTCGGCCGATAACAGCGAAACCGTCTGCCAGCGGGACGACGGCGTACAGCCGAAAGTCGTCGGCGTTTTTTAAGCGCAGGGGCATGCGCTCCTCCCTGTTCAGTATCTGCAGCGAGCGGGAGAAGTGCTCATAAACGGCGAAGCGCTCTCCCTGCAGCCCCTCGATATCCGAGGGGGAAATGCTGCCGGATACCGGCTGTTCGCCGGCATCCAGATTAAAGGCGGCGATGACGCCGCTCTCTCCGCAGGTGTTCTGAATTTTGAAGATGCGGCCGCAGGCGGTGGGGTCGCTGGTCAGGCAGTCTCTGGCGGGCATGCCCGGGCGATCGCAGCGGAGAATCCGCCCATCAGAAAAGGTGAGCGGCCGGAGTATTTCACTTCGGCTTCTGCAGAGCGGATCGCTGATGTAGATGGGGCCGCCGCTCACCGCGCGCAGAATGCTGTTTTTAACCGCCTGCCCGTCATCCGTCCACCACATGTCCCAGTCGCAGTAATAAAACTGGCCCTGAATGAGGCAGTTGAAGGAGCACTGCAGAATGTGCTTCACAAACCAGTCCCTGTTTTCCGGGAGAAAATCATCGCTGCAGCGCGCAATTGGGCTGACGCTGCGGTTCCACATATCCTCGCTGGCCATGCCCATGCAGTTTATCATACAGCTGTCAAAGTGCTGGCCGGCGGCCGCCTCCATGGCCCCATGAAAGCTGCGCGCAGCCTCTCCTACCGGCGCAAGGCCCTTGTAGAAGCGGCGGGTCATGCTCTGGTTATCGATTTTGACAAAATCCGCGCCGCTCTGCCGGAGATAGCGGTTGCAGGCATCATAATAGAGGTAAGCCCTGTCCTGCCGGTAGTCGGGGACATAAGCGCCGTCCGCGGCATGAATCAGCGTATCTTTGAGAGCCGCATAGGCTTCCCCGCCCGGCTCAATGCCCCGCCAGTAGCCGGTTGTCGGATACCACATGCCGATTTTCAGCCCGTATTCCTTCATCCGGTCGATGCAGTGCAGGAGCCCCTGCGGGAAGCGGACAGGGTCCGCCCGAAAGGCGGTGAGCGGGGAGGAGTGCATGAGCGTAAACATCTGCGGCCGCCCGTCATATGGCTTATCATAAAAATTGCGGACGTAGGCCCACATATCATCCAGAATCGCCCATTTGACCGGGATTTCCTTCCTTTTAAATTCTGCGCACTTTTTCAGCAGGTCCTCTTCGTTGATGCGGATTTCCAGCGCATCCCAGCTGCACCAGCCCAGATATTCAAATATTTCGGGATAGCGCCGCTCCTCCCGGGTGCGGCAGCCGCCGCCAAGCAGCTTCAGACCGGCCTGGGCGCACTGCTGCAGAAGGGAATAGGGGTTTTCTCCCTCGGCGGCCAGCAGCGCCAGCGCGCGCACCCCGCAGAGCCCCTCATACCAGCTGAAAAGCCTGGCCGTCAGCCCGCCCTCTTCGTTTCCCGCGAGCACGCATTTATAGCTTTCGGAAACCACCGGGAGCAAAACGCCGAAGCTGCCGTCCTCCTTTTCATAGATAAGTCCCTGCGTCTCCTCTGGAACCTCCCGCAGGGCTTTTCCGAAGGCGGGACGGCACCAGTATTCGCAGTAGCGGTAATCGGCCATCCAGCTTTTCAGCCCGGTAAGCGTGAGATCGATTCCGGCTCCGAAATCCGGATCCAGCCCCCGGTTGGCCGTCCCCTCCAGAAAAATGGCGGTTACCCCTTCGTCCGCTTCTTCTTTGGTGAAGACAGGGTAATCTATCCGCTCCCCATCCTGTGTATTCAGATAGGCCCTTTGAATCTGAAACATTTCCGTTACTCCTTTGCTGCCGCACAGTCGGCCAGCATTTCATATTTTGCCTTCCAGAAGGGATTTTCCGGAAGCTTTTCCCAGGGGGAAACCCCGATGATTTCTGCAATAGCCGCAAGATTTTCCGGGGTATCGCAGATGCCGGAGATGAGCGGCGTGCGAATGAGGTAGGGCTTGCCGCTCTGCTGCAGCAGGCGGAGGTTTTGCAGAATCGGCTCGTTGGAGACGCCGGTATATTCCCGGTGCAGCCGGTCATCCGCCAGCTTGATGTCCATCATCACATAGTCTACGGCAGACAGAAGCTGCGAAAAGAGCGCCTTTGGCGCATAGCCGCTCGTCTGCACCGCCTTGTGGCAGGAGAGATGGGAGAGCACCTCCAGCAGAAATTCCCCCTGATAGAGCGGCTCCCCGCCGGAGAAGGTGATGCCGCCGCCCGCCTGCAGATAAAAATCGAGCTTTTTCTGCAGAATATCCGCCAGCTCGCGGGCGGATATGCGCCGCCCGCTGAGTGAAACGAGGCCGTTTGGGCAGGCATGCAGGCAGCGGGAGAAGGGGGCGCAGTCCTCATGCCGGCAGGGGGAAAGGCAGCGCCCGCAGCGGGAACAGAGGCTGTGCTTTATCATCAGCTGCGGCTCAGGGGAGAGTCCCTCCGGGTTATGGCACCACCGGCAGCGCAGCGGGCAGCCCTTTAAAAAGACGGTGATACGCGGCCCCGGCCCATCATGCAGCGAAAACTCCTTGATATCGAATATGGTGCCGGTCATAACGCATATTCCTGCCGGCGCATGACATGGTCCTGATATTCTTTATCCAGCTCGACAAAGTAGGCGCTCCAGCCCCAGATGCGCACCACCAGCTGCCGGTGCTTTTCCGGGTGCAGCTGTGCATCCCGCATCTGTTCGAGGTTGACGGCGTTCAGCTGCAGCTGATGCCCGCCTAAGGCGATAAACTGCTGCACCAGCAGGGCCACCTTGCGGATACAGCCGCTGTCGGAGAACATGCTGTGGTGAAATTCCAGCGTCAGCGGGCCGCCGTTGATGGCGCGGGTGAAGTGCTGTTTGGTAAAGGAGCGCACGACCGAAACCGGTCCATCCGTTCTGGCAAACAGGCTGGGGGAAAAGTTGGTCCCGAATGGCTCGCCCCGCCGCCGCCCATCCGGCGAGGCGCCGATTTCTCCGGCATGCCAGAGGTAATACATCGCGCTGCCCGTTCCGGCGCGAAAACAGCCTCCCAGGCAGTTGCGGCGTCCCTGCAGGCTGTCGGCGAACCAGTCGAGCAGAAGGACCGAGAGGCTGTCTACATCGTCGCAGTCCATCCCCATTTTTGGGGTTTCATAGCGCAGCAGGGGCAGCAGCTCTTCGTGTTTTTCAAAGTCGCTGTCCACCGCTTCGAGGAGAGTCTTTTTTGAGAAACGCTTTTCTTCAAAGATATATTTCTGAATGGCATAGAGCGAATCGGCCGCGGTAGCGATGCCGGTGCCGTGGATGCCGAAGTTGTGATATTTGATTTTCCCCATGCAGGCCTTCAAAAAGGGGGAGGGGACAAACCACAGATCATGAATGCGGCCGCAGATTTCATCGCACTGCCTTTCGATCTCCTCCTTTACCGCCTGCATGAACTGCCCGAAGCTGCCGCAGCCGGGCAGATCCCGGTGCAGGCAGCGGTCGACTGCCCGGGGAAAGGAGAGTGCGCCGATGTTGGCGACATCCTCCCCCACGGCGGGAATGATGAACTCCCAGCAGGCGGCTACCACATAGTTTCTGGCATCCTGCGGGTCATAGCCGAGCTTCGTCAGCCCTTTGATGACGACATCATCATTCGAATACTGCGGGAAGCCGAGACCGGCGCGGGTCAGCTCGCTGCCCAGCTCGAAGACCTCCAAAGGGGTGTTTTTGCTGACCCGCAGATTGATTTTCGGGTCGATGAGCCGGAGATTTCCGCTGGCCCTAAGGCAGAGGCGGGAAAGAAGGTTAAAGCCATCGTTTCCGTCCTTATCGATGCCGCCGAGCACCATGCTCTGCCCGTTGTCCCCCTGCTGAACGCCTGCATACAGGTCGCTGTCCTTATTAAAGGAGAGGAAAAAGTCCTCCAGAAGCTCCAGCGCGCTCTGCTCGGTATAAAGCCCCTGCTCGATATCCTTTTTCAGATAAGGATAGATATACTGATCAAACCGCCCGGCGGTATTGTGGTAGTTGCCCTCCAGCCAGAGGGCAAAATGCAGGATGCGGAAAAACTGCAGCGCCTCGCGAAAGCTCTGCGCCCCATAGCGCGGTATGCGCATAAGCACATCGGCAATATCCTGCCGGCCCTGCCGCAGCGCTTCCTCCCGGTAGCGATCGGAGAGGCCGATAATGCTGTCGATGGCCCGCCGGCCATAGCAGTCGGCCGATTTTCGCCGCGCGAGCAGCCCATCCCGAATGAGCCCCTCATAGTCCACCGAGAGATTGGAGTGGTAGCCCAGCTCATGGATAAAATGCTTTTCCCGTATCTGCACCCACTCCGCTTCGTTGAAAATATCCGGAATATTTTGAATGGTCCGGATAAAGCAGATTTTTTCCTCCGGCAGCAGCACCGGCGTTTCAGCGGCGCACAGCTGCTCAAACCGGCTGCACATCCGCTCCTCGGGCGGCGAAAGCGGATCGAAGGAGAGGGAAATTTCCCTGCGGTAGCGGTGGTGTTCCCCTTTCAGGAGATATTCCCTGAGCATATGATTTTCCTCCCTGCTTTGGTATACTATGACAGGCCATCCTCTGGTTTTTTAAAACGGCTGCGGTATTCGCCGGGCGTCATCCCCTCGACAGCCTTGAACTTTCGAATAAAGCTGGAGGCGCTGATATAGCCGATTTCCTTCACAATTTCAGCTACCGGCTTGTTGGTGTCGGTCAATAATTCTCTGGCGATGGACAGACGCATGGTTACAATGTAATCCTTCAAATTGACGTTATTCTGGTCCCGGAAAAAGCGGCTGACATAGTAAGGGGAGAGATCAAAGGCCTCCCCAATGCTTTCAAGGCTCAGGTTGACGTTGCCGATATTTTCACGCACATAGGCAATCATGCGGTCGCGCAGCAGAGAGCTGTTGTTGCGGCGGGCCGCATTGACGGCCAGACAGAAATCTGAAATCAGCTGCCGGGAGGCGGTATAAAATTCCTCCTGTGTCTGATAGAGCATCAGCCGGTGCAGCGGTTCTCCGAAATCTCCTATCTGCGTCTGCTGGATGACCTCGGCGATGGCATTGATGATATAGGAACACAGGTGGCGACTGATGAGCAGCGAGCATCCGTTATTCTGAACCATGGAGCAGAGCCTTTCAAAGGTTTGCAGGGCGTTGGATTCATCCCCCTGCCGCAGTTGCAGCTGTAAAAGCAGCATATCCTTCGTGGGGTAAAGGTCGGCCAGCCCGCTTCGGCAGCTCTCTAGGTCCTCCGGATAGGATACCGGACGGTCCGGATAGCTTTGAATAAGCAGCGTCGCCTCATAAAGCGAGCTTTTCAGCTGAATGAGCTGCGTCTGCATGCTGCCGGCGCCAATGGTAAACAGATATTCCCTCCCCAGCTCCTTTTCAAGTCTTGCGTGCAGCTGGCTGACACACTCCTGCTGGCAGATATCCGGAATGCAGTTGACGACTACGGCCAGCTCGCTCTCGCCGGGGCGCTCGAGCACATAGTAGGTGCATTCGGCACTGCGCATGGCGTCGGCGGTATCGATAACGACCGTTTTAAAGCGGCTATAGCTCTGCCGGGCGGCCGGAGTTCTCAGGACCTGTACGCATATGACAAAAAAACAGGGATGATCCGGATGAATATCCATGCTGGAAAAGAGCTGCTCAATCTGCTCCGGTGCTGTTTCTGCATAGAGCACATGATTAAAAAGCCGCTCCAGCACATAGGGACGCTGCAGGGCGAGGATTTCTTCCAGCTGCTCGGCATGGTTAGAGCTGCGAATCAGCGTTTCATAGATACGCAGGTATTCGTTATCGCTGCTGGAGGGGTAGGCGGTGAGCGCTATCAGCTTTTTTACGGGCAGATAGTTCAGAAGCGTCAGCCCCAGCACAGCGGCGATGCAGATGGTCAGCGCGAGCAGCGCTACCTGCCAGATCATCGTCTTCTGCCGGATGACTTGCGTCAGGGTATCATTTTCCAAGGCGAGAAGACCATAAACCAGGCCGAGGCGGTCATTGTAGGAAAAGAGCAGGGAATAGGTTTGAGCGCCGCTTTGAATAGAAAGAATACGGGCGGAGCTGGTATAATCCTGTGCCAGAATTTCTGCCCACAGCTCGGGAAAGCCGGCTTCATTCTGCCAGGTTTGAAAAATAGGCTCCCGCTGGCTGTTCAGAATAAAGGCGCCGCCGAAGAAATCAGCGACCAGGGGAGAACAGATGGTTTTCAGCTGTGCATCATCCAGCGCGCTCAGCAGAATGGCGGAAGGGACCGTTTCAGGTCCCGGAATAGCATAGGCGCAGACAAGCAGCGAGCTTTTATCCTGCAGCGGAACGGACAGAAACGCGGAGGAAGCTCCGGAAAGCCGGATTTGCAGGTTTTCCTGTAAAATTTGTGCCTGTGTCTCATCCAGCTGCAGGATAGAGTGAAAGTAGTTATCGCTCGAGCAGGCCCCGGAGGCGGTGTAGGCCCGTTCCCTTTCCGGCAGGAGAACCGCTGTGGCATGGTGGATGCTGCGATAGCTCATATGCCGGTTGAGAACAAGCAGTGAGTCATAATCACTGATGGGCGTTCCCCGGCGCACTGTCGGCAGAAAGGTGGCATCAGAGCGCAGTGCTCCGGCCAGACTGTAGTGTTTCATCAGCTCCCCTTCCACGCTGCTTTGTATCTGGGCCACGCGGCTTAAGTTGATATTGTCAACATCCCGCTTGAGCTCATGGATATTATAGTGGTAGAAAGAAAACAGAATAATACCAATTGGAATAAGTGCCATCAGCAAAAAGGAAAACAGGTACCGGTAGCGGACACTGAACCGGCGCATCAAATGAGATGCCTTTTTCATGAATATTCGCTCCTTTCAGGAAGCTCTGACAAACCAATCCCGAAAAGCCGGAGCGCCAACTTCCCGAAAATACCCGCTGAAAATAATATACCAGAAAACAGGGGCAATTTCTAGCCTTTCAGTGAGCCTGCCATAATTCCGCGCATAAAGTATTTCTGCAGAAATGGATAGACCATGAGGATAGGGAGGGTGGAAACAATGATAACGGCATATTTGAGAATTTCAGCGCGCTGCATAAGCTCGGAGAGATAGCGGGCATTATCTCCGGTCATGGCGCCGCCCTGGATCATATCGGTCATAGCGGTTTTGCTGGCCAGAAGCATATTGCGCAGCACCAGCTGCAGCGGGAAGAGATTTTTATCGCTGATATAAATCAGCGCGGCAAAGAACTGGTTCCAGTGCCCAACGCCATAAAAGAGCGCCATAGTCGCGATAATCGGCGCCGAGAGCGGCAGCGCGATGCGCAAAAACAGCTTGAAGTCTGAGCAGCCGTCGATGCGGGCGGCATCCATAATCTCTTCCGGAATACTTTTCATATAGTAGGTGCGCACCAGAATCAGGTTATAGACGGAAACCGCGCCGGGCAGAATCATCGCCCACAGGGTGTTGCGCAGGTGCAGGCTGGAGACCAGGATATAGGTCGGGACCATGCCGCCGCCGAAGAACATGGTGAAGGTGATGAGAAACATCAGCACTCGAATGCCCGGCAGGGCGGTTTTGGTCAGGGCATAGGCGCCGGTGAAGGTTAAAGCCAGGTTCACCGCCGTTCCCACCAGCGTCAGAACGATGGTCACCATATACCCGTGCCAGAGGCTTTTATCTTTGAAAACAAAGCTGTAGCCGGTGAAGTTAATGTCCTTCGGGAGCAGGAGCACCTCCCCGAAGTTAACGGCGGCAGGACCGCTGAACGAGGCAATAACGACAAAATAAAGCGGATAAGCGACCAACAGCGTCAGAATGGATAAGAGGGTAATATTAACAGCATCAAAAACCTTATCTTCTCTGGAGCGCGCGAGCATAAGCTTCCTCCTTTACCACAGGCTGGTATCGCTGATGCGGCGGCAGATGCCATTCACCAGAACCAGCATGATGAGATTGATGACAGAATTGAGAATGCCGATGGCGGATGAAAGGCTGAACTCGCTGCCCAGAATACCAATGCGGTAGGTATAGGTGCCGATGATATCCGCCGTTTCCATAATGGAGGCATTCTGCATGAGCAGCACCTTCTCGAAATCCGCCCCCAAAATGCCGCCCAGCGAGAGAATGAGCTGGATGACAATGGTGGGAGCCATGCAGGGAAGGTTGATATACCAGATGCGCTGCAGCCGGCTGGCCCCATCCAGAACAGCGGATTCATGCAGCGCCTCATCTACGCTGGCCAGAGCAGCCAGATAGATGATGGAATTCCAGCCGAAATGCTGCCAGATGCCTGTCCAGACATAGATGTGCGGGAAATAGGCGGGCTTAATCATGAAATTGATGGCTTCGCCTCCCAGCGCCTCGATGAACTTATTGATAAAACCGCTGGTGGGAGAAAGAAAAAGAGAGATCATCGCCACCATAACGACGGTGGAGATAAAATGCGGGGCATAGGTCACCGTTTGAATGACCTTTTTGAAGCGGTGCCGGGAGATTTCGTTAATCATCAGCGAAATCAGAATGGGGAAGGGGAAGCCGGCAATCAGCGAATAGAGCGAAAGGAGAAGGGTGTTTTTAAAGACCTGCCAGAATTGGGGCATGGACATGAAGCGCCGGAAATGCTTGAGGCCTACCCAGGGACTGTTCCAGATGCCGATGCCGGTGTTATAGTCCTTAAAAGCGATCTGTACGCCGTACATGGGTCCATAGCAGAAGATGGCGAAATAAAGTAAACAGGGCAGCAGCATGAGATAGATCTGATAGTTTTTAATTATCAGCTGAAGCCGGCTGCTCCTTTGGGCCGCCGCAGTATGGGCAGTTATGGCCCGGCCGGACGTCATAAAAATCCATCCTTTCTTTCAAATAAATTGAGAACAGGCAGGAGGCGGGCGCCGCAGTGATGCAAAGCCCGCCTCCTCTGTTTCGGCTATTTTAGATTGCTTTTGTAGCGGTCATATGCGGTGTTGTAAACCTCGGTGAGCTTTTCAAGGCCCTGATTTTTCAGCTCGGCGAGCATGGTATCATAGGCATCAATCGATTCCTCGCCCATAACGATTTTGGCTTCCATCTGCTCGCAGTAGGTATAGAGGGAGGCCTCAATCAGCTTGATTTCTTCCAGCTCTTCAGGCGTGAAAAAGAGTGTCGGAGAGCCGGGATCCATGTAAGGCATGTTTTTCTGCAGCTGTGCGAGCAGAACAACATCCTCCGGGAACATGGCCTCGGCGCCCATTGCTTCGGAGAAGTGGCGGTAGCCATGGAAAGGAACGGTGTTGATGGGGGCTACGAAGGTGTTCATCCAGGGGAAAAGGCCGTTAAATTCTTCGGGGAGGTCATAAGTATATTTGCTCTTGTCCTCGTTCCAGACGCGGCCATATTCCGGATGCTCGTCCCATTCGCCCTTTTCCGGACCGACCAGGAACCAGGCACCATCCTCGGTATAAATTTCGTTGAAATAGCGCAGCGAGATTTCGGGATTTTTGTTGGCAGAGGTGATAAACATGCCCTGGCTGCCAACGTTCGACCCATACCATTTCTTTTCGCTGAAAACATCGCTGGTCAGCGGGCCGATGATATCATACTGCTCATAAACAGCGGGATCGGTCGTGCTGGTGAGAACAAAGGGAGCTGCGCAGGTGCAGGCGCCAACGAGCATATTGCTTCCCTTTGCGGTATACTGCGCATCATTCTGCGTATAATATTCCTGATCCAGCAGCTTCTCCGTATAGAGCCTGTTCATGTTGATGAGATACTGCTTATACTGCGGGTGCTCGGCCACATAGACCATTTTTCCATCGATAATCTGCCAGTTATCCTTCTTCGCCCAACCGAAGGAGATACCCAGCGGCCCTGCTACAAAGGGATCGACAGCATAGCCGGTGGAGTAGCCGCAGAGGGGAATGGTGTCATTTTGGCCGTTGCCATCCGGGTCTTTGTCGCGGAAGGCGACCATCACATCATAAAACTCGTCCCAGGTGGTGGGATGGGAGAGACCTAGGTTTTTCAGCCACTGAACATTGATAAAGGCGCGGGAGCCGGGCATTTCCGCATAGCCGCCCACAAAGTTTGCCATGCCATAAAGCTTACCGTCCGGCGTATAGAATTTGGCGGTATCCGGATAGAGCTTTAAAACAGCGGCATAATCCGGGGCATATTTTTCAATCAGATCGCCAATAGGAACAATCTGCTTAGCCTGCGAGTAGGTGATAATATCATTGTTGGAGAGGCCGCCTGTAATAATATCCGGCAGTTCGTTGGAGGCAAACATCAGGTTTTTGCGCTCCTCCCACTGGTCGGTGGTGAGCACCTCAAAGTCGAAGCTGACGTTTGTTTTCTCCTGCATCTTCTCAAAAAACCACATTTTGCTCATGTCTTCAATGTTGTAGGAGGGATTGATGGGGACAATCATTGACTGAGTAACAGGCTCATTGACAATGGGGAAACCGGTTTCATTGAAGTTGAATGCCGGCGCTTCGGCAGAAGCCGGGGATGCTGCGGCGCTGGAGCCGCCCGCCGAAGAGGCCTGCGCTGGAGAGGCAGTGCCGCCGCTGCAGGCAGTCAGAGTGCCTGCAGCCATACACAAGGAAGCCAGAATTGCAGAGAGTCGAAAAATGCGCTTCAATTGTCATTCCTCCATATTATATTATTTTTCCGCAAAGCAATGGCAGTTTTTAGCGCTTTTGCCACAACCTGTGCAGTGTCTATATTATTGCAGCATAACGCATGGTTAACAATCACTGGTTTTTATCGGGAATGTGCAAGATTTACAAAATAGGCTCTTTCGAGATGTTCTAGTTTTGCTCTGGATATGCTAAATTGAAAAAATGATTTTTGAGAAGCTATTTTGCCTGTTGGTCTTAGGGAAAATAACCAAAGGAGAAGGTATAAGATCCCTTTCAGAAGCTTTGTTTCCGGCAGAAAGAAATATGGTAGTATCGCTTTATATGAAACGTTCGTCGACCCAAAGGGCAAAGAGAGAGGCAATAGGAGCGGTTTTGTAGTCCGAAACGGGCCTCAGGAGAGGAATTCCTCCCTTTTTGTGTCAGTCAGATTTTCCGGTAAGGCCGAAAGGGAGCGAGCCATGGAATCCTGCATAGCAGAATAAAAATTTTGCGGGTGCATCCATAATTTTTATCCATTGCCTTCTTTTATATTCTCCCAATCGCCAGGCTGCCTTCCTGCCTCATTCAATGCCTGTGGAGGAGGCCTTTTGCTCTTACCGGCAGGGCCGATAGTTTTTTATCCTGCTGAAGCTAATACATAAAAAGAGGCCGTAAAAACGCTTGCGATTGCGTTTTTTACGGCCTCTTTTGTAAGACTGCTTTCGAACCGGAGCGGTAGCCCGGATTTCACGCCGGAGGATATTGGACCGGCCCGCTTCATGGGGGAGGATGCGGCCGCAGAAACGGCCTGTAAATCCGGGATAGAGGGCAATGCAGGGGGGGAGGGAGCTGTGAGAACACAGGAGAAACCTCCTGTGGACTAAAAAACAGGGGGGCACGCCTGTGGGCGTGCCCCCAAAAAAGTTTTCTGCTAAGGTGCTTTCTTAAAGCTTACTTGGCATATTCGATTGCGCGGCTTTCGCGGATCAGGTTCACCTTGATCTGTCCGGGATAATCCAGCTCCGCCTCAATTTTCTTCACGATTTCGCGGGCAGCGACAGCCATCTCATCATCATTCACCATCTCCGGCTTTACCATGATGCGGATCTCACGGCCGGCCTGAATGGCGAAGGACTTTTCAACTGCCTCGAAGGAGTTGGCGATTTCTTCCAGTTTTTCGAGACGCTTAATGTAGTTTTCAAGATTTTCGCGCCGTGCTCCTGGCCGGGCGGCTGAAATGGCATCTGCCGCCTGTACCAGGCAGGCGACCACTGTGCGGGGCTCGATATCGTTATGATGCGCGGCAATGGCATGGATAACTTCTTTATTCTCTTTATATTTTTTGGCGATATCTACGCCAATCTGCACATGGGACCCCTCGATTTCATGGGTCATTGATTTGCCGATATCATGCAGCAGGCCGGCGCGGCGGGCGAGAGCGGCATCCGCGCCGAGTTCGGCGGCCATCATGCCGGCCAGCTGGGCGACCTCGATCGAGTGGTTGAGAACATTCTGCCCATAGCTTGAGCGGTAGCGCATCCGCCCCAGCAGCCGGACAAGGTCGGGGTGCATGCTGTGAATGCCCAGATCCAGAACGGCGCGCTCGCCATCCTGCTTGATTTTCTGCTCGACCTCTTTTTTGGCCTTTTCCACCATCTCCTCAATGCGGGCGGGATGGATGCGCCCATCCTGAATCAGCCGTTCGAGGGCAATGCGCGCCACCTCACGGCGTACCGTATCATGGCAGGAGAGGGTGATAGCCTCCGGCGTATCGTCGATAATCAGATCAACGCCGGTGAGCGTTTCCAGCGTGCGGATGTTGCGGCCCTCCCGGCCGATAATCCGTCCCTTCATCTCATCGCCGGGCAGCGGGACAACTGAAACGGTGATTTCAGTCACCTGGTCGGCAGCGCAGCGCTGAATGGCGGCGGAGATGATTTCGCGGGCCTTCTCATCACTTTCTTCCTTCAGAATCGCCTCATACTGGGTGATTTTGAGCGCTTTTTCATGGGTCAGGTCGTTTTCAAGGTTTTGCAGCAGGTAGTCGCGCGCCTGAATGGCCGTAAAGCCGGAAATTTTTTCGAGCATATCAAATTGATGCTGCTTGACCTGCTCGGCCTCATCCAGCTTCTGCTGTGCCTCTTTGAGGCGGCTGTTTACCTGGTCCTCCTTTTTTTCAAGGTTTTCCAGCTTGCGGTCAATGGATTCTTCCTTCTGCTGCACCCGGCGTTCCAGGCGCAGGACCTCGGTCCTGCGTTCCTTGTTTTCGCGTTCTGCATCGGTGCGGAGCTTATAGATTTCATCCTTGGCCTCCACCAGGGCTTCTTTTTTCTTTCCCTCCGCGTTTCTTATGGCTTCGCTTACGATTCTTTTGGCTTCTTCTTCTGCCGAACCGATATCCGATTCCGCGATTCGTTTTCTATATGAAACGCCTACAAAAAAAGCGATGACAAATCCAACGATGAATGCCACCAATATGCCAACGACGGATAGGATGATTTGTGGTGTACCCATGAGTAAGTGCATACCTCCTTTTCTTTAAAATTATCTTTTGTAGTGAAAAGTCTGGCAATTGTTAAAAGCGGTTATATCCATAAAATATTCAACAATATACCATACCTATTTTATATTCCCAAATGCCTTCTGTCAAGAACATCTTTGTCTTTCTTCCAAAGGCTGGTTTTAAAGGGGGCGCACTGTCTGAGAAAGGGAAAAGACTGGCTTTTCTCTGCTCTTTAAGGAAGATTTTTCCTTATGGCTGCCACGGCCGAAAAGCTTTTCTTGGATTTCAGTTTGGCGCTGCTGAACGGTACAGCAGGCTGCATAGGCGGTCTGCCGCAGTCGGATTCACAGAAAACGCATACATTGGCGCCTCCGGCCTGCCGGCCAGACAGGCACAACTGCATTTTTTCGGCTGCTTTGACGATAAACATAAAAAAGGTGCGCCGCAGAAACTTCTGCGGCGCACGCCGGAATTTTTGAAGATGGACTTTGCTCCTCAGCGGCCGCAGCCACAGGGGACAGGAGCTATCAGATTATAGATTTCGCCGGTGATGGTGCGTACCTCATCCAGCTCATTTTTAATGGCGGCAAGACCGTAGGTACCGTCCTCCAGCATTGCACAGACGTTGCATCCGCAGCATCCTTCACTGGCGCAGGCGGCCGCGCAGGGGAAGGGCTCTTCCGGGGTAGGAATAAAGTGCGGCTCAATGCAGTTGTCCCAGTTCCAGCAGCCACAGCCGCAGTTAGAGCCGCAGCCGGAGTTGCAGCCGCAGTTAGAGCCGCAGTTAGAGCCGCAGCCGGAGTTGCAGCCGCAGTTAGAGCCGCAGCCGGAGTTGCAGCCGCAGTTAGAGCCGCAGCCAGAGTTGCAGCCACAGTCGGAGCCACAGTTAGAGCCGCAGCCGGAGTTGCAGCCGCAGTTAGAGCCACAGTTAGAGCCACAGTTAGAGCCGCAGCCGCAGTTAGAGCCGCAGCCCCAGCCACAACCCCAGCCGGAGTTGCATCCGCACCCGCAGTTACAGCCGCAATTGGAGCCGCAGCCACAGCTGCAACCGCAGGTGTTGCTGCCGGAACAGGCGGGGCCAAAGCTGCCGGTTTTCAGGTAGTTGCCGTTAAAGGGGCTGCAGTTATAAATGGTCATTTTTTTTCCTCCCATCAATTTGAAACAGCTGATATTTTGCGCGTCGTTTTCCGCAGAGGATTCCTGCGGGCAGACGGCAGTGATACCGCCTGCCACTTCATTATATGAGGGGCGTGTGAATTGGGATACTGCTGTTTGGGAGTCTGCCGCCGGACATTAAAAAATCTCCGGCGGGGTTCTTCATAAAGTCCCGCCGGAGATAAATATAAAGAAGGGTTTCAGGAAAGGTCAGCTGACTTTAACCGAGGAAAGGCGCTCGCCATCGCGCAGCTTGCGGGCCATCACAACGAAGCGCTGGTTCTCAAACTGGCCATAGTAGCGCGTACAGGTGGAAAGGGTTAAAATCTGGTCACTGTCTTTGATATCAATCGAGGAGCTGCACATAAGCGTTTGCCCCTTTGCCCATTTCGCCAGGCTGGTGGGGGAAACGTTGGTATAGATATAGGAGTTCAGATCGGTGGTATATAGCGTTGCAAAAACGACCCAGGTAGCATCCCCGTTTGCATTGGCATACTGGATAGTGGGGTGCGACTGCATGAAAGAGGCATGCTGATAAGCGGTCAGCTGGGCGAACATCACATCGCTCGAACGCCCGATGGCGGGATTGGCGCTGACGTTTGTCCAGTTATGGCCATACAGAATGGTATTTTTGCTGCTGGCGCGCACATCGCAGTCCGCCCAGATGACGCCATTGCGGCTGGAATTTTTGTAGATGTCCAGATGCGCATAGGTATTGTTGTTTGCGCCCTGCACAACCGGATAGTCAATGTTGGTGCCGGGAATATATAGATATCCCACCACATCGCTGTTGACCTCTTTCCAGGACTGCATTTTGCTGTAGCCGCCGCCTGCAGTCTGCTTGATGGAAACGGTCTTTTCCTCCTTGGGCTCCTCCGCCTTCTGGGCCGACTGCTGTGCGGCTCCGTCCGCAGCCGGCTCCTCTGCGGCGGCTGCGGCAGCCGCCTGTCCGGCGGCAGAAAGGCCGGCAGAGGCGGCGGATGCCTCACTGGCGGGCGCTTTTTCCTCTTTCTGCGGATCTACATGCAGCGCACTGTAGCGCGAGGAGAAAAAGCCGCCGGCAAAGGCAGATACCGCATCTGCCGTTTCCTTCGTCTGCTTTGAAGATTTTGCAGAGGCGGCAGAGGAAAAATGCAGCGCGTTCAAAGCGGTATACTGTCCGCTGGCCGGGAGGACAGCCGCTGCCGGCTGCGGGTCCACATAATATTCCTTCACAACGGTAACCGGCTCCGGCAGCGTATAATCTGCCGCCAGCGCATGGGCATCCATCAGAGAGCATACGCCGACAAAGGCCAGAAAGCCCGCACCGATGCTGGAAAACATAACGCGGGCTGACGGACCGCTCTTCTTCCTGTTCATGTAAAAACACCCCTTAACAAGTTTTGGTCTTGCGGCCGGCAGGATATCTTCCACCGGGGAGACGGCCGCTTTCATATGAATGGAAAATTTTCAGTGAGTACCCGGCAAACAGCCGCTTTGCTGATAATGCCATAACCGCAGCCGCTGTCCCTGCCTAATAGGACGGCGCGGCAATCTGTGCGGATCATGGCTGCTTGGAATTATTATACCACAAATTATTCCGCTTGTTATCCATAGAGAAAGATGAAATTTCCAGAAAGATTGCCGGCATCTATTGTTTTGTCTATACAAAAAATGCTATGATGAAGAAAAAGGCAAAGCTGGCAGGATAGAAAGCTGCCTTCCCTGTCCGCCGGTTTGGAAAAGGGAGGGGAGGGCACCCGCTGCAGGAAAAGGGCCTGCCTGAAAGGGAGACAGGCCGGACGAGAAAACGGGTTTTGCAGGATTTATTTTTGCAGGATTTATTGCCGGCAAAGTCAGATAAACAGGAGGGTTTATTTTATGGACAGGACCTATATTGCGCAGGCCATCCGCTCTGCGGGAGAGCGGGTGCTCGTGCAGGGATTTGTAGATAACCTGCGGGACAGCAAGCACATGGCCTTTATTGTCCTCAGGGATATTACGGAAAAGATTCAGGTAACGGTGGAAAAAGAGTCCCATCCCGAGCTGCTCGAAACGATAAGCAGGCTGACAAACGACTCGGTCATCTCTGTAACGGGCGTTGTGCGGCAGGATGAGTATGTCAAGCTGCACGGTGTGGAGATAGAGCCGCAGAGCATTCAGATTGAGTCGCTCGCGGAGCCGCTGCCCATCACCCGAAAGACCATTCCGGCAACCAGAAAGAAGGCGGCGCTTGAGCGTTCGAGCATTGACCAGCGGATTGATTACCGCTGGATTGACCTGCGCACCGAGGAAAACCAGCTGATTTTCAAGGTGCAGACGGAGATGGTCAATTCCATGCGCCGGTATCTGCTCGAGCAGGGGTTTATGGAAATCCATACGCCCAAGCTGATTGGTACAGCGAGCGAGAGCGGCGCAGATGTGTTTAAGGTCGAGTATTTCGACCGGGATGCCTATCTGGCGCAGAGCCCCCAGTTTTATAAGCAGATGGCCATGGCCAGCGGCTTCGACCGGATTTTTGAGGTCGGGCCGGTGTTTCGCGCGGAGAAATCCTATACCAACCGGCACACGACGGAATTCACCGGCTTTGACCTGGAATTCAGCTTCGTTCGCTCCTATCGGGATGTCATGGACCAGGAGGCAAAGCTGCTGGCCCACATGCTGGGGGAAGTAAAGGAGAAATATGGCAGCCAGATTAAGGAGACTTTCGGCGCGGAGGTTATTCTGCCGGCGCTGCCCTTCCCGGTGATGGATTTAAAGGACCTGTATGCGCAGCTCGAGAGCCGGTATGGCTACACGGTGGCGGAGAGCGAAAAGGGGGATTTGACCACCGAGGCCGAGCAGCTGAGCTATAAACTGGTTCAGGAAGTCTATGGGCATGAGTTTCTGTTTGTAACGGGCTTTGACGCAGAAAAGCGGGCATTTTACCATATGCGGGATGAGCACGGCGTTCCGATGGGGTATGACCTCATCTGGCGCGGCGTAGAAATTACCACCGGCGCACAGCGGGAGCACCGCTATGAGATACTGAAAAAGCAGGCGGAGGAAAAGGGGCTTTATGAGGATGTCCGCTTTTATCTGGAATTTTTCCGCTATGGCTGCCCTCCGCACGGCGGCTATGGCCTCGGTGTAGACCGGCTGACGATGCTGCTGCTAGGTGTGGGCATTAAAGAGGCGATGTTCATTTTCAGAGGGCCGAACCGGCTGAATCCATAATAAAATCCGGCGGGATAGCGAAAGAAAAAGGCCGAACGCCAAATGGGAGCCCTCCCTTTAGGGCGGCCGGTCGAAGAGGAGGCTTTTATGTTTAACGTATGGCATTCTGTCCGCGAGGAACGAATCAGCCGGGACGATTTTCTGGCGGTTATCGAAATTTCCAAGGGGAGCAAGAAGAAGTATGAGCTGGATAAGGAGACGGGAATGATTATTCTGGACCGCATTCTCTATACCTCCACCCACTATCCGGCCAATTATGGCTTCATTCCCCGAACCTATGGGGATGACTGCGACCCGCTGGATGTGCTGGTGCTCTGCTCCGAGCCGCTCGAACCGCTGACACTGGTGCGCTGCTATCCGATCGGCGTTATCTCGATGGTGGATAATGGCCGGGGGGATGAGAAGATTATTGCCATTCCGTTTGATGACCCGACCTATAACAGCTATCAGGAGCTGGAGGAGCTGCCCCGCCATATTTTCGATGAAATGACCCACTTTTTCAGCGTTTATAAAGAATTGGAGCACAAGCAGACGGCGGTGGATGAGGTGATGGGCCGCAACGCGGCGCGCAACGTTATCCAGTGGGCGATAGAGCGCTACCGGCGCAGCTTTCGCGACGGCGTAAAAATAGAAGAATAAGGGGGGAGTTTTTTGCGCTCCTTGCCTTTTCGGAGGTTGCGCCGGGAAGAATGTGGTGGTATAATGAAGATAATGTGATTAGATTGTCAGGGAAAAGGGAGGAAGTTATCAATGCTGGTATGGGCAAAGGATATGCTGGCCGCGGCTAAAGCGGGTGGCTATGCGGTCGGGCAGTTTAATATCAACAATCTCGAGTGGACGAAGTCGGTGCTTCTGGTTTCCGAGGAGCTTAAAAGCCCGGTTATTCTGGGCGTTTCCGAGGGCGCGGGCAAATATATGACCGGTTTTAAGACCGTTTCCGCAATGGTTAAGGCGATGATTGAAGAGCTTCACATCACCGTTCCGGTTGCGCTGCACCTCGACCACGGCACCTATGAGGGAGCCAAAAAGTGCATCGAGGCGGGCTTCTCCTCGATAATGTTCGATGGCTCGCACTATCCGATTGATGAAAATGTGGCCAAAACGCAGGAGCTGGTTGCCCTGGCGCACGCGCAGGGCATTTCGGTGGAGGCCGAGGTCGGCTCGATCGGCGGCGAGGAGGATGGCGTTGTCGGCATGGGCGAGGTTGCGGACCCTGCCGAGTGCAAGCGGGTGGCCTCGCTGGGCATTGATTTTCTGGCGGCGGGCATCGGCAATATCCATGGCGTTTATCCCGCCAACTGGAAGGGGCTGGACTTTGATGTGCTGGCCAAAATCCAGCAGGAGACGGATGGCATCCCGCTCGTGCTGCACGGCGGCACCGGCATCCCGGAGGATATGATTAAAAAGGCTATCTCGCTGGGCGTTGCGAAAATCAACGTTAACACCGAGTGCCAGCTCTCCTTTGCGGCCGCAACCCGCAAATATGTTGAGGAGGGCAAGGACAAGGCCGGCAAGGGTTTTGACCCGCGCAAGCTGCTCGCTCCCGGCGCGGAAGCCATCAAGGCGACCGTTCGCGAGAAGATGGAGCTGTTCGGCAGCGTAAACAGGGCCTGATTTTAAAAAACAGCTGTTGGCAGGAGGCTCCGTCCCATGAGGCGGGGCCTTCTCTTTGGAAAGACATATTTTAACTGAATATTTTTCAGAATAGAGGTAGGAATGAATAACGTTCTTTTTTCCGAGCTTTCGCTTTCCGAGCCGCTGGCGCGGGCGGTAGGCGAAATGGGTTTTGAAAGCGCCACAGAGATTCAGGCGCGCGCCATCCCGCTGCTGCGGGCCGGTGCGGATGTCATCGGCCGATCTCAGACCGGAACGGGCAAAACGCTTGCTTTTGGCATTCCCGCCGTAGAGGGTATTGATACGGGGGAAAACAAGGGACAGGTGCAGGTGCTCATCCTCTGCCCGACAAGGGAGCTTTGCATGCAGGCCTGCGGGGAGATACGCAAGCTTGCCAAATATAAGCCCGGCGTTAAAACGGTGGATATCTATGGCGGCGCGCCGATGAACCGGCAGATTATGGCGCTTCGCAGCGGGGCGAACATCGTTGTCGGCACGCCGGGACGGGTGATGGACCACCTGCGCCGCAGAACGCTGCGGCTGGAGCATCTGCGCATGGTCGTGCTCGATGAGGCGGATGAGATGCTTTCGATGGGCTTTAAGGAGGATATCGAGACCATCCTGACCGGTACGCCCGAGTCGCGGCAGACGGTGCTCTTTTCGGCGACGATGCCGCCCGCCATCATGGCGCTGACCGGAGAGTTTCAGCGGGAGGCACAGCTTGTTGAGGTGGATAAAAAGCAGCCGAGCGTTAAGTCCATCCGCCAGGCTTACTGCGAGGTGCCCGCCAGCCGCAAGCAGGATGCGCTCTGCCTGCTGCTCTATGCGAAAAACCCGCAGCGCGCCATCGTCTTCTGCAACACCAAGGCGATGACCGAGGAGCTTGCCGAAAACCTTCGAAAGCGGGGGATGGATGCGCAGGGGCTCAACGGCGACATGAAGCAGCCGCAGCGCACCCAGGTGATGAACGGCTTCAAATCCGGCCAGGTTCGGATACTGGTCGCCACCGATGTGGCGGCGCGCGGTATTGATGTCAGCGATGTGGACATTGTTTTAAACTATGACCTGCCGCAGGATATGGAATATTACCTGCACCGCATCGGCCGGACCGGTCGCGCGGGCAAGGAGGGCTGTGCGCTGACCTTCTGCACCGGGCGGCGGCAGGCGCAGCAGCTTTTAGAGTTTGCGCGCATGACCCGTTCCGAGCTGCAGAGGGAAAAGCTGCCGAGTGTGCAGCAGGCCGCTCAGAAGCTGGAGGAAGGCTATGCCTGCGAAATTAAAGAGGCTCTTCTGGCCGGGCAGCAGCAGCCGGGCGGCCGGCTGCTCGAGGCGCTCGAGGCTGCGGGATATACCCCGCAGCAGGTGGCTTCTGCCGCGCTGACGCTGCTCTATGGCGGGCGGCAGCTGCAGATGGACGATATTGAAGAGCTGCCAGCTCCCCGGCAGGCGGCTCCCCGGCGCCGGGAGATGATGGGGCAGGTGGCTTTAAACCTGGGCAAAAAGGACTGTATTGCGCCCAACCACATTGTAGGGGCGATTGCGGAGCTCACTGACCTTGCAGGAAGCGAAATCGGGAAGATTGAAATTTTCGACAGCCGCACGCTGGTCGGCATTCCCCGCGCGGCGGTGCAGCAGGTGGTGGAGCGGCTGCGCGGGAAAAAGATTCTCGGCCGGCGGGTGGAAGCGAGCATTTGGGGGGAGCGCCCTGCGCGGGAGAGGAGACAGGAAAAAGGAAGAGGCGCCCGCCCCCTGCAGGGAAAGCGGCAGGCCGCCGGGGAGCGCAAACGAAACCGTTCTTTCCAGGAGGAATAGGGGCCCCAAAATATCTGTGAAGAGGAGAAAGGCGGATGTGCGGTCGGTATCTTTTCAGCCAGTCGGCAGGCGAAGAGCTTACAAGGCTTGCGGCGGCCTTCCAGAGCCAAACGGGTGAGCCTGCGCCGCAGGGAGATATTTCTCCCGGCAGCTTTGCGCCCGTCCTTCTGGCGGAGGGCATTTGCAGGATGCGCTGGGGGTATTCCGGTTTTTCCGGAAGGGGACTGCTCATCAATGCGCGGGCGGAGAGCGCCGCGCAGAAACCCGCCTTTCGGGAGGCGGTGCGCTGCAGGCGCTGCGCCCTCCCGGCCTCCGGATTTTATGAATGGGATGCCCGCGGGCAGCGCTACCGCTTCTGGCTGCCGCAGCAGCCGCTATTTTATATGGCAGGGCTCTGGGAGACCTTTGAGGAAGAAAGGCGCTTTGTCATCCTGACAGGCGCGCCGAACAGCTCGATAGAGGATATCCATAATCGGATGCCGGTGCTGCTGGACAGAGATCAGCTCTCTGTTTGGCTGCGGGAGCCGGAAAGGGCGCTTTCCCTGCTTTTGCGGCAGCCGCCGGCCTGCGCCCGCGCGCCGGAAGAAAATTTTCCGGAGCAGCTCTCCTTTTTTAGCTGAAAAGAGCGGCTGGCGAAAGGCCGATGTAAAAGCAGGAACCCCCTTTTTTACAGATGGGCAGGATGGGATAGATAGAAGTTTTTTCATTCGGAGAACTTTTTTATCCGGTAAATCACAAAAAACACTTGACTTAGAGTTCACTATAAGGTTTAGAATAAAAGACAGCCGTCACAAAAGCTTCGAAAGGTTTGATGAAAAGGCCGGAGAAGGGCGGCTGTCTTTTTGAGCGCCGGGCTTTGCTGCCGGATGGCGCAGAAAGCCGGAGAAACTGCAAGGAAAAAAGAAACGACTGCAGGGAGGAATGAACGAAATGGAAACACGCACCTACAAAAATACCAATGAGAAAATTTCCATTCTGGGCTATGGCAATATGCGCCTGCCCCGGATAAACCCGGAGAAGCAGGATATTGATGAGCAGGCGGCGCAGGCGCTCATTGATTATGCCTATGCCCACGGCGTCAACTACTACGATACCGCCTATGTCTACCATGAGCAGAAATCGGAATCGTTTGTCGGCAGGGCGCTCAGCAAATATCCGCGCGAGAGCTACTATATCGCCACCAAAATGCCCGGCTGGCTGGTTAAAAGCATGGACGATGTTGACCGGATGTTTAACGAACAGCTTGCGCGGCTGCAGACCGATTACATCGATTTTTATCTCTGCCACTCGCTGAGCGCCGGGGGATATAAAATCTATGAGCAGGTCGATATTTACGGCTACCTCAAAAAGAAGAAGGAGGAAGGAGCCATCCGCCATCTGGGCTTCTCCTTCCATGATAAGCCCGAGGTGCTCGAGCAGATTCTTGATAAGCATGAGTGGGATTTCGTGCAGATTCAGCTCAATTATCTCGACTGGGAGCTGCAGGATGCCAAGCGCCAGTATGAAATTCTGGCCGAGCGGGGGATTCCCTGCATCGTTATGGAGCCGGTGCGCGGCGGTGCGCTCGCGCGCCTGTGCGATGAGTCGGTCTCCATCCTCAAAGAAGCCGCTCCCGATAAGAGCGTCGCCTCCTGGGCTATCCGCTATGCGGCCAGCCTGCCGAATGTGCTGACCGTTCTCAGCGGCATGTCCACCATGGAGCAGGTGGTTGATAATGTGAACACTGTTACCGGTTTTGCCCCGCTTTCGGATGCCGAGCGCGAAACGCTCTCCCACGCTCTGGCAGCCTTCCGCCGCAACAAGCTCCAGCCCTGCACTGGCTGCCGCTACTGCATGGACTGCCCCTCGGGCGTAGACATTCCGCTGATGTTCTCGATTTATAACAGCTACCGTCTGAATGAACACAAGGCCGGATTTTTGAAAGCTTATGAAGAAGCCGGCTCGAAGCAGGCGAAAAATTGCATCCAGTGCGGCCAGTGTGCGACCCACTGCCCGCAGAGCATTGAAATTCCCGATCGGATGCAGGAGATTGCAGCGCTCGCAGAGGAGCTGGGAAAGTAAGCGGACGCGCAGGAAAAAGCCCAAAGGTTTAAAGGAGGGACCCTCTTTATGGCGAGGCCCAATAAGCAGGCGCCGCTCTGGCTGGCGCTCGGTACGCTGATATTTCTGGTTGTGGTGATTGTCGGGCTCTCGCTCTGGCTCAAAGCGCCGCCCCACCTGCCGCTGCTTTTGGGCACTATCGCAGCGGGGCTGGCCGGCGTTTACTGCCGCTTTGGCTGGAAGCAGCTGCAGGAGGGAATGATCGAAACGATTAAGGCGGCGCTGCCCGCGCTGCTCATTATCATGACGATCGGCGTTTTGATTGCCAGCTGGATGCTGGGAGGCATTATCCCCTCGATGATTTATTATGGGCTGCGGCTCATCTCCCCGAAGGCCTTTCTGGTAACGACGCTGCTGCTCTGCTCGGTGGTCTCGCTGGCGGTCGGCAGCTCGCTTTCCACTATCGGTACAGTGGGGGTGGCGCTCTTTGCCATCGGCGGGGCGCTCGGCGTGCCGCCGGCGGTGACGGCGGGCGCCATCGTTTCGGGCGCCTACTTCGGGGATAAGATGTCCCCGCTTTCGGATACCACCAATCTGGCCCCCTCTGTTTCAGGGGCCGACCTTTTTGACCATATTCGCCATATGACGGCCACCACCGTTCCCACCTATATTATCTGCCTTTTTCTCTATGGCGGGCTGGGGCTGTTTTATGCCTCGCGCAGCGGGGCGGCGGATACCGCCCAGGTGGCGGAAATTACCGGCACGCTGCAGCAGACGTTTGTCATCCATCCGCTGCTTCTGCTGCCGGTGCTGCTGGTGATTGCCATGGTGCTGCTGCGCATCCCCGCGCTGCCGGGGCTGCTGCTGGCGGCGGCGCTGGGACTTGTCTGCGCCGTTTTCGTGCAGGGGGCTGAGGCTTCCTCCATTTCGAATGCACTGATGAGCGGCTATGCGGGAGCGACCGGTTCGGCCGCGGTGGATACCCTTTTAAACCGCGGCGGCATTATGGGGATGATGCGCACCGTCGCGCTGATGGTGATTGCACTCTGCTTTGCGGGCATTTTTGAGCGCACCGGTATGGCGCGCGCCATTGTGGAGCGGATACTCGGGCATGTGCACAGCGACCGGGGCTTAGTGGTCTCCGCCATTTTGACCTCCTGGCTGATTCTGCTGGGAACCGGTCAGCAGTATGTGGCGATTATCATTACCGGGCGGCTGTTCCGCTCCTCTTTTGAGGAGCGCAGGCTCGCCCCGCAGAACCTCAGCCGCGCGCTGGAGGATGCGGGCACCGTTTTCGGCGGCATCGTGCCGCACAGCACCGGCGCAGGCTTTACGATGGATGCATTGGGCATGTCCGCCTGGCAGTATGGGCCGTTTACCTTCTTCGGTTGGATAAATCCGCTGGTCTCCATCGCGCTGGCGCTCTCGGGCAGGAGCATGCCGCACACCGGCGAGGAAAAAAAGCGCCCAGGGGCGCGCCGGTAGGAGAAAAAGGCGGACCCGAAGAGATTTGGCTTTCGCATGCTGGAAAAAGGGAGAAAGAGGCGCCGCTTCGCAGCCTTTTTATCCAGAATGACCGCCGCGGGAAAAGGGGGAAGCGGACAGAGCAAACAGGGAAACGGGCCGCTTTGTAAGGTGGATACTTTACAGAGCGGCCCGCTCTGGTATGAGAAACCATCCAGCAGATGCCGCAGCCGAGGGGCTTGCAGGAGAAAAGCAGATGCCCTCCCCCGCGGCAGATGCCGCACTGCCGCCAAGAGAATCAGAACCGTTTTTAAGAAGGGCTTTGACCGCCACGAAGAAAGGGATGGGAAAATGTCAGCAAATGAGCAGAACGGTGGGCTTATCAGCCAGCGGATGCGCGCACTCGCGCCCGAGCTCGACCCGCTGCGCCTGGGCACCGGCTGGAAGCCGGAGGACCTTTGTAAGCCGCAGATTTTTATAGAGAGCACCTTCGGCGATAGCCACCCCGGCTCCGGACACCTGGATAAGCTGGTCAATGCCGCCTGCGAGGGGGCCGCGGCGGCAGGCGGGCGCGGCGCCCGCTATTTCTGCACCGATATGTGCGATGGGGAGAGCCAGGGGACGGACGGCATCAACTACTCGCTGGCCAGCCGGGAGATGATTGCCAACATGATTGAAATCCAGGCGAACGCCACCCCGTTTGATGCCGGTATCTATATCAGCAGCTGCGACAAGGGGCTGCCCGGGAACCTCATCGGCATGGCGCGGGTAAATATCCCCTCGCTTGTCGTCACCGGCGGCACGATGGCGGCCGGCCCGGAGCTGCTGACGCTCGAGCAGCTGGGCATGTATTCCGCGAAGTTTCAGCGGGGAGAGATTGATGAAGAAAGGCTCAACTGGGCCAAGGAGAATGCCTGCCCTGGCTGCGGCGCCTGCTCGTTTATCGGAACGGCCTCCACCATGCAGATTATGGCCGAGGCGCTGGGGCTGGCGCTGCCGGGCAGCGCCCTGCTGCCCGCGACAAGCCCCGACCTTCTGAGCTATGCCCGCCGCGCTGGGGAGCAGGCGGTGCGCCTTGCGCAGATGCCGCATATGCGCCCGAGTGATATTGTGGACAGGCGCAGCTTTGAAAACGCCATTTTCATCCATGCGGCCGTTTCCGGCTCGACCAACTGCCTGCTGCACCTGCCCGCAGTCGCCCATGAATATGGCATTGAGATAGACGGGGACACCTTCGACCGCCTGCACCGAGGGGCGCGTTACCTTCTGGATGTGCGACCGGCCGGGCGCTGGCCCGCTGAGTTTTTCTACTATGCCGGCGGCGTCCCCGCCATTATGGAGGAGCTAAAGGGGGTGCTGCACCTCGATGCCCGCACGGTGACCGGGAAAACGCTCGGGGAAAACCTGCAGGCGCTGCGGGAAAACGGCTTTTATGAGCGCTGCGGGCAGCTGTTGGAAGAGGCGAACGCCCGCTGTGGCCTTCACCTTACCCGGGAGGATATCATCCGCCCGTTTGAAAAAGCGCTCGGCCAAAACGGCTCGATCGCCGTTTTGCGGGGCAACCTGGCGCCGGAGGGCGCCGTCATCAAGCATACGGCCTGCCCCCGGGAGATGTTTTCCGCCACCCTCACCGCCCGCCCGTTTGACAGCGAGGAGGCGTGCATTGATGCGGTGCTGCACCACCGGGTAAAGCCGGGCGATGCGGTGTTTATCCGCTATGAGGGGCCTAAAGGCTCCGGAATGCCAGAAATGTTTTATACCTCTGAGGCCATCTCCTCAGATCAAGAGCTGGGGCGCAGCATCGCCCTGATTACCGACGGGCGCTTTTCCGGTGCCTCTACCGGGCCGGTCATCGGTCACTGCAGCCCCGAGGCGCAGGCAGGCGGCCCGATTGCGCTCGTGGAGGAGGGGGACCTCATCCGGCTGGATGTGGAAAAGCGCATACTGGCGATTGTCGGAATCAAAGGGGAAGAGAAAACGCCGGAGGAGATAGAGGCGGTGCTGAAAGAGCGCAGAAAGCGCTGGAAGCCGAAGGCTGCCAAATATTCCCGCGGGGTGTTGCGCCTGTTTTCCGAGCTGGCCGTCTCCCCCATGAAGGGTGCCTATCTGTCGTTTGAAGAGAGGGGAGAATAAAAGCCATCAGGCGGTTTTATCCGCCTTTTCCGGCTTATACCCGACTCATAATCAGGCACACCGGCCCCGAAAGGTTTTAAAGCCTTTCGGGGCCGGTGCTGCTGAGAGGGAATAGAAAGAGGCTGGCCCTTGAGGGCCGCCGGCACCCATCGCGGACTTGCCGCCTGCAGATGGCTGCCAGAAGCTATCGGGCGTCGGAGAGGCAGCCCCTGACCGCTTCGGCAAGAGTGGAATCCGCCGCCTCAAAATAGCGCAGAAGAATACTCTGGATTTCGGGCTTTACCGGGAGAAGCCCGTCGGCCAGGTTTTCCGCCAGATGTTCGCGCTCGATTTCAGAAAGCGAGCGGAAATATTCCCCTGCCGGGGTGAAGTCATCCGAATTTTCCGAAAAGCGCCCGATCTGCCCGCAGAGCGGCTGCTGCAGCCCGCTGGTGTTTAGGGAGGCGGGCGACCAGCGCGCGCGGTTGCGGCGGCAGTTGATGGGCAGCTCGCGAAAATCTGCGCCCAGCCGCAGCCGCTGCGCATCCCAGTAAAGGGCTGCCCGCCCCTGCAGCAGCCGGTCCTCCGAGAGCTCTGCGCCAGGGAGCAGGTTGGCCGGGGAGAAGGCGATGTTTTCCACCTGCTGCCGGTAATCGAAGGGGTTGCGATCGAGCACCAGCCGCCCGACTGGCAGCAGCGGATACCGCTTCTCATCCCAGAGCCGGGTGCAGTCGAGCGGGTCATAGGGGAGTGTCTGCCGGTCGGCGGGGTCCATCAGCTGCACACAAAGGGTATATTCGGCGGACATTCCCGCAGCAATGGTTTCATAGAGCTCCCGCCCGGCGATATCGGGGTCGGTGCCGGCCAGGTGCGCGGCCTCCTGCCGGGAAAGGCAGCCCCCCTCTGCCGCGGGCAGCAGATGATATTTTACATACCGCCTCTCCCCCTTGGCATTTCTCCAGATATAGGTGTTGACGCTGCAGGCGCGCAGCCCGCGGAAGCTTTTCAGCGTTCCATAGTCGGAATAGAGCCAGAGGGCAAAGTGGAGCGCTTCCGGCCTTCTGGCGACAAACTCCCAGAAGCGCCGGCCGTCGTTCAGCCCGCTTTCCGGAGCGGGCGAAAGGCAGCGAACGGCCTCGGGAAAGCGCAGGGCATCGCGCACCATGAAAACGGGGATATGGGTGCAAAGAAGGTCGAAATTTCCATCATCCGCGTAGAATTTGACCGAAAAGCCGCGCAGGTTGCGGGAGGTGTCGGGTGTTCCCGGCCCGCCCAGTGCCAGAGAAAAGCGGGCCGCTGCCGGAATGCGCCTGCCCGCGGTCTGCAGAAAGGAGAGGGTGGTAAAGGGCTGCATCGGCTGCTCGGTCAGAAAATAGCCGAGCGCACCAAACCCCTTGGCATGCAGAATGCGCCCGGCCGGCCGCTCATACAGAAAGCTTTTCAGCGTTTCCTGCAAAAGCATATCCTGCAGCAGCACCGGCCCGCCCTCGCCCGCCGTGAGCGAGGAGGAGGGCTCTCCCTCTTCAGCAGCGCGGGGGAGGGGAGAATGCGCGCGCGGTTTTTCGGTGAACGAGCGCTCGATTTCGTGCATGGTGGGCGGGCGTTTTTCCGTTTTTTGATTTTCGGCGGCGTGGGAGGAGGAGGTATTCGGAGGGGATGGCTCTGCTTCTTCTTCCGGCAGCGAGATGGGCGGCTGTTCGGCAGTTTCTTCTGCGGGTGCTGCCGCCGTCTCCTGGGTGTCCTCTGCCGTCCTGGCGGCCGCTTTTCCGGAGATGGCGCGGGCATAGACCTCCTTCATTTCCTGATAGAAGCGCTCGGTGGATGGGCCGGGCAGCTCCGGCCCTTTACCCGGTGGGTTCCTGCCGCTTTCCGGCTTCAGTTGATACCATCCGTTTGTCATTTTTATAACCTCCATCCGGTGAAAGGCTGTTTTTTCTGAGACCCTCTCCTTTTAGCGGCAAATATGGACCCCTGCCGCAGGGGAGGCGGGCGCTTTTCTGGCTGATGCTATTTTTATGGTGCCGCGGCAAAAGATATGCCGAAAACGTATCAGAGACGGCGCGCGGCATGCCGATGCTGCAAAAAACAGGCCCGCCGCCTGTTCATTCACAGACGGTGGACCTGTTTTGCTTTACCAGAAAATATACGGGAATTTTGCAGCCGGGCCGGATGTGACCTTTCCAAAAGAAAAGCTTTTTTCGGCTGCCTGTGTCACCTGCTTTTGGGGGAACAGGCGGGGGACGGCGGCTACATCTCCTGCAGCTGAGCGGTATAGAGCTTCCAGTAGTCGCCCTTTTTCGCCATCAGCTCGTCGTGGGTGCCGCATTCGCTGATCCCCTGATCGCGCACATACATAATCAGGTCGCAGTGCTTGATGGTAGAGAGCCGGTGAGCGATGATAAAGGAGGTGCGTCCATGCAGCAGATGGTTGATGCCCTCCTGCACATACTGCTCGGTTTTGGTATCAATGGCGGAGGTCGCCTCATCCAGAATCAGAATGGCCGGGTCGGAGATGATGGTGCGCGCGAAGGCAATGAGCTGCTTCTGGCCCTGGGAGAGCCGCCCGCCGCGTTCCTTCACCTCTGTTTCGTAGCCCTCTGCCATCTCCTCGATAAACTCATCCGCATGCACCACATGGCAGGCCTCGCAGACAGAGCGGGTATCGGCGTCGAGCCGGCCATAGCGGATATTGTCGCCGATGGTGCCGGAGAAGATGAAGCTGTCCTGCAGCATGATGCCCATCTGGCTGCGCAGCGAGTGAAGGGTCACCCTGGAAATATCCTCCCCGTCAATCAGAATGCTGCCGCTGTTGACATCATAAAAGCGGGAGATGAGGTTGACGACGGTTGACTTGCCTGCCCCCGTCGGGCCGACCAGCGCGATGCTCTGCCCGGGCTTTACAGTGAAGCTGAGGTCCTTGAGCACCGGGCGCTCCGGCTCATAGCCGAAGGTGACATGATCAAAGGTCACCTCTCCCCTGACAGGGGGCAGCTCGGTGGCATCCGGCGCGTTGTCAATGAGCACCGGCTCATCCATCATCTCAAAGATGCGCTCGAGATAGGCGATGGTATTGATGAAGTTGTTATACAGCTGGGAGAGGCGGTTAATCGGCTGCCAGAAGCGCCAGGTGTAGTTGCCCATCGCATACAAAACGCCGAACGAGACCGCCGGATAGACCCAGAGCACGCCGGTGAGATAGATAAAGCCGGAAACAATCTGCGAGATGTTTTCAACGCTGAACCAGACAAGGTTGGAGATGAAGGCGGCCTTGTACCAGGCGGTACGCGATTTTTTGGCGAGCGTTTCATAAATCTGCTGGTTCTTCTGCTCGCGGGTGAAAATCTGGGTCACCCGCATGCCGTTGATGCTCTCATGCAGATAGGCATTGAGATTGGAGTTTTTGTTGGAGACCTGCTGCCAGGCACGGCGCTGGGCCGGGCGGATGGTGAACATAATGATAAACAGAACAGGCAGGCCGGCCAGCACGACCAGTGCCAGGCGCACATCGCAGATAAACATGAAAATGGCGATGAAGATGAGATTGAAGATTTCCAGCAGGATGTTGATGATGCCATTGGAAAGGGTATCGGAAACGTTGTTGACATACTGCACCACCCGCACGAGGATTTTGCCGTGGGGGCGGTCATCATAGTAGGTGAAGGGGAGCTTCTGCATGTGGCGGAACAGGTCGGAGCGGATGTCAAGAATAATATCCTGCCCGACCTGCGCCATAATCTTCGAGCGCAGCTGGATAAACCAGATGCTGATGAGAATGGCGATGGTGGAGAGCACCGTCATCAGCGCGAGCTCCCGATAGTCCCTGTTCGGCACGCTGACGTCCAGTACCCGCTGAGCCATTACCGGCGTCAGCAGGGAAAACAGCGAAGAAAGCAGACTGAGCACCGTTGCGGCGGTCATTTTTCTGGCGTGTTTTTTTACATAGATGAGGCTGCGTTTTAAATGCCGCAGGTCAAATGGGGTTTCGAGCGTTTCGTCAATATCATATTTATTGCGCTTAGCCAACCTGACCCACCTCCTCAATGCCGCTCTGGATGCGGTAGATATCATAATAATAGCCGCGCTTTTCTATCAGCTCCCGGTGGGTTCCCGATTCGACAATCTGGTGGTTTTTCAGTACAAAGATGTGGTCTGCCTTTTTCACCGAGGAGATGCGCTGTGCGATAATGATTTTGGTGCAGGGGAAGGGGAGATTTTCCAGCTGCTGCTGGATATATTTTTCTGTTTCCATATCGACAGCAGAGGTGGTATCATCCAGAATCAGGATGGGCGGCGAGAGGGCGAGCGCGCGCGCAAGCGCGATGCGCTGCTTCTGCCCGCCGGAGAGGCCGACGCCCCGCTCGCCGATGATGGTATCATACCCCTCTGACATGCCCTCGATGAACTGGGCGGCAGCGGCGCCCGCGCACCAGCGCACCTGCTCATCCGGCAGATCGGGGTCGCCGTAGGCGATGTTGCCGTCCACCGTATCTGAGAAGAGGAAAACATCCTGCGTGGCCATGCCGATATTGCTGCGCAGCGTTTTGAGGTCCCAGTCGCGCACATCCACCCCGTCTACCCAGATGGCGCCCTTGCTTACATCATAAAACCGGGAGAGTAGGTTGATGATGGTCGTCTTCCCGCAGCCGGTTTCGCCCATAAAGGCGACCGTTTCGCCGGGCTTGATATGAAAGGAGATATTTTCAAGTACCGGCTGGCCGGAGAAGCGGTAGCTGACATTGCGGAACTCCACCTCGCCGCAAAGCGGATGATCACTGGTTTTCGCATTCGGCTTGCTGGAAATTTTGGGATCAACCGATTGGATTTCGATAATTTTTCCTGCCGAGGCGAAAAAGCGCTGCAGGTTGTTGAGCAGGTCTCCCAGCTGGCGGAAGGGGTCGCAGACCGCCCAGGAGAGCGAACTGAAGGCGAGAAATTCTCCGCTCGTCAGCTCGCCGCGGATAAGGAAGATGCCGCCGAAGAGCATAATGGTGATGGTCATCGACTGGGAGAGTGTTTCAATCCAGGGATAAAAGCGCAGCCACATATAGCTGGCGGCGAGATTCTGATCATGAAAGTCCTGGTTTTTCTTCTCGAATTTTTCAATCTCATACTGCTCGTTGGCGAATGCCTTGACAACGCGGTTGCCCTCAATATTCTCCTGCGCATCGGTATTGAGCAGCGAGAGCCTTTCGCGCAGCTCGACATACACATGCCGAACCTTTTTCAAATACCGCCGGGAAACAATGAGGATAAACGGCGTTACAGCGATGAGCACCAGCGTAAACTTTACATTGATGCTCAGAAAGTAAACGGTAGCCGCCAGAAACATCAGCGTACTGGAGACAAAGGTGCGGAAAACATAGTTGACATTGTGGCGAACCATATCAACGTCGCTCGTAAGCGTAGTCATCAGGTCGCCGGTGCGGTAGCGGTCATAAAAGGACATGTCCAGTTCCTGCAGGTGCTTATAGAGCTTCAAGCGCAGGTTATAGACCAGCCCCTGCGAGGAAACCTCGAACAGCCCCATCATGGCGTAGCCGATGAGCATGCGCACGAAGGTGACGCCGATCATCGTTACCACCAGCGGCACCAGCAGCTCGGTTTCCCCGCCTACCAAAACACGGTCGATGAGCATCCTGGAAAAGTTCGGGTTGATGAGCGAGGTGAGCGGGAAAATAACTGCCAGTATAAAGCCCAGTATGTACCGTTTTCGGTAGCCCTGCAGGTTCTCCCAGATCCAGCTTAGATGCATAGAGCATGACCTCGATTCTTTCGCACATAAAGCTATGTGCCGGGGTGTGTGGCGTTCAGGGAAAATGCTGCCCGGTGAAGGCGCCCGCCGCATATCCGGCAGGGATCGCTTTTCACAAGTGAAGCTCATTTTACCCTCAACGAACGCGGTTTGCAATAGCATTCCGGCAAAAAAAAGGCAAATCCGGAAAGTTTGTCTCGTTTGGCAAAGGCAGGTGAAGAATTTTAGTTAACATAAAGAATTCTGCACAAAAGGGGCACGCTGCAAAACTTTCGTTTTGCAGCGTGCCCTTCTGAAAACTACTTTCATATCCATACGGCGGACTGGATTTTGCGCCCAAAAGCGCTTTTTAAATGCCTTCTGAGAACCCGGCTTCGTTCAGGCATCAAAGCAGGGAGGAGAGCGATTCAGAGGCGGCCTCTTCCTCATCCGGCAAAAAGGCCTGAACGGCCGATTCCTCCAGCGTAGAGAGGTCCTTCAGCCGCCGCTGAATCTGGCGGGTGCGTACGCCGACCAGCTTATCCAGCTCGCTGCCTGCCTGCTCCAGCCGCTGCTGGGTCATCGAAAGAACCTCCGCGAATTTGCCGAATTCGGTTTTAACGGCGCTGAGCGTTGCCCAGACCTCGGCGCTGCGCTTTTGGATGGCAAAGGTACGAAAGCCCATCTGCAGGCTGTTGAGCAGGGCGGCCATCGTACTGGGACCGGCAAGGTTGACCTGATATTCCCGCTGCAGCAGCTCTACCATTCCGCGGTTGACCGCCTCGGCATAGAGACCCTCGAAGGGGAGAAACAGAATGGCGAATTCGGTCGTGTTCGGTGGATCGATGTATTTATCGCGGATATCCTTCGCCTCCTGCCGCAGCCGGGACTGCAGAATAGCCCAGGCAGCGGAAACCTGCTCGCTGCTTCCGGTTTCATAGGCATCCTGCAGCGCGGCGAAGGAGTCGCCGGGAAATTTGGAATCGATGGGCAGAAAGACCGGATGCCCCTCCTCTCCCGGCAGCTTGACGGCATATTCCACTACGTTGCGGCTCCCCTCCCGGGTAGCGACATTGCAGGCATACTGCTCGGGGGAAAGAATCTCCTCTAAAATGGCTCCCAGCTGCAGCTCGCCCAGGATGCCGCGCGTTTTAACGTTGGAGAGAACGCGGCGCAGGTCGCCGACGCCCGAGGCGAGCGCCTGCATTTCGCCCATCGATTTATAGACCTGCTCGAGCTGCTCGCTGACCGCTGCAAAGGAGCGGGTCATCCGCTCCTCAAGCGTCTGCTGCAGCTTTTCATCGACCACCCGGCGCATCTCCTCGAGCTGGCGGCTGTTGTCCTGCGAAATCAGCGTAAGGCGGCGCTCGGTGCTCTGGCGGATTCCCTCAAGCTTTTGTTCATTTTCCAGCGCAAAGGTCTTGAGGCGCTCCTCCATCTGCGAAAGGGAGGCGGAAACGGCGCGGTGCAGCGCATCCTGCCGCTGCTCGAGCCGGGAGCCGGTTTCACTGAGACTCTGCGCCTGCAGCTGCGCCGCATAGGACTGGCTGGAGGAGAGCATCTCCCCGAGCGAGCGCATGGCGCTTTGCAGCGTTTCGCTCATCTCCTGGCGCAGCGCGCGCTGCTGCTCAAGGCTTTCCAACCGCAGCTGCTCGAGGCGCGCTGCCGGATTGGCCCGCCGAAGCCGGCTTAAAACCAAAATGTTGAGAATAATCAGAGCGGCGAGAAGTAAAAGCGCCGCGCCCGCTAAAACCCATTCCATTTTTTCTCTCCCCCTTGCCGGTATTTTACAGCCGGTACACCTGAAAAGGTGCAGAATGCGCTTTTTCATCCAACGGGCAGCAGCCCGCTAGGCAGACGAATGATCCCCGAAAGCATCTGCTGCGGCATTTTGCTGCAGGCCTTAAAAAGAATCCGAAGGATTCTTTTTAACCGCTTTGTCTGAAAAAGTTTCACTCCCATTATACCGAAAAACGAAGAAGAAAAAAAGGGGGACATTGCCAAATACAATTCGGCAATGTCCCCCGAGGGAGAAGAAGGGGGTTCGCAGGGCAGGGGCCCTATATCGGCCCTTTTCTGAAAAGGGGCTTTCCGGCTTTTTATAAAGAAAGTCCCATCTGACAAAAAGTTTCTTTTACTGTGCGACCTTCAGCCGCAGGCGGAGCTTATCGGCAATCATGGCGATAAATTCGCTGTTGGTGGGCTTACCGCGGGTATTGTGAATGGTGTAGCCGAAGTAGCTGGTGAGTATATCGATATCGCCGCGGTCCCAGGCAACCTCAATGGCATGGCGGATGGCCCTCTCCACCCGGGAGGAGGTAGTGCCATGCAGCTTGGCAACGCTCGGATAGAGCTGTTTGGTTACCGAGTTGATGATGGCCGGCGTCTGAATGCACAGAATAATGGCATCCCGCAGATAGTGGTAGCCCTTAATATGGGCGGGAACGCCGATTTGATGGATGATTTCGGTTACCATCATTTCCAGATCCGCCTCCTTGGCCAGCGGCCGGGAACCGGCGGAGAGTGGGGCTGTCCGGCTGCCGCCGGCCATCTGCACAATGCGCTCAGCCATAACCTCTATATCAAACGGCTGTAGAAAATGGTAGACCGATCCACTGCGCATCAGTTCATCCTGCAGCGGACGGTTGTCATAGGAGGTCATTGTCATAAACAGGGGCGGGTTTTGCAGGTGCAGCGCGGCTACCTCATGCATGACGCCGATGGCATCGAGCCCCGGCATGAATGCATCGAGCAGTACTACTGTCGGCTGGCTCTGCTGAATGGTCTCCACAATCTGCCTGCCATCCTTCGGGCAAACGGCGGTGCTCACACCGTAGGTGCGCAGAATAGAGGAAACCTGCGCACAGAAATCCTTGTTGTCATCGCCTATCAGTACCTTTATTTTTGTATTCATGTTGATCTCCTTCGCAGTCAGATTTTGCAACGAACTTCCAATTTATTACAATTTTGATTCTACCATAAATTGGAAATAAATGCAAGTACCGTCAGAAATTTTTGTGGCAGGGCGGGCGGGAATAGCGAAAAGCTCCCGGAAAGGGCGAGGAGAGGCCTCTTTAAGAAGCCAGCGTCCCGCTGGATGCGACGCTTTTAAGCGTACCATCCATATTTTCGGCAAAGATGGCATAGCCCCGTGTCGGGTCGTTGACAAACACATGGGTAACGGCGCCGACCAGCTTCCCGTTTTGCAGAATAGGGCTGCCGCTCATTCCCTGTACGATGCCGCCGGTCTGCCGGAGCAGGGCGGGATCGGTGACGGAAATCACCATATTGCGCATATCCTGCTCGCCGGCCGTGTTGATCCGGTCGATGCGGATGGAAAAGAGCGAGGGTGTTTCCCCGCTGATGGTGCAAAGGATGCTGGCGGGCCCTCTCTCCACCTCATAGCTGTGCGCCATCTGCACCGGCTGGTTATAGGGATAGGAGCCATAGAGCCGGCCGAAAACGCCGGTTTCGTTGTTTATCTCCAGCGACCCCATCGGGGAGGAATCGACGAACATTCCCTTGAGCTCGCCCGGCGAGCCGGCATGGCCGGGGGAGACGCCGGAGATGGAGGCCCGTACAATCTCGCCGGAATAAAGGGGCATAACGAGCTGGGTATCCACATCGCAGACAGCGTGTCCGAGGCCCGCATAGCAGCCGCTCTTGGGGTCATAATAGGTCATCGTGCCGATGCCTGCCGAGGAGTCGCGCACCCATATGCCGGCCTTATACTGCCCATCTATTGAGGAGCGCACCGGGGTCAGCAGGGCGCTGAAGAGCTCGTTTTCCCTTTTTACCGACAGCTGCAGCGGCGCACCGCCCGAAGATTGCACCAGCGAACCGACCTGCTCGTTGGATTCTACTTTTTTCCCGTTGATATCGGTGATGATATCGCCGATGCGGATACCGCAGGCCTTGGCAGGGTTATAAAGCCCCTGCGGGGTATCCACATCTGACATGCCGACGACGATAACGCCCTCGGTGAACATTTTGATTCCAAACGGGGTTCCGCAGGGAACGACCGATTTGCGGTCCACCACCTGCACCTGTACCTGCTTGACGCTGACCGCACCGAGCATGCGCAGCTGAAGCGAGTAGGTGTTGCCGGCCGTTTGGTAAGCTTCAATAGGCAGCAGCGTGTTTTCCGCCTGCGGATAGATGGAGAACGGGGAGCGGATGGTCAGCTGCTCGCCCTCTGCAACATAGTATTTATCCGGCAGGCGGTTCCCCGTATAGATAGCAAGGGACAATATGCCCAAAATGCAGCAGGAGAGAATGCCTGCCACTGCCCTGCATAACTTTCTCATTGGACTCACCGCCTTTACGCCCACAGAAAGCGGGCAGAAAATGAATGATAAGGGACGAAAACCCCTATCACTTCTATTTTCCGCTTCCGGCAAAGGAATATAAGAGGCAAATCCTTTTTGCGTTAGCAGTTTTTTCGAAAGCCCGGGAAAAGGCCATAGAAGGGCGGCGCAGGATTTTCCTGACGGAAATTGGCGAAAAATGTGATGGATACCGGAATTTTATGTCGAAAAAACGCTCCCTATATCTGTTATTCATTCTACCTCTTCTCCTCCCCGGCTTCAAGTCCCATGCGGCCGATATTGCAGGTGATTTTCAGATCAAAATGCATATTCTGCAGCAGCTGTGGCAGCTGCTGCCTGTGGGCGCGGTAGTATTCCGGCTCGTATTTGCGCAGAGCCTTATAGAGTCCTAAAATATCTGCTTCATTTTGGGTAACGGTTTTTTCGATGGCCCGCATGGCCAGCCGGCGGATTTCCTTTTCCTGCTCCTGGCTGGCCAGTCGGAGCGCTTCGGAGATGGGAAGGCTGGCGCCGACCGTTTCCTGAATCGCACTGTGTACTGAGATTTTGATTTCCATCGTAAGCTGGCCATTCTTATCTATAAAGGGGCGAAGGCTGGCATTGCTTCCCAGTATTTTCAACGCGCAGAGGGTATCCTCTGTCAGGGGGAAGCTCATGCTGCCCTGCTCCATCCAGCCGGTAATCCAGAGAACGCCGAGCACCTCCTCCTCGCTCAGCGTATCGATGAGCTTCCCCTCCCTGCACAGGGCGCTGCCGCTGATAACTATCTGCGGCTGTTCCTCTTCCCCGGAGAGGGAAATGAGCGGCAGGTCAGCCGCAGCCGCATCCCCCTGCAGCTGCATCACAATATCAATAAGCCTTCCGCCATGCAGAAAGCGGCTGCTGCGCCCGCGCTCGGCCGCCTGCTCGATGGCGGAGGCGGGCACAATCCCGCGCGCAATCTGTGCGCTGACAATCTCTTCTGCGCTTTTTTGGGCTACCATCAGGTAGATGCCGGGACTTACCTGCTGCTGGGTATTAAAATACCACACGGGGGTTTCGATATCCCGCTTTGCCATCTCCCGGCCGAGGACGACAATCCGGTTGGAGCCGAAAAAGAGCTGCCTGCCCTGGTCGCGTCCGGCCTGTGAAACGGCCTCGGTAATGGTGGAGCCGGAGGAGCGGATGATATTATTGTTGAGCTTGGAGGCGTCAAAGGCGGTTTGGCCGCCGCTGCCTTCGGGCACGAAATATTGGAAGGTCAGCTGGTAGCGCTCATCCTTCCAGTCAATCCCCACCGCCTGCACAATTGCCCGGTCCTTTAAGCGTATGGCATGCATGCATCCGGTGAGCGGCAGCAAAAGCAGAAGGCAGAGGGAAAGCCCTATCCGCCGGAAATGGCTATTGTTCAACGGGTGCACTTCCTTCCTTTTTCCTTGGGAGCAGCCAGAGCAGCAGCGGCACCGCCAGAATCAGCAGCAGCAGCGGGATGCCGGAAAAAATAATGCGGCAGGCGCTGCGAAACAGCTGCAGATAAAAGCTGAAGATGAGTCCCAGCAAAATGACGGCCGCGCCTGCTCCCGGCAGCAGCCAGCGCTGCACCCGCGGGCCGCAGAGGTTTTGCAGACACTGCCGGCAGATATACAGATACAGCGAGAGCTTAATAAGGCCGATCATCGTCCATATCACCATGTGCAGGGCATCCATGCGCTGAAAACCGAAGAGCAGCGCCGTTTTGGCGATGGCATAAAAGGGATAGGCCTGGGTAGCGGCATAGTCCTGAATGGTGTAGAGAGCGGTAGCAATGACCAGTGCCAGCAGCGCTGTTACACCGATTAGCCAACCCAAAAAGCCGTGCACCGCGTTCCCCTTGAGGCGGGGAAGAAAGAGCAGAATCAGCATCAGCTCCCCCGTTCCGGCAAAGGAGGTATAGGAGCTGCGCAGCAGGCCGGAAAAATCGGAGAGATCGGGCGGGGCCATTCCCAGCGGGTCGAAGTCCTGCGAGAGCGAGAGGATGATGCAGAAAAGCGAGGCCAAAAGCAGAACCAGAAGGGGGGCAGACAGCCGCGCCACCGCTTCCAGCCCCATATAGGCCATATAGAGCGCGCAGAGGGTGAAGAGCAGGATAAAGATGATGTTGCGCTCATCAGGATAGATGGCGCCGGTGATAAAAAAGTCATATTGCACGGCGCACTCGGCCGCTCCGAAGAGCGCCGCCAGGCCGAAGAGGGTAGAGGCGGCCCAGCCTGCTGCCTGCGATCGGCTGTAGGCCAGCTGCAGCACCCCGCCGCCGCTGCGGCGCAAAACGAGCCAGGCGGGGAGCATGGCCGCAAGCGAGAGCAGCGCGCAGAGAAGCAGGCTGATGAGCGCCTGCGAGCCGGCGGCCGGCTCGGTAAAGCCGGGGACGGCGGTAAAAAAACTGTAGGTCCGGCAGAGCAGCAGCATGATAAAAAACTGGGTTACAGTTATCTGGGCGGACGTTTTCAATCAGTCCTTTCCTGGGCTTTCGAAGCTATGATTTATCCGTTTCAGAGCCGGGGAGCTCCTGAATACGCAGCTGACGCTGCCCCAGCCTGCGCCAGCTGGCGCGGGTGAAGATGTCGCGCATGGGATACAGCGAGAAGGGGGAGGCCGGGGCGGTCTGCGGAACCCCCATCGGATGCTTGGCGCAGAGGTTGCAGAGGACCATCGTGAGTCCCAGCGTCATTCCGAAGAGGCCGAGCGTTCCGCCGATGAGGATAAAGGCAAAGCGCAAAACGGTAATCGACTGATAAAGGGAGGGGACAACAAACGAGCTGATGGCCGTCACGGCGACCACCATCACCATCGGCGCGCCGATGAGCCCGGCTGTCACCGCTGCATCGCCGATGACCAGCGCGCCTACAATACTCACCGCATGGCCGATGGGGCGCGGCAGGCGCAGCCCCGCCTCGCGCATCAGCTCATAGATAAAGTGGATAAGCAGCGCTTCGAACATCAGTGGGAAGGGGGTGGATTCCTCGCTGGTGGCAATATTGAAAAGCAGCGCATTGGGAAACAGCTCCGGGTGAAAGGAAGCCAGCGCCACATAGGCCCCCGGCAGCAGGATGGTGAAGAGAAAGGCCGTATATTTGAGCAGGCGGATAAAGGTGGCATAATAGGGCCGGTGGGTGTAGTCATCCAGCGACTGAAAGTGCTCGTTGAAGAGGTAGGGAACGATGAGGGCAAAGGGGGTGCCATCTACCAGAACGGCGATGCGCCCCTCGCAGATTTTGGCACAGAGGGTATCCGGGCGCTCGGTGGTGCCTACTCCCGAAAAGAGCGAGAGCGGCCGGTCCTCCAGAAAAGGCTCCAGATAGCCGGATTCGAGCACTATATCCAGCTTTAGACTCTGCAGCCGGCTGCGGACCTTATCCAGCATTTTGCCGGAGACCGAGTCGGTCATATAAACAAGGCAGATATCGGTCTTTGAGCGCACGCCGACATTCATCATCTCGAACTTTAAAAGCGGGGATTTGATCCGCCGGCGCACCATCGTCAGATTGATGCGCAACGGCTCAACGAAGCCCTCCCGCGAGCCGCGCACATTGACCTCGCTCGAAGGCTCGGAAATGGAGCGAAAGGAGAAGCCCTGCATACCGATGGCAATGCCGAGAGCCAGCCCGTCAATAAGCAGGACGGAAAAGCCGGACATGATAAAGGCGAACAGTTCCCCATAGGTATAAAATTCCTTCTGGTCAAATCCCATCATCAGGTGGGCGCGCAGCTGCCCGAGAATCTCTTCGGCAGATTTGGCCGTTTTTTCTCCCGCCTGTCCGGCCGCGGCAAGATCGCTGAGCGGCTGCGCCATCAGCTCGGCAAAGGCCTGCAGGTTTACCATTCCCTCACAGACGAGCAGGGCGATTTCGGTATTTCCCGCCATCATCCTGCGGTCGATGAAATCGGCAGAATTATCAAACAGCCGGCGGATGGCAATCATATTGTCGGAAAGGGAGGGCAAAAGCCTTTCCCCTTCGGCCGGGGAAGGAGCGGGGGACTGATACTCCTGCTGCCGCTCGCGCCATACCTCCCGCTTAAAAAATTGAAACATCGCCTGCGCCTCCCAAAGGGTTATTTTCCATTAGCATGGCCGTTTTCGAAGGGTTTCATGCGCGGCTGCTGCCGAAAGGCGGAGGTATATTTCAGCGGGGATGCCGTATACTAAGCCTCATAAAGCCTGTAAAACCGGGCAGCGGGCCGGGGCAGTTTTGGCGGCATCCGGTATCCGGCGATTTTTTTGAAAGGAAGGGCGGCATGTTCACCGTTTTTTTCAAAACCGTTATTCTTTATGCGCTGATTATCTTCGGGCTGCGCCTGATGGGGAAGCGCCAGCTCGGGGAGCTGCAGCCCTCGGAATTTGTCATTACCATTCTCATTTCCAATATTGCAACGCTGCCGATTGAGGATATTGATATCCCGCTTTTAACCGGCATTCTGCCGATTTTAACGCTTGTCTGCTGCGAGGTGCTCATTTCCACCCTTTCGCTCAAAAGTAAGCGCGCGCGCAGGATTCTCAGCGGCAGTCCGAAGATCATCATACGGGATGGGGTGATTGACCAGAAGGAGCTGAAAGACCTGCGCTTTTCGATTGATGATTTGATGGAGCAGCTGCGCCAAAACAGCGTTTTTGATATTGCCGATGTTGCCTTTGCCATTGTGGAAACGACTGGCAAGCTCTCGGTCTATCCGAAATTTGAGGCCAGAAACGTGACGGCGCAGATGCTGGGTCTTCCGGCCGAGGGGGAGGAGACGGCGCCGCCGGTCGTTATGATTTCAGATGGAAAACTCATTGAGCAGGCGCTCCCCTACTGCAACCTGCGGCCGGAGTGGCTGGAAAAAACGCTCCGGGAGCAGCAGGTGGAGCTGAGGGATGTTTTTCTCATGACCTGCAATCGGCAGGCCAACTATCACATTATTAAAAAGGAGGGGAAGGCGGGGTGAACCGGTTTGCAGCGGCAGTCGTCATTATTATCCTGCTCCTTTCGGTCTGCACCTATTCCTATCGGCTGTTTTCCACCACCCGGGGGGAGATGATGGAGCGGCTGGCGGAGATTGAAGCCGCCGCGCTGGCCGATGAGGAGGTCGGGCAGGTGATGCAGCTGTGTCAGGAGTACAGGGTGCTCTGGGTAGAGAAGGAAAAAAAGCTGATGCGCTTTATCCGCCATCCCCAGCTCGATGAAATAAGCTCGCTGACGGCTGAATTGCGCTATCTGGCCTCGGGGGAGGACTACAGCCATCTGCTCGCCGCCATCGACCGGATACGGGCAAATTTGGAGAAGGTGGGCAATGCAGAGATGTTCAGCGGTTAAAAATATCTGAAGCCCGGGTGGGGCGGCAAAGGGCAAGAGGATTTAAAGTATACTTGAAATCCTCTTGCCCTTCGGCCTGTAAATCTCTCCGGCGGCGGATAAAACAGGGAGCAGAGAAAAAATGCCCGTCCCCTCCGGCGTTATCCGCCGGAAGAGACGGGCATTTTACAGACTCGTTTTTTATTTTTCGTGCAGCGGGCGGTCGACCGCATCAATGAGCAGCGAGCGGAAACCGCCCTTTTCGAGCGCGCGCACCCCGCGGATGGTGGTGCCGCCGGGAGAGCAGACGTTATCCTTGAGCTCGGCCGGGTGCAGGCCGCTTTCCAGCACCATCTCGCCTGAGCCCTTGACCATCTGGGCGATGAGCTGATAGGCCATTTTGCGGGGCATTCCGTGATAGACCGCGCCGTCGGCCAGCGCCTCGATGAGCATATACAGGTAGGCGGGCGCGCAGCCGCAGACCACGCCGCCCACGCCGATGAGCGAGGAGGGAACCGTTTCGCAGCGGCCGATGCTGGAAAACAGCCCCTTTACATAGTGAAGTTCCTCCTGCGTCAGTGAGTTTTTCTCTTCTAAGAGCGCCATGCCTTCGCCCACCATGCAGGGGGTGTTGGGCATGACATGTACAAACCGCGTTCCCTCCGGAAGGATGGCTGCGTAGCTGTCAAACATCCAGTTGACGGCGATGGAGATAACCGCCTTGCCGCAAAGCCTCTCGCCCATCTCGGCTATGGCCCCTTCGATAGCATCGGGTTTTACGGCGATGAGCAGGATATCTGCCTTTTCGGCGAGCTCCTGCAGGCTGCCCACCGGCTGCGCGCCGCTCTTTTTGGCAACCTGCGCCAGCCGCTCGGGGACAAGCTCGCACAGCCAGGTGGTTTCCGGCTTTAAAAAGCCGGCCTTCATGGCCCCATAGAGAATGGCGCTGGCCATATTGCCGCAGCCGACGAATCCGATATGATGTTCCATTTTTCAAATCTTCCTTTCTGAGTATCGGTAAAAAGGGGCAGGGTAGCGACCTGCCGCCCATTTATGGACCTTCATAAAAATGGCTATTCCTGTCTAGAAAAGTCAGGTTCTTTGGGATTGGGGTTGATTTCAACGTTGGCAGTTGCAGAAAAGCTTTCATCCTGCACTAGCCGGGCGAAAATGATAAATGCCTGCTGGTCGTTTTGAGCATAAGTACCATATTTATAGGTAGCAGTAAAGAGAGTTAGAATTTTATCGCTGGTTGTCACTTCAATATCCGGATAACTGTAGATAGAACGTGCACGAATATCCTTTAAAAACGTTGTATAATCTTCAGCGGAATAACTGGTATAAATATAGTTGACAGGTTTCATATTGACCTCGGTATAAACAACTGCAAAGACCTGATAGATAAAGTCTTCTTCATCTGTGGACAAATAAATGTAAGGGTTGGCTTTGGCAAACTTAATATCGGTGAAATGAAACAGCTGGGCGAATTCAGGGCCATTCGGATCATCGCTTATACCTAGCGGATTGCCTAAATTATTGCCATAAATAATCGTATTTTGCGGCATATCGGATTTTGTACCGTCCTTTAGATCGCATTCGTAATCCATCCGGAGCGTGCCTTCCATGAGGTACTGCTTATCCACGTTGCGTCGGGAATAGTAATCGTTATCAGAAGCCTGGACAATTACCTTATTGATTTCTGTATTCGGTACCTGCAGCCAACAGACGATATCGCTGTTGAGTTCTTCGCGCATTTTTTTCAGCTGCTCCCGGTTTTCCTAGGGAACCTTTATTTGATATCTATAAATGAGCAAATTCAGGAATTGACGAAGGCAGTTCGGCAGAGGTGAAGGCCGATGTGGAAGGGCACAATATGGCCAAGACCGCAGGAAAAGAAGAAATGGGCAAGGGCTAAGACAAGCAGCAAGCGATCAAGAGC
>JAAWAN010000019.1 GCA_022792175.1 Provencibacterium sp.
CTGCGGCTGCCCTGCTTTATCCAGTAGCACAAACGTTTTGTAATTGCCTGCTGCGTCCACAACGCAGCGATACAGGTCTTTCATTTTTTATCATCCTTTCTGATTTTGAATCATTGGCAAATAAGGCGAACGCGGAAAGCGTGTACAAGGCGCTGACAGCGCCAGAGGAAGACCTGCTGGAATGGGCGCTGCAGCAGGAACAGGGCGGCTATTTTAACGTTACGGCAGATATTACGGGCACACCCAACGCCGCCCATTACAGCGGCTGCATCGAGCCGCTTATGCTCTCCACTGGCGGCAAGGTTGTACGGCTGCTACTCACGAGACGCGCTAACGGCGGGATACTCGGGGAGACCTGTGTCAACACCTACTCAAGCGGCAGCTGGCATGGCTGGGCGCAGCTGGCGCTTGCAATACCTCCAACAGCTCTGCCCCTCCCTCTGGCTGCCGGGATCGAAGAAATAAACGCCAACACCTGTTATTATTCCCGTGATCAGTCCGGCCGGGTCGAAATCATGATCAACGCCAGGAGCGCTGCACCCCTCATATCATCGCAGCAGATAGCCACCCTGCCCGAGGGATACCGCCCGCAGCGTACAGTCCATGTCTCTGCATCGTTGGAAAGCGCAGACATCCGGTATGCCGGGCTATTGACCATCTCTTACAACGGCACCATTGCAATCGGCCTCAAAGGCTCTGATAAGCCCACTGCCGTATATGGCTATGCGGCATATTATGTCGGTTAGGCCAGTTAGACCAGCCAGAAAAAATCAATAATGATGATTTTGTTGGCGGGAATAACCGAGTTGTTCTGCAAAGCGCCTGCGCCGCTGTAGGCAGCGAAAGAATACCGGGTACTGGACTCATATTCGTGTGCATCGAGATAGATTTTATTTCGGGGCCGAAACCCTTCTGGAATTGTCAGCACATTTTGGTAGGAGGATACCTCCGTATTATTGCTGATGGATAATTGCCCGATGACAAAGCCGTCGAGCCGAAAAAAATAGGATTTTTGATTCACAAACACCTGATGGTAGACCCATCCACTTTGCAGCGGCGGATTTTCTATCAGCATTCCCTTGTTCGCCTTATTTGCCAATGATTCAAAATCAGAAAGGATGATAAAAAATGAAAGACCTGTATCGCTGCGTTGTGGACGCAGCAGGCAATTACAAAACGTTTGTGCTACTGGATAAAGCAGGGCAGCCGCAGTATTACCAGCTTGCCGCGGGTGAGCGGCTGGTAGATGCCAGCCCGCCGGCCATCCGGCCGCACGTAGGCGCAGCAGGCTTTATCCGCCCACGTTGGACCGGCAGCGCATGGGCAGAAGCAGCAACCGCAGCAGAAACCGAGCAATGGGAGCAGGCGAACCCTGCCCCGGAGATTACTGCGCCTCAGCCGACGCCCGAACAGCAGCAGCTTGCAGCGCTAACCTTCAAGCAGGCACAGCAGGACGCTACCATCGCACAACTGCAGCAGGCCAATGCGGCGCTGATGCTGCAGCTCGCGCAGACACAGGCAGCGGGAAGGGGTGAGATAGATGCTTAATTGGTACGATACCATCAAGCAGTATTATAAGCTTGGCTTGTACACGGCCGATCAGGTGGCCGTATTTGTAGTGGCCGGCTGGATTACAGCCGAGCAGGCGGCGGAGATTACCAGCCAAACCGCTGCAGCATAGCCCCGAAAAGCAGCCGGGAAGGCAGGCAAATTCCCCTGCCTTCCCCTCGCCTTCGTTCTATATTGCGAACGCAGGCGGCCCGGATTTTCAACTTTTCGGCGGTTTGGGGAGGAAAACCTCTTTTTTGAAAGAGGGAATTTTTCCGGACAGACGCCCCAAACCCGCATTCCTCCGTGAGAAAATCGCCAGCTCAGGACGCAATATAGAACGAAGGCGAACTATCGCAATCGGAAAAAGCCCCTGATATACTGTAGGAAACACAGAAAAAGGGGCGATTGTATGGAAGCGAAAAATGAGCTGATGGAGGCATTGTGCAGCCTGTTCCCCGGGGAAGGAAACCGGGAGCAGATAGCAAAGATTCTGGCGGCATACACGATTTCACGCGAGACGGAAGCCAGCCGCAGCAACTTGAAGCGCCGGATAGAGGCGTTTCTGGCAGCGAAGCGGATAGATGGGTTGTCCCCAAAAACGCTGAAAAACTACCGGTATACCCTGGAGCTATTTGCACAGCGCACAGGCAAACACGTCTCCAAAATTTCCACCGATGATATCCGAGAATACATCGGATATCTGGTTGACGAACGGAATCTACGCACAAGCTCCCTGCAGACGCATATCAACATTCTGCGCTCGTTTTTCGGGTGGCTGGATATGGAGGATATCATCCGACGAAACCCCATGCGCAAAATTAAGTCCATCAAGTATGACCGGCTCAACAGCCGGCACGCTCTGAGCGCGGAGGAGATGGAGCATCTGCGCAACGCCTGCAGGGACTACCGGGAAAAGGCGCTGGTGGAGTTTTTGGCATCTTCCGGCTGCCGTCTCTCCGAAATGGCAGGCATCCGGACAGAAGATATCGACTGGCGGACGCGCAGCGTCGTGGTGGTGGGAAAAGGCAGCAAGGCCCGGACGGTCTATTTTTCTGTCCGGGCAAAACTAATGCTGGAAGAATATATCCGGCGGCGCAGAGGGGGAGAAGCGTTGTTTGCCAGCTCCCGCACTCCCTATGTGGCCATGGGAGCGCGCGCTGTTCAAAAGGCCGTGCAGGCCATCGGAGAACGGGCGGGCATCTCCCGCCGGGTGCATCCCCATTTGCTCAGACACACTTTCGCGACGTCTGCCCTCAACGGCGGCATGGGGCTGTCCACCATCCAGCGCCTGCTCGGGCACAGCAATCCGAGCACCACACAGATTTATGCCGAGCTGTCGCAGGCTACCGTTCGGCAGGAGTATGAGCGGATCATAGCCTAGAGCTTTTTCATATCTATCTTTTTTCGCCTCGGGGCTTCCCCGGGGCTATTTGTCGTTGGGGAAAGGGGGTGAAGCCATTGAGCATACAGGAGATTTTGGCAGGCGGGGGCCTGTCGTTGGTAGTTGGCTTAACGCTGGTGCAGGTCTCTCCGCTCAAAATCAACCCCTGGTCCGCGCTGGCCAGAATGATAGGCCGGGCTGTCAATGCGGATGTTTCCCGCGAGCTGGCTGAAATCAAGGGCAAACTCGACAGCCATATCACGATGGACGACCGGCGCAACGCCGACAGCCACCGCACGCGGATTCTGCATTTCAACAATGAGCTGCTCCGGAGTATCAACCATACCAAGGAGGAGTTTATTGAAGTGCTTGCGGAGATTGACGCCTATGAGGACTATTGCCGGACGCATCCGGATTACCCGAATAATCGGGCGGTTCTCGCCATAGAGAATATTCGGGGGAACTACAGGGAACACCTGCAGAAGCACGACTTTCTACAGGAAGGAAAGGGGTAACGAATGATGGAGAATATCATGAATTATGTGAAGCCGGAGCTGCTGGTGCTCATCCCGGTATTGTACTTTGTCGGGATGGGCCTGAAAAAGGCCCAGACGGTGGCGGACAAATATATCCCGCTGCTGCTGGGCGGTGCAGGCGTACTGCTGGCGCTCTTGTGGGTGCTGGCGGGCTCGGAGCTCACCGGTGCGCAGGATATCCTGCGGGCAGTCTTCGCGGCCATTACGCAGGGCATCCTTTGTGCCGGCTGCTCGGTATATATCAACCAAGTTGCTAAACAGGCGGGGAAGGAGAGCTGAGCATGGCGCAGAGATTGACGCTTCCCTTCCAGCGCCCCGTCCTCTCGGCGGGGTATAAGCATCCGCATTACCGCTCCTATTATGGCTATGCCCATTATGGCTGGGACATGGGCTGCGATGAGCCGGGATATGCTGTCCTCTCTCCTGGCACTGGGCGGGTAGTTGCGGCCGGCATGGACGGCAGCAGCCTGCACGGCGCCGGGGCCGGGCTCGGGAATTGCATCGTGCTCATCCTGCAGGACGTTCAGTGCCCGGATGGGAGCATCCGGGATATCGCCTGCAGGATGTTCCACCTGGCGTCAATAGCCGTCCGGGCCGGCCAGACGGTGCAGCGCGGGGACAAACTCGGGGAGTATGGCGACACCGGTGCGGGACGCTGGGGTAAACACCTGCATATCGAATTCGACACCGACACCCGGTATCCGGCCTATGCGGTCGGGATTGCGAGCAGCGGAAAGATTATCAAGCGTGGGACAGTGGACAGCACGGTCGACCCGGCAGCGCTCTTTTGCCGGAAAAATGGACAGGCTGTCCGGGGCTGCCCGGCGAACGACGGCCGCGCCTGGTATGACGGGCAAGATCTGGCGCTCCCCATTCTCGGGGCCGCCGCTGTCTGCCCAACCTGCGGGAGGGAGCTTTGAGAATGAAGATACTGATTGACCCCGGACATGGCGGGAAGGATTCGGGCGCTGTGGGAAACGGCTATGCGGAAAAGGATATCGTGCTGGAGGCGGCGCTGTACATCGGCGGCCGCCTCCAGTGTTTGGGGGCAGAGGTGAGATATACCCGCACCGGCGATACCAATCCCGGGGAGCCGCAGGATCGCGGGAAGCTGGCAGAGGGCTGCGACTATTTCCTCTCGCTGCACTGCAACGGGAGCAAAAATCCGGCAGCCCATGGCTCAGAATGCTGGTGCAATGCCGGGGAGGGATTCGCCTACACCGAGAGCCGGTTCGCGGAAGAGCTCGGAAGGTTCTTCTCCTGGCGCGGGGTGAAGTCTAAAAACTACACCACCGAAGAGGAAATCAGCCGGCCGTACGACAGCAGGCGGAGGTTCACCGAGAGATACTCCTGCACCGACTGGTATGGGGTGCTGCGGGGGTGTGAGAGCGTCGGGGTATCCGGCGATCTGCTTGAGATGTTCTTTATCAGCTGTAAAGAGGACGTCGAATGCTACCTGCTCCACAAACGGGAGATTTGGGAGGCCATCGTCCGGGCAGTCTGCGAGAGCTACGGGGTGGCTTATGCAGGTCCGGTGCTGCAGCCGCCTGCGGCAGCCGGAGAAACGGTGCCGAAGGCGCAGTATGAGGCGCTGGCGGGGAAGGTAAAGGCGCTGGCCGGGGAGATGGAGGCGCTGGCTGAAAAAGTGAAGATGATAGTATAGCAAAATCCCGGCAGGTCTCTTCTGTAAGAGACCTGCCGGGATTTTGCATTATATGGCGTCTTCAACGACATCCTTCAAATGGATAGGATAAAGCTGGTTTTTCGTACAGCGGCAGGCGAGAAGGAAGACTACTGTTTCCAGAGTGGAGATATCTGAAATGAAGCCCATTCTTTCCATCCGTCCTTCTGATACCCAAAAGGCCGCAATCCCAAAGGAGCGGTAGCAACCCAATTCAGGGGAGTGCAGTTCTTCCTCAATGGGCAGATACAGGAACACCCATCCCCACCTCCCTTGCCAGGTCGGCAGGATCAAGTTCTAAAACGGCCATCATCTCAAGCAAGAGGTTAGAATTTCGTACATTTAAAGAGAAAAACATCAATAATATATGATTTTCTTTAGTATTCCCATGCCCGGCAGACGGTCTGTCTTCAGGAGGCTGTCGAGCATTCCTGCTTTTATCATTGACATCATACCGGCACTGATTCTTCTGTGCCTATATCTGTCATAATGGCTTTTACTTCGGAATAGGGGGCGCTGTAGCGCTGGGAGAGATAGCGGGTGGCGGCGCCCATTTCGCCATCCGGCCCGCCGAGCTGGGTGATAATCAGCTGTGCCATGGCGGGATTTACGTTTGTGATGTTGACCGGATATTCCAGCCTCTTTTCATAGCTCCACATTTATGCATACCTCCCAAGGTTTTCCCAGGGCCAGGGATCATCGACCCAGTTCCAGCTGTCGCCGACACTCTCCGCCGTAAGCGGGCCGAATTTTGCCTCATATTCTTTTTTGGCCGCTTCGCCCATTGCCGCATGCTTTTTGAAGTAGTCGAGCGCGGTAACGTCGGTGGGATGGGTATCCAGGAAGAGGCGCGCATCATAGGCGGCAAAGCAGTGCATCTGAACGTTTTTCAGCATTTCCTCCCTATCCATTTGCGGCGGCCTCCTCTCCGATAAACGGCTTATCCAGCTGCTTAAAGATGGTGCCGCGCTGCAGGGCGGTCTTCTCATCATAGAGCATGCCCCACCGCTGGAAGGGGACATAGGCGATCGCCAGCGGAACACTGCCGTTGTCAAAACAGGCAGGGAATTTGTTGTCGTCCAACTCGGATTCTCCTTTCTTTTGGATCCTTTCGTTTTCCTTCCGGCTCTGCAGGGCCGAAAGTCCGGATAAAGGCAGGGTCTTCTTTCCCTCTGCACAGTCCATCTTATGTAGGGCGGCAGGGGGCGGTGCCTTCCCGCAGGGGGAGAGGGAGAAGGCCGTTTTCTGAGCTTTTTGAAAATCTGCCCGCCGGGCGGCAGAATAAAAGCGCCCGCAGCGGCTGCGGGCGCTTTTAACGCAAAATGCGAAGGGCAAAAAATAATTTGCTTTTCGCCTTGTCGGCGGGGAAGGCCGGACGGGTGCAATTTCTGAGCGCCCCTGCCTATTCTACGCGGCAGTGCAGGCTCGCGGCAAGGGCAATGGCCTGGGCAACATCAATGCGCGTATTGTCCAGCACAGCCGCCTTCAGGTCGGTACCCTCGATTGCCGCGCCCCGCAGATCGGCCCCCTTGAGCTTGGCCCCGGCAATCAGCAGATGCTGCAGGCCGCATTCGCGCAGGTCGGCGCCCGTTAAATCGCATTCGCGCAGGTCTGACCCTTCAAAGGAGATGCCGGAGAGGCTGCTTTTGCGCAGCGAACAGCCAAAAAAGGAGGTGTAGGCATAGCTGCCGCCCGAGAGGATGAAGGTATCGGTTTCGGCGCCGGAAAAAAAGCTGCCGGTGCATTTGCAGCTGCAAAAGCGCGCAGAAAACAGCTGGGCATTTTCAAAAATGCAGTTTAAAAAGGCGCAGCCCGCGGCTTCGAGGGCCCCCATTTGGGCAAAGCGAAAGCTGCAGCTTTCAAACAGGCAGTTTTCCATTAAACATTCCTGCAGGTCGCATCCATCAAACCGGCAGTTTCGGTAGCTTTTTCCCTGCCAGCTTTCGCCGCTGAAATTTTCACCGGAAAAGTCCTGGCCTGAAAAACAGATCGATTGCTTCTGCTCCAAAAAAATCTCCATCCTTCCCGCGGCCCTGCCGCATGAATTTTTCGGACTTTATCGTAAAAGCCTTCTGCGGCCGATGCCGCAGAAGGCCGCATTGGCCTTTGACCGGGAGTTTACAGGCAGCTGTCTGCCCGCTTTGCGCGTTCGGCGGGCCACTGACAGGCTGGATGAAAAACGATTTGCGTTTTAGAGTGCGCACTTATTATACTGTGTATAAAACAAAGCCGCAAGCCCCTGTGGGCGTTTGGGGGACTGCATCTTCGGAGAAAGGCAAATAATGGAGGCCGGCAGCCATATTTTTCATTTTTATTTCCTTTGCGGCCGCAAAGGCGGTTGACGCAGGAGGTGGTTCATGATATCTTAAGGGAAAAGAAGCATGCAAAATAATGGGGAGGAAAGGTTATGGCCTATTCTATTGGTATTGATATCGGAGGGACCTCCATCAAAGCGGGTCTGGTGGATGAGGAGTATAAAATTGTGCGCAGCATGGCGCTGCCCACCCTGTCCTGTGAAGGGAAGGATGAGGGCGAGAAGGTGGCAGCCTGTGTTGTCCGGCTGATGCAGGAGCTCTGCGCGCAGCAGGGGATCGGCCTTTCTGATCTGCGTTCGGCTGGTGCGGGCATCCCCGGCTCGATCGATATTGAAAACGGCATCGTTGTTTATGCCAACAATATCGATCTGCACAACTTTCCGCTGCGGGAGATGGTGAAGGAAAAAACCGGAATCGCCCTGCAGATGGCCAACGATGCCGATGCCGCCGCCTATGGCGAATACCGCGCGGGCGCTGCGGCCGGCTGCCAGAGCTGCATTTTGATAACGCTGGGGACCGGCCTGGGCGGCGGCTTTATCAAGGACGGAAAGGTTTACTCCGGCTACAACCAGCGCGGCGGTGAGTTTGGCCACACGGTTGTGCAGGTGGGCGGCGCGCCCTGCACCTGCGGCCGGAAGGGGTGTCTTGAGGCATATGCTTCGGCGACCGGCCTTATCCGGCTGACGCGGGAGGCTATGGAACGCGAGGGCGGCTCGCTGATGTGGAAGCTTGCCGGCGGAGAGCTGGAAAAGGTGGACGGCAAGACCGCCTTTGATGCGATGGAGCAGGGGGATATCGCCGGCAAAGCGGTGGTGGATACCTACATCCGCTATCTGGCCTGCGGGATTGCCAACTTCATCAATGTGCTGCATCCGGACATGATCTGCCTGGGCGGCGGTGTCTCCCACAGCGGAGATGCGCTGCTGCTGCCGCTACGCGCAGCGGTGGCGCTGGAGGTTTATGGCGGAATGGATGAGCGCACCACCCGCCTGGAGCTGGCGACGCTTGGAAACAGCGCCGGCATTATCGGCGCCGCGCTGCTGTAAAAAGCTGCTGCAAAATAGCCTTTTGGGGAAATCATGCGCAAAAAATCGGCCCTCAAAAAGAAGCTCAAAGAGCTTCTTTTTGAGGGCCGATTCCCATTAACAGGTCTGGTTTTCCTGCAACCGGAGAGATGTTTTGGCGGCCTCTTACAATATATACATATACCGATTATCTTGCGCCGGTCTTTTCCTGATCCAGAGCGCCGGGGCAGGTGCGGCAGTAATGAAAAAGATACTGCTGCAAAATACCTGCAATGGGAGAGAAAGCCTCCGGAAAGCCCTCAGGGTAGAGCTGGGAAAGAGCCCGGTTAATCCAGACATCCCTCGGAAAGCATTCGCTGCGTCCGCAGCCATAGAGCAGCGCGCACTCTGCCACCTTCGGCCCGACGCCATAGATACTGCGCAGCTGTTTTCGTGCCTGCTCCACCGGCAGGCTGTAAAGCGATGACAGGCTGATTTCCCCCGCTGTGACACGCACGGCAGCATCATGGATATATTTGGCCCGGAATCCCGCGCGCAGCAGGGAAAGCTGCTCCCCGTTCAGCGCGGCGACGGCGGCAGGGGAGGGGAAGGCATGGGTAAAGGCGGCATCCTCCTTTGGCAGCGCAGGGGCGGGGATAAGAGGGCCGGCCTGCAGGCAGAGCGCCTGCACGATGCGGCGGATGCGGGCAATATGATTGTTCTGGCTGATGATGAAGGTGCACAGCGCCTCCCACGGGTCCTGCCGCAGCAGCCGGGTGCCCGGGCAGTAGGCGATGGCCCGCTGCATGACGGGATCGCCGGCAGCCTCTGCTTTCAGCGCGCCATAATCACGCTGCAGGTCAAAATAGTCCATCCAGAAATTTTCGCAGCCCCCCGGACACCAGCATTCAATCTGCAGCGCATCGCCCATCTGCCGAAAGCGGGCAAAGCGGCTTCCCGCCACTCCCTCCCAGCGGCCGTCTGCAGCGGGGCGAAAGCGGAAGGCCTGTCCGCAGTCGAGCGTCTGGGAGGGGTCGAAGTCCTCGGGGTGGTGCAGCGGCAGGCGGATAAGGTGGGGCATGAAGCTTCTCTCCTGTCTGTTTTTGTCCGGCGAAGCAGGCTTTTTTTCATGCGTCGGCTTTCCGGCAGGAAGGCGGCCTTTCTCTTAAAACGGGAGAGCTTTCTGCCTATCCCTGGATTCTTTCCCGGAAAATTTCGCCGATATCGTGAATCGCGCGCAGAAATACCGGGATGTATTCGATATCCATGCGGGAGAGGCGGGTCTGGTTGAAGGTTTCAAAGCTCAGGTCGCCCTGATAGCCGATTTCCTTCATCGCGCCGGTAAAGTCGTTCCAGCGCAGTGTTCCGGCAAAGGGGAGAAGATGCTGGTCATTCACGCTGTCGTTATCGTGAATATGCAACGCCTTGATGCGCCTGCCGAGAATGCGCACATATTCCCGCAGGTTTTTGCGCAGCAGGTTGAGGTGGCCGGTATCCAGACAGAGGCCGAAGCATTCGCTGCCCGCCTTCTCGTTGAGCGCATCAATATAGCGCACCGCCTCGAAGGGGTTCGAGCAGGTGCCCTCGAAGTTGCAGCCGCCCAGGTGCGTAAACAGGTTTTCCAGGCAGACGGTGACCTTCGTTTGCTTTAAAACGGGAATCAGCGATTCATAGAGATGGGCGTTCATCCGATCGACATCCCCGGCGGAGAGCTCCGGCTCGGCGGGCGAGCAGGAGATGCCATGGATAATGAGGTTTTTGCAGCCTACCGCATCGCAAAGGCGGATGCAGCCCTTATAAATCTCTATCATATAATCATCCGACTGCGGGATGCCCCGCACATGCGCCGGAAACGGGGCATGTGCCTGGGAAATCGAGAGGCCGCTTTTTTGAATGGCTTCTATCTCTTCCCGGTAATGATCCAGAATTTCCGGCAGCGGCCGCTCGAAAATGCAGGAGGGGAAGTGCCCCTCCTTCAGCTGTCCGGGGGAGAGCGCATGGTCAATATTCCAGTCGATTCCCTCAAAGCCGATTTCCCGCAGCAGCCGGTAGCCTCTTTCAAAGCCAAAATCGTCTACAACGTCACCTGTCTGAATGCAGATTTTCATTTTTGATGCGCTCCCTTTTCCGGTTAAAATGTGAAAGACCGCCCCTTTCGCCCTCAGGCGAAGGGATGTCAGCCGGCTGTCTGCTGCAGCGCCTTGTCCAGCTCGGCGCTGTAATGGGTAAACATGGAATCAGCGTCCCCCGCTCCCAGCTGAATGCTGGACACTTTGCCATCCGCAGAGAGGATGAGGGTGTAGGGGATGCCGTCGGTCGGGTAGAGCTCTGCAATTTTTCCTTCCAGATCGAGCGCGACCGGGAAGGTGTATCCGTTTTTCTCCAAAAAGCTTTTTACAGTCTGCTCATCCTCCCCGCAGTTTACGGCCAGCAGGGCTATCCTGTCGCCATAGGCCTCGGTCAGCCGGGAGAAGGCGGGCAGCTCCGCCACGCAGGGACCGCACCAGGTGGCCCAGAAGTTTAAGAGAACCGCCCTGCCCTGCTGCTCAGAGAGCTGGAAGGTGCTGCCGTCCATGAGTGTGGCGGTAAAATCCCGGGCGTCATCCCCCACTTTGAGGGGAGCGGTTTCCTCCTTTTTAGCGCAGGCCGCCAAGAACAGGCAGAGGCAGAGAATGAAAATGATTAAAGCGGATTTTCGCGTTTTAAAGGTTCGCATGACTTCGTTTCCTTTCCAAAATAGATTGCTTTTTGGGGGCAGAGGCGGGCGCAGTGCCCGCACTGGATGCATTCGCGGTCTCCCACCCGCTTTACGTCCATCTCACAGGAGCGCACGCACCGGCCGCAGCCGCTGCAGTGGCTTTCATCCACCCGCATTCCCCATAGCGCCAGCCGGCAAAACAGCGAATAGATGGCGCCCAAAGGGCAGAGAAAGCGGCAGAATGCCCGGTAGAGAAAGACGCACAGCGCTAAAATGCCCAGACACAGGAGCGTTTTCCACCAAAAGAGCATCCCCGCGAGCGAGCGGTAGTCCGCCCGAAGGGCCATCAGCGCAAAGCCGCCTTCCAGCGTTCCCGCCGGGCAGATGAACTTGCAGAAGGCGGGCACGGGCATCCCTTTAGAAAAGGCATAGAAGATGGGCAGGGCCACGACGAAGAGTATCAGGATGCCATATTTCAGCCAGCAGAGCCGGCGGGTCCAGCGGCTTTTTCTGATTTTCGGGGTGGGGAGCTTGTGGAGTATTTCCTGAATCAGTCCGAATGGGCAAAGAAAACCGCACACCACCCGCCCCAGCAGCAGCCCGCTCAGCAGCAGAAACCCGGTGATATACAGCGGCAGCTTATGAGGCAGGCTGCTCAGCGCATTTTGCAGAGCACCCAGCGGGCAGGAGGCCACCGCCCCGGGACAGGAGTAGCAGTTGAGGCCCGGAACACACACGCCCTTCACCGCCCCTTTGTAGATGGTTCCTTTCGCAAAACCGGGAAGATAAGCATTATAGAGCAGGGCGCTGAAAAGCTGGATAAAGCGGCGCCGTAGCGGCAGTCTGCCTTCTTTTTTACCCAATTCCAACACACTCCAGACAGATGCGCACCGCCTTTTGCAGGGTGTCCCGGTAGCCCCCCTGCAGAATGCCGCCCACAAGCAGCAGCGCGCCCGAAACGGCAAGCAGCAGGCGCGCCGCCTGGCGGATTTTTCTTCCGGCCGGCTCCCGGCCGGGCTGGTTTGCGTTCAAAAAAAGCCCTCCTTTATCCGATGCAGCAGGATGTTTTTCTGCTTTTGATTCCTTTTTATTATAGCGGTTTCCGGATATTTTGCAAGCCGCTTTCTGCGTGGCGGAAGAAGGTTTGTCTTCCCCCGGTTTTAATGCTATACTTGTTTTATATTTGTATGGGCCGCTAAAAAAAGCGCGGCCGGGAAGGAGGACGGCAAAAGATGAAGGATACCATTTATACCATACCCATCAGCGAGGTTTTTGAGCCGAAGGAGGGCTGTCCCATCTGCCGCATGCGCGACATGCTCGAGGAGCGCAGCATTGAGTATATCATGGGCGCGGCGATGATGGAGCCGGATGTTCGGGTGGAGACGAACCGCGTCGGTTTCTGCGAGGATCACCTGCGCCGGATGCTGCCGCGCAAAAACCGCCTTTCCATCGGGCTGATGTTTCAGTCGCATCTCGATTATCTGCGGCAGGAGATTATCCGGGCCGCCGCGCCTGCTCGGGGGAAGGATCCGCGCACCGAAAAGGCGAAAACGGCGGCGGAGGGCTGCTTTGTCTGCAGCCGCATTGCCCAGTCGATGGACCGCATGCTCGATACGACGCTGCGCATGTGGGAGAAGGAGGAGTCCTTCCGCGCGCTTTTTTCGCAGCAGGAGTTTCTCTGCTTTTCCCACTACCAGCGGCTGCTCTGCGCCGCGCAGGAGAAGCTGGGCAAAAAGATCTATCCGGCCTTTTCGGAGGCGATCGGCCTTTTGGCGCTCAAAAAGCTGGATGCCCTTAAAACCGATATCGACGACTTTTGCAACCTGTTTGATTACCGTTCCCCTGCTTCCGGTCCGGTTCCGGAGCACCTGCGCACCTCGATTGAGCGCACGGCCGCCTTTTTAAGCGCCAGGGAATTTCTTCCCAAATAGGAAAAAAGGAGCGGCTCTGCTGGCAGGAACCGGAAAAAAACGGCGGTTTCGCGCCGGGGACGCGAAATTCGGGGCGCAAGCCTGCCCTGAAAGTGTTTTTTCATAAGGGTCTGTTGCAAAATGCTTATTCCGGCCTGTAGGAACTGGGAAAAGGGCGGTTTCGCCCGCGATAGGCGGGCGAAATTTGACTCCGGTGGAGTCAAAAGCCGTTTTTCAGAAGGGACTGCCTCAAAATGCTCGCATTTTGAGGCAGTCCCTTCTGAACCTTTCGGCAGGCTGCTTTTTTTCGTATAAACGCCTGCATGATGGCGGATAATAACCCTGAACACGCCCGCTGGCGCCGATATTTCTGCCGCGGTTGGAAAAATCATGCAGCAATCCGGCGGATAAACGCCACTGAATCTATGAGCGCTTTTGCAATGGGCGCGAAAAAGCTAAAAAAGGAAGGATTTGTACTAATGAAAAAAATGGCACTCTGTCTGGCGGTTATGATGCTGGCGGCCACTTTTGCGGGCTGCGGCTCCGATGGCTCGGAAAAGGGCTCGAGCTCTTCTTCCTCCAGCCAGTCTTCCAGCTCTCCGGCTTCCTCCAGCTCTTCGGAAAGCTCCGTTTCCTCTGAAATCTCCGAGCCGGATGAGGCGGATGACGAGCCGGTAGAAATCATGATAAAGGATGAAAAGCTCAAGGCCGCCTATACGGCGCTGCGCGAAGAGTTCGGCGAGTTCTGGCTCTCGATGCCGGCAGTCATTACCGAGGCGCAGATGACCGAAATTTATTATGTGAACGAGGAAGATGTGGAGGAGTTTGTCGGGGAAATGTCCATCGCCAACATCAGCGGCGATACCTTTGTGGGCGCGAAGGCGAAGCCCGGCAAGGCTGAGACGGTTGCGCAGGCGCTGGAAAAGCGCCGGCAGGATATCATCACCCAGTTTGAGACTTATCCGGTCAACTTTATGGATCTGAAGTCCCAGGCTGCCAAGGTCATTACCGAGGGGGACTATGTCTTTCTGATCCTGATGGGCGATCTCAATGTTCCGGATGGGGAGGATGCCTCCATGCAGATGGCCGAAGCGGAGATAGCGCGCGCCGAAAAAGCGATCCGCTCCGCCTTTGAAGAGTAAAATCCGGCTTGCTTTTTCGGGTATTTTCTGGTATAAAAGGAAGTGTTGCAGGGCTTTATAAACCGGCGGTTTTCCGGCAGCTCTGCAGCACTTTCTTTGAAAAACAGTTTTTTGGGCCTGTAAGGGCCGGATTCTGTCTGTATGCTGCAGAAAAAATCGCAATTTTTCGGCTTTTGCAGGCCGGACAGGATTAGGCAGCCGGCTTTGGAAAATGAGCGCGGCTGCTTTGCAAAGTCCCGCCCGTATGCTGCGGGCGGCATCTTTGTTTTTTCGCCTTGAACGCGGCGGGAGATGCCGCATGACTGGGAAGATGGAGGGAAGGCCGTTGCTCTTCAGCAGCATTTTATTTCTGTTCCGCTTTATTCCGGCGGTATTTCTGGTTTATTACCTGCTGCCGTTCCGATTTAAAAACCTCTGGCTGTTTTTGTGCAGCCTTTTTTTCTATGCCTGGGGAGAGCCGCGCTATTTCCCGGTCATGATGTCCTCCATTCTGGTCAATTTCTTGGCCGCGCTGCTTATCGACCGCTGGAAGGAACGTCCCCGCCTGCGCCGGGCAGCCTTTCTCGTTTCGCTGGTATTCACTGTCGGTTGGCTGCTCTTTTTTAAATATATGGATTTCTTTATCAGCAATTTCAATGCCGTTACCGGACTCGCGGTCCCGCTTTTATCCCTTATGCTTCCGCTGGGTATCAGCTTTTATACCTTCCAGATACTCTCCTATACGGTGGACGTTTACTATGGGCGGGTGCCTGCAGAGCATAATTTTATCCGCTTTGGCACCTTTGTCACCCTCTTCCCTCAGCTGATAGCGGGCCCAATTGTCAAATATACCGATATTAATGAGGAGCTGCATGCGCGCTTTATTACACCCGAGATGCTCGGGGACGGCGTTCGGCTGTTCATTATGGGGCTGGGCAGCAAGGTGCTTATTGCCAACAATATCGGCTCTTTATGGGATACCGTCGTGCGTATGGGCTTTTCACAGGCCTCCACCCCGCTTTGCTGGCTGGCGCTGCTTGCCTTTTCCTTCTACATCTATTTCGATTTCAGCGGCTATTCGCTGATGGCCATCGGCCTCGGGCGCGCGATGGGCTTTCAGTTTCCGCAGAACTTCAATTTTCCCTATATCTCCCGCAGTGTTACCGAGTTCTGGCGGCGCTGGCACATCACCCTCGGCTCCTGGTTTCGGGAATATGTCTATATCCCGCTGGGCGGCAACCGGGTTGGCCGGGTGCGGCTTTATTTCAATCTGTTCGTCGTCTGGTTTTTAACCGGCTTCTGGCATGGGGCCAACTGGCTGTTCATCCTCTGGGGGCTGTATTTTCTCGTTTTGCTGGTGATTGAAAAGGCTTTCCTGCTCCGCTATCTGGAAAAGAGCCGGGTATGGAGCCGGATTTACCTGCTGTTTTTCGTTGTGCTCAGCTGGGGGATTTTCGCCGTTGGCCTGCAGGAGCTGCAGGGAAAGACGGGACTTCTGCCGCAGCTGCTTAAGGGGCTGTTTGTCTGGCAGGGCGGCAGCGACTGGGTTTATTACCTGCGCAGCTATGGGGTGAGCTTTCTTCTGGCCATCTTCTTTTCAACGCCTGTCATTAAAAAGATTTATGAGCGCATCTCAGGGAAAAGGTGGCTGGTAACGGCCGGGCTTTTTATCGTTCTGCTGGCCTCGGTGGGTTATCTGGTGGATGCCAGCTATAACCCGTTTTTGTATTTCAACTTTTAACCGGCAGCCTTTTGGAAAGGGGGCGTTTTCTTTGATGGAAAAATTTTTAAAGCTCTGGCGCACTTACCCCTGGGCGGTGCTCTTTGCCGCCTTTATTCTGATTCTTACCGCGCTGGATATGACGAATGCCGACCGCGAGCGCTCCGAAATGGAAAACCGCTCTCTCAAGACCCGCCCGGAGCTTTCCTGGAAGGTTCTGATGGACGGGGAGTATGATGAGAAGTTTGACGGCTACATCAATGACCAGTTTATCGGGCGCGACGGCTGGATTACCCTCAAATCGCGCACCGAGTCGCTGCTGGGCAAAACGGAGAACAACGGCATCCTCTACGGGAAGGATGATTACCTCTTTGTCAAGCTGGACGCGCTCGACGAAAAACGCTGCGCGGACAACCGGCGCTATCTGCAGGAATTTTTTGAGATGTATCCGAAGCTGCCGGTAACCCTGGCCGTTGTGCCGAACAGCTATGCGGTTCTGTCGGATAAGCTGCCCTATGGTGTACCGTTTATCGACCAGACCGCCATTACCCGGGAAATCTATGCGCAGGCCCCGGAGCATGTTTTAACGCTCGATTTGCAGCCGGTGCTGCAGGAGCACAAAGAGGAATATATCTACTACCGCACCGACCACCACTGGACGGTGTATGGCGCCTATCTCGCCGCGGACGCCTATGCCCGGCAGAGGGGGATGCAGCTGCCGCCCTTTTCGGAGTTTTCCTCCTCTGCGCGGACGGTGGAGGGCTTTTACGGCACCAGCTACTCTAAGGCCAAGAAGGCGGGCACCGTGCCGGACAGCATGCTGCTGCCGGACATTCCGCTCTCTCTCACTGTAGGAGAGGAGCAAAAACCGGGGCTTTATGATGAAGAGAAGCTCTCCACCCGCGATAAATATGCCGCCTATCTCTGGGGGAACAACGGCTTTACCGCCCTGCGGGGGGAAAACAACCGCTATCCTGCCGCCGGCGGGCAAAAAACCCGCGTTCTGCTCATCAAGGACAGCTTCGGAAACAGCTTTGCGCCGTTTTTAAGCTATCTCTATGATGAGGTGGATATCATTGACCTGCGGTATATAAACCAGCTGAGCGACTATCTCACGAAGACCGGGTATGACGATGTGCTGCTGCTCTATAACTTCGAGTCGCTCGTGAGCGACCCCTATCTCTCTACCCTGCGGTATTGAGAAGACTTATGTATTTTATGTAATCAATATATACAGATAGTATTATACTATTGGAGGGAAATCAGATGGAGCCTTTCAAGCTGCAGCCGGCCTTTAAAGACTATCTCTGGGGAGGGGAGCGGCTGCGCACCGATTACGGCAAAAAAACGCAGCTGCACCCGCTCGCTGAAAGCTGGGAGCTGAGCTGCCATCCGGATGGGGAGAGCATCGCGGCGAGCGGCCCCTTCGCAGGAGAGACGCTGCGCTCGCTGATAGAAAAGCAGGGGGAGGCGCTTTGCGGAAGGCTCTGCGCCGGTTTTGCGGATTTTCCGGTGCTAATTAAGCTGATTGATGCCGCGCGTCCGCTCTCTATCCAGGTGCATCCGAGCGATGAATATGCGCTGAAAAATGAGCAGAGCTTCGGAAAAACCGAGATGTGGGTGATTCTGGATGCGCAGCCGGACAGCTTTCTGTACTATGGGTTTAACCGCGAGGTGGGGACAGAGGAGCTGCGCGCGGCCATTGAGGAGAACCGGCTGGAGGAGCTGCTGCAAAAGCGGCCGGTCAGGCCCGGGGATGTGGTTTTTATCCCTGCGGGGACGCTGCACGCCATCGGCGCGGGCATTGTGCTCTGCGAGGTGCAGCAGAACTCCAACCTCACCTACCGGGTCTATGACTATGGGCGCCTGGGGGCGGACGGGAAACCGCGCCCGCTGCATGTGGAGAAGGCGCTGGCCGTTTTGGACCGCCGCCCTGCCGCCGGTTCGTTTGCCCCGGCGGGGGAGGAGCAGATATGCGGGGATGCGCGGCTGCAGCTTCTGGCAGAGTGCTCCTATTTCACCGTTCATTCGCTGAAGCTGGATGGCAGATATACCGCTCAGGCGGAGGGGGAGAGCTTTCGCTGCCTTATCTGCACGCAGGGAAGCGGTGCGCTTTCCTGCGGCGGCACCAACCTCTCCCTTCAAAAGGGGGAGAGCGTTTTTATCCCCGCAGATGCCGGAGAGTGGCGGCTGCAGGGGAGACTGCAGGCAGTTCTGGCCGGACTGTAAAAAAGGCAGGGAGGCTGCAGGGCAGGAAAGCCCTGCTGTTTGCCCCTTCGGCCATGCAGTAGCCTTTTAAAAGGAAATAAAGAAGGAGCGGTGCGTCGGCGTCGGCCGGGCGCGCCGCTGTTTTTTTTTGCCCGTCTGCCGCATAGTATTTGAACAAAATGTTAAATATAGGGAGTGGAAGGTGAATTTTTGGAAAAGGTACTTGATTTTTTTTCAAAAATCACTACAATAGTATTTAGCACTCGGAGATATTGAGTGCTAACAACGTATCCAAAACTTTTAAATAAAATTGGGAGGTAGTTTGTTATGACAATCAAACCACTTGCAGACCGGGTCGTCATCAAAATGGTGGAAGCCGAGGAGACCACCAAGAGCGGCATCATCCTCGCCGGTAGCGCGAAGGAGAAGCCCCAGGTAGCCGAGATTACCGCAGTCGGCCCGGGCGGCGTTGTTGAGGGCAAGGAAGTAAAGATGGAAGTCAAGGTGGGCGATAAGGTGCTCATCAGTAAATATGCCGGCACCCAGGTGAAGGTGGATGAGGTTGAGTACACCATCCTGCGCCAGTCGGACATTCTGGCGATTGTTGAGTAATTTTTCTGCAGTTTCTGCGGGAAGCTTATGCCCCAATTATAGAAAGGATTGATTGAAGATGGCCAAACAGATTATCTACTCCGAGGCTGCGAGAAAGGCTCTGCAGTCCGGCATCGACCAGCTTGCCGATACCGTTAAGATTACCCTTGGCCCGAAGGGCAGAAACGTTGTTCTTGACAAGAAATTCGGCGCTCCGCTCATCACCAACGACGGCGTTACCATTGCCAAGGAGATCGAGCTGGAGGATGCGTTTGAGAACATGGGCGCCCAGCTGGTTAAGGAGGTCGCTACCAAGACGAACGATGCGGCCGGCGACGGAACCACCACCGCCACCCTGCTTGCACAGGCCCTGGTCCGCGAGGGAATGAAGAACGTTGCGGCCGGCGCGAACCCGATGATCGTTAAGAAGGGCATGAAGAAGGCGGTTGAGGCTGCCGTTTCTGAGATTGTCAAAAACTCCAAGAAGGTTGCCGGCTCGGAGGATATCGCCCGCGTCGCCGCCATCTCTGCGGGCGATGATTCGGTTGGAACGCTGATTGCCGAGGCGATGGATAAGGTCACCTCTGATGGGGTTATCACGATTGAGGAGTCGAAGACTGCCGAGACCTACAGCGAGGTTGTAGAAGGCATGCAGTTCGACCGCGGCTACATCACCCCCTATATGTGCACCGATACCGACAAGATGGAAGCGGTGCTTGATGATCCGCTCATTCTTATCACCGACAAGAAGATTTCGGTTATTCAGGATATTCTCCCGCTGCTCGAGCAGATTGTGCAGTCCGGCAAGAAGCTGCTGATTATTGCCGAGGATGTAGAGGGCGAGGCGCTTTCCACCCTGATTGTCAACAGGCTGCGTGGCACCTTCACCTGCGTTGCCGTTAAGGCCCCGGGCTTCGGTGACCGCCGCAAGGAGATGCTGCTTGATATCGCCACCCTGACCGGCGGTGAGGTCATCAGCGAGGAGCTCGGCCTTGAGCTCAAGGATACCACCATGGAGCAGCTCGGCCGCGCCCGTCAGGTGAAGATCCAGAAGGAGAATACCATTATCGTGGACGGCTCCGGCGATTCGGCTGCCATCAAGGCCCGCATCAGCCAGATCCGCGCCCAGATTGAGACCACCACCAGCGACTTTGACCGCGAGAAGCTGCAGGAGCGTCTGGCGAAGCTGGCCGGCGGCGTTGCCGTTATCAAGGTCGGCGCTGCCACCGAGATTGAGATGAAGGAAAAGAAGCTGCGCATTGAGGATGCGCTCTCTGCAACCAAGGCGGCTGTGGAAGAGGGCATCGTTGCGGGCGGCGGCGTTTCCTTCCTCAATGCGATTGCCGCGGTGAAGAAGGTTATCGACAGCTGCGAGGGCGATGAGAAGACCGGCGCGGAGATCGTCTGCAAGGCGCTTGAGGAGCCTGTCCGCCAGATTTCGCACAATGCGGGCGTTGAGGGCTCGGTCATTGTCGATAAGATTGTAAATTCCGGCAAGGTCGGCTATGGCTACGATGCCCTGCGCGAGAAGTACTGCGAGATGATCCCGAGCGGCATCGTCGACCCGACCAAGGTCAGCCGCAGCGCGCTTGAGAATGCCGCCTCGGTCGCCGAGATGGTGCTCACCACCGAATCGCTCGTTGCCGATATCAAGGAGGAGACTCCCCCTGCGCCTCCCGCAGGCGGCATGGGCATGATGTAAAAGCCCGGCTCTGATATTTCTGTTTTTTGCTTTCCCCTCCTCGCCGTTTGGCGGGGAGGGGTTTTTCTTTTTGGTTGCATTCTGTGAACATTTTTGGTAAAATGAGTTATCGTAGGGCGTATGTGTCCGCAAAAATCATAAAAAGAAAGTAGAGTTGATAGGTACTTTGGACAGTACAGGCTGGTTATGCGTTTCGTTGGCTCTCCTGTTGGCACTATCCGCATTTTTCTCTGCGAGTGAGACGGCCTTTTCCACCGTAAACCGGATTCGGCTGCGCACCCTCGCGGATGGAGGGGACCGGCGCGCAAAGCGCGCGCTGCTGATTACCGAGGACTATGATAAGCTGATTTCCACCATTTTGATTGGCAACAACATTGTCAATATTTCTGCTTCCTCGCTGGCCACCATGCTGGCGCTGCGCTTTTTAAGCGCGCAGATGGCGCCTACCGTTTCCACCGTTGCCATGACGGTTCTGGTGCTGATTTTCGGCGAGGTCACCCCGAAGAGCAGCGCGAAGGCGGATGCGGAAAGCTTTGCCCTTCGCTTTTCGGCCCCGCTTTATGGGGTGATGGTTGTACTTACCCCTCTTTCAAAGCTTCTGGTTCACCTGACCCGCTGGGTGGCCCGGCAGCGGGGCGGGGAGGAGACGCCGAGCGTCACCGAGGAGGAGCTCAAGTATATCATCGACTCGACCGTGGAGGAAGGGGTTCTGCATGAGGACGAGAGCGAGCTGCTGCACAGCGCCATCGAGTTCGACGATATCCGCGTGCAGGAGATACTGACGCCGCGCGTCGACCTGGCGGCTATTGATGTGGAGGAGGAGCCGCAGGCGGTGCTGGAATTTGTTGTGCAGGAGCGCTTCTCCCGCATCCCGGTCTATGAGGAGACGGTGGATCATATCATTGGTATTCTGCATACGCGCGACTATCTGGAGCAGCTGGCGACCGGGAAGACCCCGGAGCTGCGCAGCCTGCTTTCCGAGTGCCTGTATATTCATAAAACGATGAAAATTTCCGCGCTGCTCAGCGAGTTTAAGCGCAAAAAGATTAACCTCGCGGTCGTCACCGATGATTATGGAGGGACGATGGGCATCGTTACCACTGAGGATATTCTGGAGGAGCTGGTCGGCGAAATCTGGGATGAGGATGAGGAGATTGTCCGCGAATTTGTCCCGCTGGGCGAAAATCGCTATGAGGTGGCAGGCGAATATACCGTGCGCGAAATGCTGGATGAACTGGATATGGACCCGGAGGAGATTGAGACCGATTCAACAACGGTCGGCGGCTGGGCAATGGATGAGCTCGATCGCGTGCCGGTGACCGGTGACCGGTTTACCTATAAGAACCTGGAGGTCACCGTTCGCGAGGTGGATGATCAGCGCATTGTCAAGCTGCTGATTGAAGCGAAGCCGGAGCCTGAGGAACAAGAGGAATGAATGTTTTTGACATTGTCGGCCCGGTGATGATCGGGCCCTCCAGCTCACACACGGCCGGGGCGGTGCGCCTGGGCCGGGTGGCGGGTGCGCTGCTCGGTGAGCCTGCCGTGCGTGCGCGCATCCTGCTGCATGGCTCGTTTGCCAAGACCTATAAGGGGCACGGCACCGACCGCGCGCTGGTGGCAGGAATTATGGGAATGCTCCCGAGCGATGCGCGCATTCGTTCGAGCCTCTCTCTCGCGCGGCAGCTGGGGCTGGAGGTGGAGTTTCAGCCGGGCGCCATTGAAAACGCTCACCCGAACACCGCCCGCATTACCCTCTGGGATGCTGCCGGGAATTCGGTCGAGGTGCAGGGGGCATCGGTCGGGGGTGGAAATATTCTGGTGGACCGCTTTAACGGGATGGATGTTTCGATTTCCGGCCAGTATACAACTCTCATTGTTTTACACTGGGACCGGCCGGGAGTGATTGCCGAGGTGGCCTCGCTCATCGGCGAAAACGAGGTGAATATTGCGAACTTCCGCCTCTCCCGCGAGGCGCGGGGCGGGCGCGCCGTTATGAGTATTGAGACGGACGGACTGGTGGAAAAATCGCTCTGCGAGCAGATACGGGCGCTGCCGGGCATCCTCAGTGCAACGCTGATGCTACCCAACTGATGCGGAAGGGGAACGCTTATGCTTCGTTATGAATCGATAGAAGAGCTTTGCGAAACGGCCGAAAAAAGCGGCCGCCCTCTTTGCGAGCTGACGCTCGAGCAGCAGGCACTGCAGATTGAACGGCCGGTGGAGGAAATCTATGAAGGGATGCGCTGCAGCCTGCAGGTCATGCGCGAGGCGGTAGCGGATGGGATAGACCCTGATTTGCGCTCAACCAGCGGGCTGACCGGCGGAACGGCCTGGCAGATGCAGCAGCGGGTAGAGCATGGGGAAACGCTCTGCGGGCGGATGTTTGGCGGTGCGCTGGCACGCGCGCTGGCCGTTTCCGAGCTCAATGCCGCCATGGGGCGGATTGTCGCTGCGCCGACGGCCGGCTCCTGCGGGATTATCCCCGCGGCGGTGCTCTCCCTGCAGGAGGAGAGGGGACTGCCGGAGCGGGCGGCCGTGCTTTCACTGTTTACCGCCTCTGCAGTCGGAATGGTGATTGCCAAAAACGCGAGCATCTCCGGTGCACAGGGCGGCTGCCAGGCAGAGTGCGGCAGCGCTTCGGCCATGGCGGCGGCTGCGCTGGTGGAGCTCTCCGGCGGCACACCGCGCATGATTGGCCATGCGGTGGCGATTGCGCTTAAAAATGTGCTGGGGCTTGTCTGCGACCCGGTGGCGGGCCTCGTTGAGATCCCCTGCATCAAGCGCAATGCAGGCGGTGTCGCCAACGCGCTGATGGCGGCCGAGCTGGCGCTCGCGGGGATAGAGAGCGCTATCCCGCCGGATGAGGTGATTTTGGTGATGAAGCGCATCGGCGACCTGATGCCCGTCTCCCTGCGGGAGACGGCGGACGGCGGGCTTGCCCAGACGCCCACCGGCTGCGCGCTGCGAAAAAAAGTATTTGGCGAATAAAAAAGAAGCGGGCAGCGGCCCCGGGGATTCTCTCCCCGGCCCGCTGCCCGCTTCTGAGGCCCATATTTTTCCTGTTCTGCAGGAAAAGACTGTAGGAAACACGGGTTGCCGATTGGTTCAAAATCAGAAAAAAGCGGATCCCGGTCTGAAGAAACCGGAAAAGTGCGGTTTCGCCCGCGAACTGCGGGCGAAATTTGACTCTGGTGGAGTCAAAAGCCGTTTTTCCAGCTGCGGTAAAGCCCGGCGACTACCTCCTCAATCGGCGCATGACGCAGCTCGACATCCTCCACCCCGTCTATCTCGGACAACAGGCGCAGAATATCGCGGATGCCGGTTTTTGTGCGGTCGAAGGCATATTCATGAATATCCCCCTCCCGTCCTACCGGGCGAAGCCCGGGCAGCTCGGGGAAGCAGATGCCGGGCGCAGCCGTTACCCGGATGCGCCCTGCGCTGCCCTGCACCTCCCGCAGCGCGTCAAAGGTGCCGTCAAAGGCGATTTTCCCATGGTCGAGCAGCACGATGCGGCGCGCAATCTCCTCGAGGTCATCCATATCGTGGCTGGTGACGACAATTGTCTTCCCTTCGGCATTTATCCGCCGCAGGAAGGAAATCATATCCCGCTTGGCCAGCACATCCAGCCCGAGGGTCGGCTCATCGAGAAAGAGCAGCTCCGGGTCGTGCAGCAGCATCAGCCCGAGATCGGCACGCATGCGCTGACCGAGGGAAAGCTCCCGCGCGAAGGTGTTTAAAAGCTCGCTAAGGCCGAGCAGTTCGCTGACCAGCTGCAGCTGCCGCCGGTAGGTTTCCTCGGGAATATCCCAGACCTGCTTTTTCCACTCGAAGCTCGTAATAATGGGATGGTCCCACCACAGCTCGGTGCGCTGGCCGAAAAGAACGCCGATTTTGCGCATCAGCGGGATGCGTCCCCTGGCCGGGTTCATCCCGAGCACCGAGACCTCCCCGGAGGTGGGACGCAGAATGCCGGAAAGAATCTTAATGGTGGTGGATTTCCCCGCCCCGTTGGCGCCCGCATAGGCGACGCATTCGCCGGGCAGCACCTTGAGAGAGAGCCCGTCCAGTGCGCGCACCTCCCGCTTTTCGGGGTGCAGCAGGTTTTTGCCGATATCGCGCAGCTTTGCGCTGCGCTGCCACTGGCAGTAGATTTTGGTGACGTTTTTCGTCTCTAAAGCCGGCAGGACGGCAGATGAGGTTTGCATAGCGTTCAGACATCCTTTCTCTATATGAAGACAGAAGCTTTTGTTTTTTATCGGTGGCCAAATCCGCTGTAGCGCGGGGAGCCGTGGGAGGCATAGTAGAGCATCCCCCTTTGGAAGGTGAAGGCGGCCAGCGAGAGGAAGAAAACGGCGGCCAGAATAGTGAGGCCGGGAAGGGGGAAATCCGGGCGCAGCAGCGCACGGCTGGGCAGCCACGCCGTCAGCCCGACCGGGACAGCACTGCAGAGCACTGCCTGCCAGAGGATGGGCAGCGAGCCTAGGGGATAGCTTTTCAGCGTTTCGAACAGGTCGAAGGCCGTCATGGAAATTTCTTCGGCGGCTGCGGGCGCCAGGAAGGCCAGGCAGGAGATGAGATAGACGGTTGCCATCATGATGCCCGCAGAGGCAAGGGCGCCGAGCAGAAAACAGACTGTCCAGCCGGGGGTGACGGCAATCCCCAGCCGCCGGATGGAATAGACGCACATGGCAGCGCCGCACAGCAGCTTGCTCGAGCCGGTAAAGGGGAGAAAGCCGCCCGCGAGCAGCTGCATCCAGAGCGGGACGGGCTGAATCATGCAGTGGTCGAGCTGGCCGCGGCCGATAATCCGGCTGATATGTCCCATATTGTTGCCGCAAAAGAGCATGCCGCAGAGGCCGCTGACCAGCACCGCATAGGACAAAAGAAAAAGCAGCTCATTTTTTCCCATCCCGCCGAAGCCGCCGAGGCGCTCACAGAGCAGCAGCACCCCGCCTACCGACGCGCCGGCGCAGATGGTATCCGACACCATGTAGAGCAGGCAGTAGCCGGTATCGCGCGAGAGCCAGAGCAGATCCAGCCTGCCATAAATACGATAAAGGCCAAAGAGGGTGCGGGCGCCGCGGGACAGGCGGCGCGGCAGATTCGGTTTATCCGCCATAGGAAATCATCCTTTCTTCACTTTTGTGAAAGGCCCAGAGGGAAAGCGGCCAGAGCACTACATTCCAGAACAGCTGTAAAAACAGAAGCCGCGGCACATTCTGAGCGGCACCGGCATAGATGAGCAGCGGCGCGGAGGCGATGGAGCCGGTCGGCAGCAGGGAAAGAATCCGTCCTGCTGAGGTAGGCATCAGCGAAAAGGGGATGAGCGCACCGGTAAACAGTGCAGTGACCGCTTCCCGGATGTCATTGGCAGCCCAGCAGCCGTTTTTCATGCGGATGGCCAGCGAGGCAAAGATAAAATCAAGCGCAAAGCCCAGAGAAACGCTCAGCGAAAGGCTGAGAAGAAAAGCGGCGGCCGCAGAAGGGGAAGCGGGCAGCGGCGAAATGCCAAAGAACGGGGCCAATAGGCAGACCGGCAGCGAATAGAAGAGAAAGACGGGAATCCACCAGCGTCCGACCGTCTCGGCGGCAAGGCCCCCGAGCAGCGAGACGGGGCGCAGGTAGCGCCCGACAATCGACCCCTCCCAGAGCGCGGAGGTGGCGGGGGTGACGATTTCCAGCTGCTGGCGCAGGATCGAGGCCATCAGCGTATAGGTCAAAAGCTGCGGGAGGGACATGCCGCCGAGGTCCGCCCCTTCGGCGGCCAGCGCGCGCCAGATGAGCAGCAGCACGGTGAGCTGCAGAAGGCGCACCGCATATTCGCTCATCACCGGCAGCAGACTGCCATCAAAAACGCCGAGGGCGCACAGCCGGGCGGTGGCCGCATATTTGCGTATCGTTTGCATCAAGCATTTTCCTTTCCTGTTTGTTCTGGACGCAAAAATGCCCGGGAGGCAATGCGCCTTCCGGGCAGGGAATTTTAGCTATCCACCGGTTACCGGCGAGCTGCCAGGGCCGGCGGAATAGCTGTCTCCTGCTGAAAAAAGGCGCACTGCGACACGGACAGCTCAAAAATAAAGGTTTGAACCGCATTATACCGGATATTGCGCCAGATGCCTGTTGATTTAAAAGCGCTGCAGAACATAGCTTCCACCTCCCTCTATGGAAAGTATAAATATAAAAATCTCTGAAATAACGAACGAATAGATTATATCCTTTTTCCTTTTGTCTGTCAAGCTTTCCCAGGAAGCTGCGCGGCCATGCAAAAAAATTTCCCAAAAGCGGTTGACAAAGAAGGTTAGCGGTGGTAAACTATAAAGCGTTCAGTAGTTAGCGATAACTAACTTACATCGTTTGAACCATAGGTTATCGATAGCTAACGAAAGAAGATGGGGGATATGCCGTTAAGCATGGGCCTCCGAAGGGGATGCCCTGTTTCAGAGAGAAAACGTTGTATTTTCCCGGCCCTTTGGACTGCAGATTTCTCATAAAAAGGAAGGAAAGCAATGAAAACGCTCAGGCAGGCAAAGTGCGGGGAGACGCTCACCATCCGCCGGCTGGAAGGCGAGGGCGCCCTTAAGCACCGGATAATGGATATGGGTCCCGCCAGAGGCGCCCCGGTTTATATCTGCAAGGTGGCGCCGCTGGGTTTGGCAGTGCTATAAGTATAAATATCTATCTGATATCCAGATTGTAATTTTGCTATCTCCTTGTCAAAAGGGGACTGCCTGCAAAATGCTTTGCATTTTACGGGCAGTCCCCTTTTAGCTTGATCTGATGGCTTTCCTGGCAGCCGGGCCGGAGGGGCTATATATTCTCCAAACGGTCGGCGGCCTTTTCCAGCCAGTCGCCCTCGAAAAGCTCGATCATGCCGCGGTCGCAGGCAGAGGCAAGCTTCGGGTCGATGGGCAGGCGGGCGAGCACGGGGAGGGAAAACTGCTTTGCCACCTCGTCGATATGGCTTTCCCCGAAGAGGGCAAATTCCTTCCCACAGTCAGGGCAGCAGACATAGCTCATGTTTTCCACCAGTCCGAGAACGGGGATATTCATCATCTGCGCCATTTTAACAGCCTTGGAAACAATCATCGAAACCAGCTCCTGCGGGGAGGTAACGATGAGGATGCCGCTGAGCGGAATCGACTGGAAAACGGTCAGCGGCACATCGCCGGTGCCGGGGGGCATGTCCACAAACATATAGTCCACATCTCCCCACATGACCTGCGTCCAGAACTGCTTGACCGTTCCGGCAATGATGGGTCCCCGCCAGACCACCGGGTCGGTGACATTTTCCAGCAGCAGATTTACCGACATCATGCCAATGCCCGTTTTGGAGCGGGCGGGGAAGATGCCCTCATCATTTCCCTGTGCGCGGCCGGTAACACCGAAAATTTTCGGGATGGACGGACCGGTAATATCCGCATCCAGAATGGCGGTATGAAGATTCCGGCGGGCCATTGTGACTGCCAGCAGCGAGGTGACCAGCGACTTCCCAACGCCGCCCTTGCCGCTGACAACGCCGATAACATGCTTAATCTGGCTCATGGGGTGCGGCGCTTCGTGCAGATCCTGCGGGTCCTGCCGCTCGGCGCAGTTCTGCGAGCAGCTCTCGCAGTTGTGGTTGCATTCGCTCATGGTTTTCTTGTTCTCTCCTTTTCTGTGCGGCCGCAGAAGGCTGCGGCCTGACAGGCTGCGAACGGCAGCCCTTTTTGCTTTTCTATATAGTATACCAGCTTTCCCCATCGCATACAACCGGGAAGAGGGTGCTTTTAAAGAGAGCGCTCAGTCCTCGCCGGAAAAATACTTTCCCGGCGTGACTCCCTCCGCGCGGGAGAAGGCGCGGCGGAAGGTGCGTACGTTGGCATAGCCGACCATCCCGCACAGCTGCTCCTGAGAAATGTTCCGGGTGCGCATAATCTCTTTGGCATGGGCAATGCGTATGGCATTCAGCCGGTCTAAAAGCCCCTCGCCGGTTTTGGCGCGGAAGGTCCGGGAAAGATAGGAGGGGGTCAGCTGCATGGCATCTGCAATGGTGCTGATATTGAGGTTGGAGTCCATATAGTTTTTCTGCACATAGTCTTCAATCCGCTGAATCAGCGCATCCGGCGGGCCCTCCCGCTCGGACTGCTGCCGGCAGATGCGTTCGACAATCTGCAGAAGCTGCTGCTGCAGGAGGCTTTCCTGTGAGCAGGAGAGAAGCTGCTCGAGCTGTTTAGTCAGCCGCAGGCATTGCTCGGAATCTCCGGATATGCTGGAAAACGCTTCGGCAATCGCCGTATAGCTTTCCACCAGCAGCAGGCGAAACATGGAAAAGGAGACGGAGGTGCTGCTGTGGTAATTTTCAAATATCCGGTTTACCGCCGCCGTGGCTGCCGCGGCGTCCCCACTTCGCAGCGCTTCGGATAACAGCTGGTTGTCGCTGCGCCAATCCGGGCCGGGCAGCTCCTGCAGCTGCACCTCCTGCGCCCAGAGAAGGCCGCTGCCGCCCGCGATGCTGCGGTATTCCATCGCATCCATCGTGTCCCGGTAGAGAAGGGGAAGGCTGTCCAGCCCCTCCCGCAGCGGGCTGACGGCCGCATTGACCGGAGAATGGCCGCTGAAAATTTCAACCACCCGCTGAGCCGCTTCCCCGCAGCGCTCCTTCCAGCCCTCCGGTGAGCGGTAGCGCAGCAGATAAAAAAGCACCTCCCCGTCCTCCATACGGGTCAGCTCGCAGGCTCCCTGCATGAGCTCGGAGAAGACATTGTCAACGGCGAAGAAGAGAAGGTCGAGAGAATCTGCCGGCCCGTTTTCCTCTTTACTTCCATTTTCAGCAGGGGAGAAGGCGATGAGGGTAAAATATCCGTCCGCCTGCAGATCGAAGCGGGCGTTGGCATCCTGGTTATCGAGCAGCCGCCTGCGTCCTTTAAGCCGGGCGAGCAGGTAGCTCTCCCGCGAGCGCTGCAGCTGCTCCTCCAGCGCCCCCTTCATGTTGCGGTTCTCCTCACGCAGCAGGCTGTAGCTCTTCATAATGCGTTCGAATTCATTTCCGCTGCCGCTGCCCTTGCCGAGCATATGTAAAAGGATTTCCACCGGGCGGTAGTTATAGCGGAAAAGAGCGAAGGAAACGAGGCCTCCCAAAAGCAGAGCGACTGCAATGCCCAACAGATTCAGGTAGGCGGCATAGCGGGAGCTCTCCCAGAACACCTTTTCCGGCGCCAGAATGGCATAGCTCCAGGATGACTGATTGGAGGGGATATCGGTAAAGATATAGGATTCCCCGTCGAGCGAAATGCGCTGCGCCTCCCCGCCGGAGAGCACGGGAAGCTCTAAGTCGGGAATTTCCCGGCCGCCGTAGGCGGCAGTCAGCACAGCCCCGTTTCCATCCAGCAGCAGAAGAATGCTGCCCTCCAGCCGTTTGGAAATCTCCTGTATTGCCGATAGCGGAATATGAACGAAGACGTTGACCCGGCCGCAGGCCCGGTTTTCAACCGAGTGCGCATAAACAATGCTGTTTTTGGAGGAACGGATGGAAAAAGCAGGGGAAATCAGGAACTGGTTGTTGTAGCTCTCTCCGAGAAGCGAGAGCCATTCTGCCTGGGTCAGCCCATCTGAAACGTGCATCTGGCGGGCGCCGAATAGCTGGGCGCTCTTTGTAAAGCTGCCGCCTAAAAGCAGGTAGTCGTTTTCTGTCCAGTAAACCAGGACCTCCCCGGTATCTGTGGAGGAGCAGTAGGCCTGCAGCGCTTTCATAAAGGCGGCGCCGTCGGTGCGAAAGTCCAGGCTGTCCCCGCGGCGGCGGGTGGTGTTGGAAAAGTTGCCGTTTTGAAAGATAAAGGAGAAGGCCGCATGGGCATTTTCCAGCTGCTGGTCCATATCCGCTTTCAGGCTGGAGAGAACCGCCTGGTTTGCCTTTTCGATCTCCGCAACCATAATTTTACCAACATGGCGGGAGCTGAAAAGGGTGGTGAAAATCGGAATCAGCAAAATCAGCAGGTAGGAGGCCACCCAATGGACCGCAACGCTGTTTTTCCAGCGCTTCCACTTTTCAGACTGCCTTTTCATATCGTGTGCCTCCTTTCACAGGACCTGTTTTCCAGGATGTTTTTTTATCTCTGCCGGACAGGCAGGGGAATTCAAGGGCATCCTTTTGCAAAAGAAGGGACAAAAGGCATATTCTGATTTGGCAGCTCACTCCCGAAATAAAGCCCTGCAATCCGTTCGTCGATTCTATTATATCAAAAAAATGCAGGCTGAGGAAGAATATCCTGCGTTTTAGAGAGGACAAAATCCGGAAAAAGCGGACAAAAAATGAACAATCGGACAAAATTTGGACACATTTTGTTCTTAAAAGAAGGAATGTCCCTTGTAAAACGGGCCATTTTCCGCTTATGATGATGTTCAAAGTATTCTGCCTGATTGGTTGTCCGACTGTAAAAAGTGATAGCCGGGAAGGGCGGAATAAAAATGAATAGGTGAAATTTCAAACCTTCATTTTACTTTTTTAAGGAGGCATTCCCGAATGAAATCTGAAAAAGCTTTGGCCCCCCTGCTGGCGCTTCTGGCGGCCGCTTCCCTTACCGCCTGCAGCTCCGGCGGCAGCGCTTCGTCCGCCGCTCCCAGCTCTTCTGCGGCGGCTCCCGCTTCTTCTGCGGCAGCCGGCGAGTCTGCTCCCTCCGAAGCGCCTGCTGAGGCGCAGGGGGTCGTTTATCCGATTCCGGAGGGCGGCAAGCTGACAATTGCTATGACCGAGGAGGCGCAGGTGACGGCCAACGCCGCTACCCTTGGAGACACTCCCTTTGCCGAGGAGCTGATGAAGCAGACCGGTCTCACGCTGGAATACAAGCATCCCGCCGGGAAGGACGGCATGAACCTGCTGTTCGCTTCGGGCGATTATCCGGACATTATCGCCTGCTATCCCTTCTTTACCGACTATGCAGGCGGCCCTGTCAAGGCGATTAAGGATAACGTCATTGTCCCGGTCAACGACCTGATGCAGTTTATGCCCGACCTGCAGGCGGTGTTTGACGGGAACGAGCTCTACCGCAAGTCCTGTGTCACCCCCACCGGTGAAATTATCGGTGCGCCGATGATCCGCAACGGCGATGAGCTCTTAACCAGCGCCGGCCTCATCATCCGTCAGGACTGGCTGGATGACCTTGGCCTCGAGACCCCGGAGACGCCCGAAGAGGTTACTGCTGTTCTGCGCGAGTTCCGGGAGAAGAAGGGCGCTACCGTTCCCTTCTCCTTTACCCTCACCCAGCTGCGTTCCTTCGGCCTGGGCACCACCGGCGGCAGCTGCCTTACCTCCCCCTTCGGCCTGCCCACTGTCGGCTTCTACCAGCACGACGGCAAGGTGTATAACGGCTTCTACCAGGCGGAGTACAAGGGCGTTCTCGAGTGGCTGCACAGCCTCTATGAGGAGGGACTGCTCGACCCGAACTTTGCGACGATTGAGGACAGCGTTCAGTCGAGCAACATCATGAACGGCCAGTCGGGCATTACAATTGGGCGCCTCAACGGCGGCGTAGGCGGCTATCTGCAGACGATGGCGGAGAAGGACCCGACCTTTAACGTTATCGGCTTCGGCCCGCTGGTTGCCCAAAAGGGCGATGTGCCGATGACCACCCACTACAGCAACCCCGTCAACGGTTATTTCAACGTTATCACCTCCTCCTGCAAGGATCAGGAGCTTGCGGCCAAATTCCTTAACTACCCCTATACCGAGGCGGGCCATCTGCTCTATAACTTCGGCGTTGAGGGCGTCAGCTATACGATGGAAAACGGTACGCCCACCTATACCGAGCTCATCACCAAAAATCCGGACGGACTGAATATGCAGTATGCCCTGGCGCAGTATACCCGCTCCTGGTCGGGGGACGGCATGCTGCAGGACCCGCTTTACATCATCCAGTATTCCCCCTTCCCGCAGCAGAAGGAGACGCTCAAGCGCTGGACCAACAGCACCGCCAAGGAATACAAGATGCCGCTCGTTTCGGTTGCGGATGAGTTCGCCAACGAATATTCTGCGCTCATTTCGGATATCAACACCTATACCGACGAGATGACCATCCGCTTTATTACCGGCCAGGAATCGCTGGATAACTTTGACAGCGCCTATATGGCAACGCTTCAGAGCATGAACATCGAGCGCGCTATCGAGCTGCAGCAGATGGCTCTGGACGAGTTCAACGCCCGGTAAGCATCCCTTTTAAAGAAGGAGGCAGCAGCTATGTCTGTTAAAACAAAGCGCCCGAAGGGCGGGGATGGGAGGAAAGCGGTCATCCTCCGGGACCTCAAAATGAACCGCGATGCCTATCTGCTGATTATTCCGGTAGTGCTCTTCTACCTGCTCTTTGCTTATAAGCCAATGTATGGCATGCTGATTGCCTTTAAAAACTACAGCCCGGCCCGGGGGATTTTGGGCAGCGAGTGGGCGGCAAGCTTTGGGATGGAGCATTTCATCAGCTTTTTTGGCTCCTACTACTTTTTGCGCATCCTGCGCAACACGGTCATCATCAGCCTGACGAGCATCCTCTTTGGCTTCCCGGCCCCTATCCTGCTGGCGCTGCTGCTCAATGAAATTAAGAGCGAGCGCTTCAAGCGCCTGACGCAGACGATTTCCTATATGCCCCATTTTATCTCGCTGGTGGTCGTCTGCTCGATGATCAACATGTTTACCTCGAACACCGGCTTTCTCACCGCCCTGATGCCGCTTTTCGGGCAGGAGCGCGTTTCGCTGCTCTCCCAGCAGCAGTATTTTGTCCCTATCTATGTGCTTTCCGGCATCTGGCAGGAAATCGGCTGGGGCGCTATCATCTATCTGGCGGCGCTGACCGGTATCGACCAGGAGCTGTATGAGGCGGCCCGCATCGACGGCGCGGGCCGCTGGAAGCAGACGCTGTACGTCACCCTGCCGGGGATTTCCAGCACGATTATCATCATGCTGCTGCTCCGGCTGGGCAGTGTGATGAACGTCGGGTTTGAGAAGATTATCCTGCTGTACAACCCTTCGATTTATGAAACGGCAGACGTCATCTCCAGCTTTGTTTACCGCAAGGGCCTCAATGAGTTCCAGTGGAGCTACAGCGCGGCGGTGGGACTGTTTAACTCGGTGGTCAATTTCGTGCTCATTATCCTGTTCAACCGCCTGAGCCGCAAGGCCAGCGAAGTGAGCCTGTGGTAGAAAGGAGAGGAACAAGGTGGAGGATAAATCAACCGGCTACCGGATATTCAGCATCTGCAATATTCTGATTATGCTGCTGCTGATTTTTGTAACAGCCTACCCGATTTACTATGTGCTGATTGCATCGATCAGCAACCCCGTGGAGCTTTCGCTGAATACCCAGGCTCTCCTAAAGCCGCTGGCCCCCTATACCCTTTCAGCCTATGAAACGGTGCTTGATAATCCGATGATTGGCAGGGGATATCTGAATACGCTGTTTATTCTGGTGGTGGGGCTCTGCTTTAACCTTACGCTGACGGTGATGGGCGCCTACTTCCTTTCGCTGAAAAACATCTATTTCAAAACGCCGATCACCTTTCTTATTATCTTTACGATGTATTTTAACGGAGGGCTGGTGCCGACCTACCTGAACATCCGCGATCTTGGGCTGTTTGACTCGCTCTGGTCACTGGTGATTCCAACGGCGCTGAGTACCACCAACCTCATCATCATGAAGACCGCCTTTCAGTCGATACCGGATAGCCTCGTAGAGTCCGGCAGGCTGGATGGGGCCAGCCACTTCACTATTCTGTTTAAAATCATGCTCCCGCTGGCCGTTCCCACGCTGATGGTCATGGTGCTCTACTATGGCGTTGGGCACTGGAATGCCTGGTTTAATGCCTCAATTTATTTGCAGACGCGGGACAAGTTCCCGCTGCAGCTGGTGCTGCGCAACATTCTGCTTGCCACCCAGGCCAGCGGGGATATGATGGGCGGTATTGACACCGACGAGATGGCGCAGATGGCTGAGCTTATCAAATATGCGCTGATCGTGGTTGCCACCTTCCCGATTCTGTGCGTCTATCCCTTTTTGCAGAAATATTTTGTCAAAGGGGTCATGGTCGGGGCGATTAAGGGATAATCCCGGCCGCACCGCCTGTTTTCAGAGAAACCGCAGCCGCCTGCGGGCCGAAAGAGGCCCGCAGGCGGCTGGCATTTAAAGAGAAACAGGAAGAGAAGCGGCTATTTATCCTTCCTCTCCCGGGAGAAGAGCTGGTTTATAATGCCGCACAGCAGCCCACCGAGGCCGAAAATCAAAGCGGCTCCGAAGCCTAGGCCGTGATAACGGCCGGCATCCCAGCTGTGCATTTTCCAGAAGTACCAGTATGTGAGAAAAACACCGGTGGCGGCCAGCATAATGGCCCCATAGATATGGCTGAGGCGCCGGGATTGCGGGCTTTTTTCATTTTCCCGCTCCCGGTTATATTCTGTAATATGGTATTTGTCGTTTTGCATGCCTCCATAAACCAGCAGCCCAACGCCTGCCGCAATGAGCAGCAACCCGAAGCCTCCTACGAGGTCCTCACTTTTCTGCGGCGAAAGCCCGCCCAGCGAGACGCCGCCCATCAGCGCCATCAGAATAATACCGCCGATGCAGACGGCTATCCCTCCTGCGATGAAGACAGGGAAGCGCTGCCGCCAGGCTGCCAAGACCTTTTCATCATAAAACGGCTCGATATGGGGGTTGTGTTCACAGAAATCATGGTGCTGGATCCCACCGACAATGAAGAACACCACCGCGACCAGAACGAACGTCAGAAACAGAACGCCGCTCCAACGCTCATCCCCGGAGAACGGCTCCATCAGCGCGGCGGCCGAAAAGCCGCAGATACACAGCGAAACCCCGGTAGTTATCATTCGGGTAAAGTGGTTCATGTGCCTGTCATAGCCGGCGGAATCGGCCTGGCGCGCAGCCTTTACATCTCCGCGCAGCAGGGTATCGAGGCTGCAGCGGAACAGGTCGCAGAGTGCCAGCAGCTTCTCCATTTCCGGAAAGCTTCCATCGCTCTCCCATTTGGAGACCGACTGGCGGGAGACCTCCAGCCGCTCGGCGAGCTGCTCCTGGGTCAGCCCCTGTTCTGTGCGCAGGTACTGTAGATTTTCTCCAAAGCTCATAGGGTTTGTTCCTCCTTTAAACTGAAAATGCTCCTTTATTTTACTGTTTCCCGCCCGCTGTTTCTACTATTTTTGTGTTGCGTTTGCTGTTTTCGGTGTAAACTTGAGGTTGCGGACGGGAAAAAAGGACAATTTTATAAAAAGGCCGCAAAAAATTGCTGTGAACACTTGACTTTCCTGCGGCAATCCTGTATAATAAGTTTCGTTGCTGAAAGTGAATCGATTTTCGAGGCCTTCAGCTGGTAAACCCGGTCAAGGGTTTACCAAGAGTTGGCCCGGTAGTTCAGTTGGTTAGAACGCTAGCCTGTCACGCTAGAGGTCGTGGGTTCGAGCCCCATCCGGGTCGCCATGTTTGCCTTTGTAGCTCAGTTGGTAGAGCAGAGGACTGAAAATCCTCGTGTCGTTGGTTCGATTCCGACCGAAGGCACCAGATAGGCCGGGCAGTAGCTGTTACTGATGTAAAAGGCGCGCACTCCTCCCGGCGGTATGCGCGCAGTATATGCGGATTTAGCTCATCTGGTAGAGCGCCACCTTGCCAAGGTGGAGGTAGCGAGTTCGAGCCTCGTAATCCGCTCCAAATGCAGAAG